>JAFZSI010000030.1 GCA_017619445.1 Prevotella sp.
GCTCTCTCCTCTCTCCTCTCTCCTCTTTTTTCTCTCCTCTCTCCTCTTTTTTCTTTCCTTTCTCCTCTGAACAACGCCAGCATCTCGCTGCGGAACACAGCATAGTAGGCCTGCACCAATGCGCCAATCACAATGGCCAGGCCTGTTCCCATAGCCACGCCGAGCACGCCTAAGTGGAAAACAAAAATGAGGATGAAATTGAACACCACGTCCATCACACACATCAGGATGCTCATGATGCTCGGAATGCGCATGTTGCCCGAGCATTTCAGCATGCTGCTTGAAAGACTGGACAACTGGAAAAAGGGCATCACCAGCATGAAAACACCGAAATAGGTGCTCGCATCGTGGGCAATATCAGCACCACCACCCAACCAGAACGGCAGACGGCCACTGACCAACAATCCCACCAAAGCTACCACCACACTGAACAGCGTGGTGAACAGCAGCCCGTGGCGAAACACGGCGCGTGCACGGCTGATGTCGTTCGCCCCGATGAAGTGGGCCACCTGAACCGAGAACCCCATCGAAGCAGCTCCCGTCAAGCTGCCGCACAACCATGTGCTCGACTCCACCAGCCCGCAGGCGGCTGCAGCCTCAACACCGATGCGGCCCACCATGGCCTGGTCGATGAAAAACATCATCACGCTTGTAATCTGCGCCAGTATCGACGGAATACTCAGCTCCACAATCAGCCGGAGCTTCTGATTGCCCGTCATCGGCTTACCGTCGCGAATCAACTGCAGCAACGCGTCGCTTTTCTTCTGTTTCTTTGTCGCCACCATTTCATCTGCAAAAATACGACTAAAAACATAAAATGAAGAACGAAAAACGAAGAATTTTGACAACAAACGTGCAACTGACAAAAATCCAACCGTGAGATGAAGCCACAAAAAAAGGAACACGCCCGAAAGCATGTTCCCTTTTGCTATTGAATGAATGGCTGATGTTCTGTTGCAACGGAACATCCGCCGAACGCTTGTCATGATGGTCTATTCATCCTCATCCCAAACACTGTGGAACTTCTTGGCTCCGAACTCATCCTCGTATTCTTCTTCAGTGGGAGTAACGCTTTGGTCACCCTTGTTGGGATCCAGCTCTGAGGCTGTCTGAAGAATTGCCTCGATAACGGCAGTCTTAACCTTGGTGATTGGCTCAATATATACTTTTTTCATCTTTGTATCCATTTTAAAGTTATTACATAGAAAATGTCATGTTATTTTACAACCACCTTCTTGCCGTTCTTGATATAGACACCAGCTTTGGTCTTGCCTTCTATCTTACGGCCGCTCAGGTCGTAGAAGTCGCCGTTCAGGGTGTTCATCAGCTCAACAGCGTCGATAGAGGTTTCTACATTGCCATTCTCGTCCAAGAAATTGAGTTTAGCACCATTTACATTTCCAGGCAGCTCAAAGTAAGCACGGAAGCCCTTGAGCGATGCATTGGCACCACCCTTCTGAATCTTTCCCGTAGAAGGAACCACACCATACTTGCCCTGCATGTCGGGAGCGGCTATAGGTTCGTATGTGCCTTGGAACACTGCGTCGTTGTGGGTTATTCTCAGGTCACTAAGCTCGGTGCTGGTTCTGAAGTTCTTGACATCAGCGAAGACAATCTTGCTCATAGCTGCAGGAGCGTAGATGATGTATGGAGTCTGAGCGTTCAGTTCTGTAACCACTTTGAAATCGATGGCGCCATTGCTATAGTCGTTAAAGCTGTAGGCTTTGGCTCCTTCGCCAAACACGCTGAGGTCGCTCCAAGCGAACGGCAAGACGATGGTGTTCCAACCAGCCTTCAGTGAATAATCCATTTCAATGGCGGGATAGTTGCCCCAGTTTGTCATACCCTCGGGCATGCCCACGGTCTCGTCGAGAACAGGAGCAGCAGCAATGTTCACCTCGACTGCATCGGATTCGAAGGTGGCAAACACCTCGTCGTCGTCGCTGACGAAAGTAACAACAAAGCTGGCCTCACCAGAGTATGCCTCATTCGGGGTGAAGGTCACGGTGAAGGTTTCAGAGCTATTGGGATCAAGTGTGCCTGATGTCTCAGCCACCTGGTCATCACCAAGATAGAACTCAACAATCACATTCTCGTCCTTGCCAACCAGTTCTTTTACGGTCACAGAGGCTGTGTATTCCACATACTGGTTGCCCGTTGCAGGAATGTTCTGACTGGTAATCAGCGCGTCGTGCTCCTTCAGGGCAAGCTTGAAGCCGTTGAAGTTGTCAACACCATTCTGATAGGTTGATGTGAAACGAAGGTAATAAATGCCGTCAGCAGGTGCAGTGAACGACATGGGCTTGTTATAATACCTCTGAGTAGTGCTTGGAGCCTCGGCATCTTCTTGGGTCTTATAGTTGTAGATTTGAGTCCATGTGGCCTTCTCGTCACTTGAATACTCAACAATCAGTGCCTCGTCATACCAATTAAGGTATGCATCCCACGTCAGCACGTCGCCAGCCTTAGCCTCCAGCGGAGGAGTAATCAGCGTGCCGGCAGTTGAACTACTGGGAGCAAGAGCCATATATGTTGAGTTCTCATAGCTTGTGAACTTACCGATTGTCCAGTTGTTGGCATCCCAACCAGCAGGCAATGTACCTTCCTCGAAGTCCTCGTCCCACACATTGGGATTCTTCACAGTTGCCGAAGCAGCAAATGAAACGGCTGCTGTTTCGTCATAAGTCGGGGTAACGGTGATGTTGGCATTGAATTTTCCATAGTTGCCCTCAGTCGGTGTAAAGGAAACGGTGAACGTCTGGGCCTCATCGGTAACCTCCAGTTGAGCAGGCTCAACAACGAAAGCCTCATTGTCAGAAGAAATGTTCACTGTCAGCGTACCCGTACCCGCATTGGCCACCGTATAAGTTTTGCTAACAGCAGCCGTAACCGTTCCGAAAGCAGCATCCTCAACAGGAGAAATACTCAACAGCGGAGCATTCTGGTCAAAGGTAAGACCGCGGATTTCTTCAATACGGACATAATAGCCTTTGAACTTCAGCATGTTTGTCGTCGTAGGAATGTCGCTCAAGATAAGCGGTGCGTATGAACCGTAAGGAATCTGACTTCTTGAAACAAATTTCTTCAGAAGAGTCCAAGTAGCACCTTCATCGCTTGAAGCATAAACCTCGAGATAGTTGTTATCGTAATTATCATAACTTGTAGCCATGATTGCCACTAAGTCGCCTTCAGCGAACTGAAGCTTTGAAGTAACCATCTCTGCTGCACTTGTGGCGTAAGCCTTACCATCAGCGAAACTCCACTTGTTTGAAGTTACTTGCTCCCAACCGCTGGGAAGCTGATTGTCTTCAAAATCAATGACAGAAAGACCTTCGGGCAACACAACACCACTGACATTGAAGGTCACATCTGTCTGGTCGTCAGCCTTTATAGTAATCACTCCATTAAATTCACCTGTATTAGCAGCAGACATTTTAACTGTTACAGTAGCTTCTGCGCCAACTGCAAGAGTAGTGGGAGCATTCTCAATGGTGAATGCGGCATTGTCAGACAGGACCTGAATGCCTGTTAGTTCTGCCTTGCCTGTATTGCTGATTACGAATGTCGTTGTAGCGTCTGCATCAATCAAGCCAAAGTTGTGGTCTTCAGCAGTTACAACCATTTTTGCAATCTGAGGAAGTTCACCTCCATAGAACATACGAATATCGGCCTGAGAAGCATTGATGGCAATATAATACTGTCCTGCAGGCACACCGGTAAAGGAGAACGTGTTCCATGATGACGGGTCAAGTGTGGGCTCAGAATCAAAGTTTGTCCAAGTAGTACCATCAGCAGAATACTGCATCTGCAGGTGCTGATAGCTTGTGTTGCTTGTGCTATAACCTTTTGCCTCTACGAAGAACTGTTCTCCCTCGCTCACGGTAAGAAGCGGAGTAATAAGCCGGGCATTGCTTGAAAGATACCAGACAGTTGTATATGCTCCGTTTGCTTCAGAATAAGACCAAGAACCACTTGTTGTCCAGTCTTCAGGAAGAGCGGTAAAGCCATATTCATACACCTTGTTGGGATCACGAATCGTTCCGCTTGCGTTGATTACAAACGGATCTAAGCCAGTCGGAGTAATAGTGATAGTACTGTTGCCTGTAGCTTCTGGCATGGTAACAGTCAACGTGGCCTCACCACCAGCAGCGATGGATGATGCGGAAAGCGTTGCACCAAAGCTACCTGTCTCAGAAACAGATACATTAACACTCTCAGTACCAGGATTCTTCAGTGTAAAGGTTTTTGTTGCACCTGCAGTAGCCAAGCCGAAGTTATAACTATAAGGAGAGTTCAGCTTAGTTGTGCCGTCATAGGCGGCAAAGCCAGGACCAGAAACATTCTCTTCATAAGTGAACATGGTCTTAGGCAAGAAATACTTTCCAGAACCAGTTATAGCATCCAATCCAGAAGAATTATAGCCTTGCCAAGCAGTGTAGTTGTCCTGATTAACGCCATAAAACTTCACGGATTTATAATTACCTTTGCCTATCTGATAAAAACCTACTAACAGGTTTCCACCATTATAGGTATAACCTTCGGTGAAGGTAACAGACATTTCTTTGTTTGCATCGATAGCCAAGCCCGTTCCCTCAAATACAACCGTTGCGCCAGTTGTTCCTGTAAAAGCTGCCAATGTGGTGGCTTCCACTTCTTTCAAAAAGACCTGGAACGAGCCTGTCCAATTTACAGATGCTGTATTTGAAAAGAACTTCAAAGCAGTAATGGTTTTACCATTCATAGCAGCGAGGTCAGTTGCGGGTATGATGAACTCACACTTTGTGTAAGCGTCACCATAGTAGCCGTAGAAAGGAACATAATCATTTTGAGATGTTCCATTATTAACGGTCAGCTCGTCCGCTTTCATCTGTGTCACTCCTATCAATGAGAGCAACAGCACAAGAATTAAGTTGATTTTTCTCATGATTATTATTTTATGATTATTATTTCTGAACTATTTGTATGCCAAAGACAAAAAGCGTGCTCATTATCTCTCTGAAAAAACACGCTCTTTGTCTCTTTGTCAGAAGAACTCTTCATGTCGGGTTTTATTTGTTGACAACCTTCACGACCTTGTTGCCGTTCTTCACGATGTTGACACCCTTGTGCAGGCCGTTCATGCGCTGCCCGCTGACATTGAACACCTCGCTGTTGCTTGTCTGTGCGGGAGCAACAATGCTGATGCCGGTAGGATCGTCACCACCATTGTCAATGATTTGATAGCCCGACCCGTCGCTGTTGTCATCACCATCAATCCAGAGGCATGAGAACGAGCACCTGTTGGGTATCTTTGCCACACGTGTGCACAATCCTGTCTGAACATCAATCTTGTAGAGGGCGGTGTCATAAAGTCCATTGGTACGCCACTCGCGGTTGTCAAGCGTGGTCCATGAACCGCTGCTGTTAACACCCTTTCCGCTGTTATAGAATCCAATCCAATAGAGAGTGTTGGGATCGCTTTTGGCAAAGCATGCAGCCTGTCGTCTCACTTGTGAGCAGTATCCTGTAGCCGGATAAGGGAAGCTGTATTCTGTATATTCCTCGTTTGTTTCAGGGTCAACCACCTGTGTTTTGTTTCTCACCATGAGACCTGTTTCTGTGTCGATTTCAATAAGCTGTGCACCTGCCAGTTCATGGTTAATATTGTAAATCTTTCCATCATCGCCCAAATAGCCAGATGTTCCACCACTGGTGAGCACAAATGCACGTCCCTCGCTGTTGATAGCAAATGCAACATAGTTGCCGTAATAGAGGCCTGGAGTGATGGGGGTAATTTCCATGGTTTTCAGGTCGATGGTTCCAAGGCAATAGCCGTCGTCCAGACCTTCTCGTCCCCAGTCGGTGTCATCTTGGTCTGCATAATAATCTGGGTCATTGAGAATCTCGTCAAGTAGCTGAGCATTTGTAATATGGAAGAAACCATAAACCTTTCCGTCAATGGGGTTGTAGCTCATTCCTGCCGACTCGATGTTAGCCGATACATCCATGTATTCACTTGGATTGTTAAGCAGGTCACCTGTAACGGCATCCCATTTTCTTACAGCAAAGAGCTCGTTGTCCTCGGTTGACTGGTAGTCGCGCGACATCACGGTTACAATCTTTCCATCAACATAAACGGCTCCTGAATTGCCATACATCAAGTTGAAGTTGTTTGCCCAAATAGCTTTTTCATAGTCAATCTTGCTTCCCTGCTTGATATCCGAC
This sequence comes from Prevotella sp., assembly GCA_017619445.1. Taxonomy (GTDB): domain Bacteria; phylum Bacteroidota; class Bacteroidia; order Bacteroidales; family Bacteroidaceae; genus Prevotella. The sequence continues at coordinate 6,205 of JAFZSI010000030.1, forward strand.
ATATTCACTGCAGGGTTCTTGACGGGAGTACTCAGAGTTGTTCCGTCCACAGTCATTTCATAGATGCCGTAATCAACGATGAAAGCCGTCACTCCAGTGTAATTGCCGTTCTCGTCGTAAATAGAGCCTATCCACTGCGACTTCAATTGGTCACCATCATCATAGCGGTTGTTGTTCAATACGCCCTTAATTGTAATCTGTGCGCTGACGGGCAGGCAGAACATGGCAGCCAGGGCCAAGAACAAGAATTGTAAAATCTTCTTCATAATAGTTTTGTTTGTTGTTTTAGTTGTTTATGAATTTTAATTTGTTATTGAATGGGATATGCTTTCCACAATAGGTCGCATCGTTCGTGGGCACAAGCCTGCGAACCTACAGAAAAAGCAAAAATATTATCACTCGATAAGCGCAATAACATGTATTTGATTTAAAGACAGATTCTCTTACAGCGCACAAAAATAGGCAATTGTGTTGAATTATGCAAATTTTATTCTCTTTTTCTTTCCAACTTTTCGATGAATAGGCCCTTTTTGTCAATGAACCTTCAACACTATTAAGGTTTTTTAATACGAAAAGACGGCAACCCGTCGCGGGCTGCCGTCTTTCAACAGAGTTTTACACTACTTGTTATTTCTAAACAGCGTTGTTATTTCTGATACTTTCTCTTTTTATCGTTTGCCATAGGGCAATGTCCGGCAGTTTTTACTTGCCCTGACGGGCTTTGTTGTCGAACATCATTCCTGCTGCAGTCAGGGCTGCGAACAGGGCTAATACCATTCCTGTACTCATCTTTTTACCCTTTCTTTTGTTTTTGTTCTACTTATTGATTTTATGTACCCGCGCCCACGCGGGCATCATGTTATCCTTTCCAACAATCCTGTTGCTTTACCTCAAAAGCTTGTTCCTAAACCTATGATGATGTTATTTACCTTCTTACCTATTGGTTCGTTGGTTTCAACTATATTGTGTCGCGTGCTCTTTTTACCTTTTCAAAGCTAAATGACCTACCTTAAAAGTCTTTTTACCTTTTTATTAGACTAACGACCTACGTATAGGTTTCCCTCGTTTTGTTGGTGCAAAGATACAACTGTTTTCGCACACAGCAATAAAACGTTGATATTTTTTAACGATTTTAGCATGTTTTCTTGATTTATATCAAGGGTTGAGAGAAAACAGAAGCCGCGAAAAAATCGCGGCTTGCTGGTATTGGAATGCGTAACGGGGATTGTCAATTCCCTAAACAACGGGAGAATCCTGAATCCCCAGAAACTCTGGGTATGGAGCATGCGTTCGCTAATCCCCGAAGAACGGTGCGGGCTTGGCACTCCACTCTGGCACACGGGTTCCGGGATGCCAGAACGAGGCGAGCGTCACTTCGAAAATCAGCGTGCTATAGGCAGGAATGCTGCCATGGACATTGGCTCCGTAGCCGAGGGTGTAGGGCACGTAGATACGCCAATGGTCGCCCTGGTGCATGTTGAGCAGCGCGGTGGCAAAACCGTCTGTAAATCCCGACAAGGCTCCTTTGGCAGGAATGCTTGTCTCTGTATCAAACGAGTCGTCGGAATACGATTTGTCAAACTGATAGCCTCCGGCATAACTTGCTGAGGGAATGAGCCAACCCACGTAGTGCACACGCACGGTGTCGGTGTAGAGCGGCTGCTCGGTTCCTTTGCCCTCGTTGAGCACATGCACGATGATGCGGTCGGTGGTTTTCAGTTCATACTTCTCGTCTTTCGACCACACGGTCAGCACCCGCCACGAATTGTCACCCGATGATATCCGCTGCTGAGTCTCGCTGTAGAGCGAGTTCCAGTAGCTGTCGTTTTTCTTTTGCCAGTCGGCCCACTCGTCAACGGTGTTGTCTTCTTCGCTGCACGACACACAAGCCATGCCAACCCCGATGAGGGGCAGGATGATGTAGGCCATGGCTTTGAATAACCCGCTCACGCTCGGCCAACTCCAAGCAAGCTTGGTTGGCTCTCGCTTACTCGCGGCTTTAAGTTGTCTTAAAATCTTTTGCTTCATCTTCACAATCTTCTCCCCACCCTCGCAGAGAGGGTTTGGGGGTGGGTGTTTGGGTTTGGGAGTGAGTCTTTAGAGTTTCTTCAACAGGCTGGCGATGCTCACCTTGTCCTCGATGATGGCGGCCAGGTCGCTGATGTTGACGCGCTCCTGCTGCATGGTGTCGCGGAAGCGGAGTGTCACCTTGCCATCGTTGAGCGAGTCGTGGTCAACGGTCACGCAGTAAGGCGTACCTATGGCGTCCTGACGGCGGTAGCGCTTGCCGATTGAGTCCTTCTCATCGTATTGGCAGTTGAAGTGGAAGCGCAGGTCGTTGATTATCTCACGTGCTTTCTCGGGCAGTCCGTCCTTCTTCACCAACGGCATGACGGCCAGCTTCACGGGTGCCAATGCGGCAGGCAGACGGAGCACCACGCGCGTCTCACCACCCTCAAGCTGCTCCTCGGTGTAGCTGTGGCAAATCACGCTGAGGAACATGCGGTCAACGCCGATAGATGTCTCGATGACGTAGGGCGTGTAGTTGACATTCTCCTGCGGGTCGAAGTACTTGATGTTCTTTCCCGAGTATTTCTCGTGCTGCGACAGGTCAAAGTTGGTGCGGCTGTGGATTCCCTCCACCTCCTTGAAGCCGAAGGGCATACGGAACTCGATGTCGGTGGCGGCGTTGGCATAGTGGGCCAGCTTGTCGTGGTCGTGGAAACGGTAGTTCTCTGCGCCGAATCCCAGTGCCTGGTGCCATTTCATGCGCGTTTCCTTCCACTTGGGGAACCAGTCAAGCTCGGTACCGGGCTTCACGAAGAACTGCATCTCCATCTGCTCGAACTCGCGCATACGGAAGATGAACTGGCGGGCCACAATCTCGTTGCGGAAGGCCTTACCTATCTGCGCAATTCCGAAAGGAATCTTCATGCGGCCGGTCTTCTGCACGTTCAGGTAGTTGACAAAGATGCCCTGAGCCGTCTCGGGGCGCAGGTAAATCTTCATCGAGCCGTCGGCAGTGCTTCCCATCTCGGTGGAGAACATGAGATTGAACTGGCGAACGTCGGTCCAGTTGCGCGTTCCGCTGATGGGGCACACGATTTCCTCGTCCAGGATAATCTGTTTCAGCTCCTCAAGGTCGGGGCCCTGCATGGCGGCGGCGTAGCGTGTGTGCAGCGCGTCGCGCTTTGCGCTCAGCTCCAGCACGCGCGGGCTGGTGGCCAGATACTGCTCCTCGTTGAAAGCCTCCTTGAAGCGTTTGCGGGCCTTCTCAACCTCTTTCTGAATCTTGTCGTCGTACTTGGCAATCTGCTCCTCGATGAGCACGTCGGCGCGATAGCGTTTCTTCGAGTCGCGGTTGTCGATGAGCGGGTCGTTGAACGCATCCACGTGGCCGCTGGCCTTCCAGATGGTGGGATGCATGAAAATGGCCGAGTCGATGCCCACAATGTTCTCGTGCAGCAGCACCATCGACTTCCACCAGTACTCCTTGATATTGTTTTTCAGCTCCACGCCGTTCTGACCATAGTCATACACAGCGCCGAGGCCGTCGTAAATCTCACTACTTGGAAACACAAAGCCATATTCCTTGCAATGGCTCACAATCTTTTTGAAAACGTCTTCTTGTGCCATAATTAAAATACCTAATTTGCAAATTTGCTTGCAAAGGTACGATTAAGTGAGCAAAAAAACGAAAGAAAAGGAATTTTTCTTTCTAAAACCATGGAATTATCTCCCTACGCCAGAAAACCATTATTTCGCACTGAAAAGACAACTGTATGCTTTATTGTCAAATTCTCTAGAAAATTTGAGCGTAACTCATCACTTTATTCTCGTAACTCATCACTTTATTCTCGTAAACCAATGCTTTGGAAAAATAACTCGCTGCGCTGTTTCCGTAAACCTGCGTTTTAGGAAAACAACTGCCAACTTTAGCACAAAATTTTGTAGAAAATTTGAACGTAAAACCACTTTTTACGCCTCTGCCATCGGTTTTCTCAATATTTTTGCTTACTTTTGCTGCAAAATAACTGAAAACCGTTTATGAAAGACGACGAACTGAAGGACAACGAGCAAAACGAAGAACTGAACAACGAGCATAACGAAGAACTTGCCGACCAAGAGGCTGAAGAAATGGCCGACGATGCTGCCGGACACTCGGACTATAAGCCCGTGAGCCGGTTTGACGCCGCTGCCGTGCACCATCTCTCGGGATGTACCAGAGCTGGTTTCTCGACTACGCCAGCTATGTGATACTGGAGCGCGCCGTGCCCCACATCGAGGACGGTCTGAAGCCCGTGCAGCGCCGCATCCTGCACTCGATGAAGCGCATGGACGACGGGCGCTACAACAAGGTGGCCAACATTGTGGGCCACACCATGCAGTTCCATCCTCATGGCGACGCGTCGATTGGCGATGCGCTGGTGCAACTGGGTCAGAAAGACCTGCTGGTGGACTGTCAGGGCAACTGGGGAAACATTCTGACGGGCGACCGCGCAGCCGCGCCGCGATACATTGAGGCCCGGCTCTCGAAGTTCGCACTTGAGGTGGTGTTCAACCCCAAGACCACCGAGTGGCAGCTGAGTTACGACGGCCGCAACAAGGAACCCATCACGCTGCCCGCAAAATATCCGCTGCTGCTGGCTCAGGGCGCCGAGGGAATAGCCGTGGGCCTGAGCTCAAAGATACTTCCACACAACTTCTGCGAGATTTGCGACGCCGCCGTGAGCTATCTGCACGGCCGGCAGTTCCAGTTGTATCCCGATTTCCAGACGGGCGGCTCCATAGACGTGAGCAAGTACAACGACGGACAGCGCGGGGGCGTGCTGAAGGTGCGCGCCAAGATTGAGAAACTGGACCAGCGCACGCTGGTCATCCGCGAGATTCCGTTCTCGAAGACCGTGAGCACCCTGTGCGAGAGCATCACCAAGGCCATTGAGAAGGGAAAGATTAAGGCGCGCAACGTGACCGACCTCACCTCGGCAGAGGTGGAGATACAGGTGCACCTGACGCCCGGCATCTCGCCCGACAAGACCATCGACGCGCTCTATGCCTTCACCGACTGCGAAATAAACATCTCGCCAAACTGCTGCGTCATTGAGGACAACAAGCCCCAGTTCCTCACCGTGAGCGACGTGCTGCGCCACAGCGTTGACCGCACCATGGGCATCATACGCCAGGAACTGCTCATCCGCCGCAACGAACTCATGGAACAGCTGCACTTCTGCTCGTTGGAGAAGATATTCATTGAGGAGCGCATCTACAAGGACCGCAAATTCGAGCAGGCACCCACCATCGACGCGGTTTGCGAGCATATTGACGACCGTCTGACACCCTACTACCCGCAGATGGTGCGCGAAGTGACCAAGGACGACATCCTGAAACTGCTGGAAATCAAGATGCAGCGCATACTGAAGTTCAACAAAGACAAGGCCGACGAGCTGATTGCGCGCATCAACGCCGAGATAGCCGAAATAGACCGCGACCTGGACAACTTGGTGGAGGTGACTGCCGACTGGTTCCGCCACCTGAAGGCGAAATACGGTGCCGACCATCCACGTCTGACCGAAATAAAGAGCTTCGACACAATCGAAGCCGTGAAAGTGGTGGAGGCAAACGAGAAACTGTACATCAACCGTCAGGAGGGATTCGTGGGAACAGCGCTGAAGAAGGACGAGTTTGTGTGCAACTGCTCGGACATCGACGACCTTATCATCTTCTACCGCGACGGACGCTTCAAGATTATCCGCGTGGCCGAAAAAGTGTTCGTAGGCAAAAACGTGCTCTACGTGTCTGTGTTCAAGAAAAACGACTCGCGCACCACCTACAACATCATCTACCGCGACGGAAAGGACGGCAAGTGCTTTGCCAAGCGATTCAACATGACCAGCTTCACACGCGACCGCGAGTACGACGTGACAAAAGGAACGCCGGGAAGCCGCATCATGTACTTTACGGCCAACCCCAACGGCGAGGCAGAAATCGTGAAGGTGGCCCTGCAGCCCAATCCCAAACTGAAAAAGCCCGTGATAGACTTCGACTTCAAGAATGTCCTGATAAAAGGCCGCGGAGCAACCGGCAACATGGTGAGCAAGCACCCCGTGGCCCGCATCGGACTGAAAAGCCACGGACACTCCACGCTGGGAGGACGCAAGGTGTGGTTCGACCCCGTGGTGGGCCGCCTCAACTACGAGGAGCACGGCAACTACTTGGGCGAATTCAACGACGAGGACAAGATTCTGGTCATCCTGGACAACAACGACTACTACATCACCAACTTCGACCCCAACAACCACTACGAGGACAACATCAGCCGACTGGAAAAATATGATGCCGACAAGGTGTGGACGGCCGTCATCTATGATGCCGACATGAAAGGCTATCCCTACATCAAACGCTTCACCATGGAGGCCATCAAGACCAAACGCAACTTCGTGGGTGAGAACAAAAACTCACGTCTGGTGCTGCTCACCGACACGCCCTACCCACGTCTGCAACTGACATTCGGCGGTCACGACGCTGCCCGGCCTGCCGAGATTATCGATGCCGAGCAGTTTATACAGATTAAGGGCTTCAAGGCCCACGGCAAACGGCTCACCACCTGGCAGGTGGCCAGTTTTGAGGAACTGGAACCCGAGCGCCAGCCCGAGCAGAAGGAGGAAACCGCGGAGGAAACACCCGAGGAGACGCCAGAAACAGTGGCCGAGGAGAAACCAGCGGAACCTGCTGAAGTGCCAACTGTGGAACCAGCCGAAGAAACGCAGGAAGAAACAACAGAAGAAACGCCCGTGGAGACGCCCGAGCCCCCTCAGTCTGAGCCTGATGTCGAACCTGAGCCTGTTGTTGAGCCTGAGCCAACCATTGAGCCTGAGCCCAGCAACGAGCCTGCGCCTGCTACAGAAACAAAACCAAGCAGCAACACCAAGCCCAAAAAGAACAAGCGCAAGAAGTCTGACGAGTCAGGGCAACTGAGCCTCTTCCCCGACGACTGAGCGCGCTCCACAAACAGATAACCGGCCCCTGCATCCGCAGCGGCCACCATCACACACAAGAATGAGCAAACAACCCGTCACCATATTGCTGACCACGCTGTATGCGCTGCTTTTGGCAGCGTTCCCCACCCCATTGCACGCACAAACCGACAGCACCCAGACCACCATCTGCTGGGCTGAGCCCGTGGTGGTGCCGCAGAAAACGTGGATGTTGGGCGTGGGGCCCGCCAACGTGCTCGACACCTACCTCTCTGCCGAAAAGCACCGCGGCACAGACTTCCGTTTCATCACACAATCGGAAACAACCACCCGCTGGTTTCACGTGTCGCAAATCCTAACCCAGCAACTGAGCCTCGTAGATGCCCACAACCGCGCCGACAATGGCAACGAGATTGGCGGTAACTATCGACTGCAATATGCGCTGCGCTACAACTGGCTGGCCGCACACCGCCGTCTGCACCTCGAAGCAGGCGGAGGAGCAGAGGCAAACGTGGGATTCCTCTACAACACGCGCAACGGCAACAACCCCGCCCAGGCACAGGCGGCCATCCACCTGATGCCCTCAGCCGCAGCAGAATACACCTTCTACCGAAAGAGCCATTCGCCACTCTACCTGCGCTACGAGGCGGCATTCCCATTGGCCGGCATCATGTTCTCGCCCAACTATGGACAGTCGTATTACGAGATATTCAACCGCGGAAACTACGACCACAACATCGTGCCCACCACCATTGCCTCCACACCGTCGCTCTGCCACAGCCTGACACTCGACTTCAGACTTTGGGGACGATGGTTCCGCGTGGGATACATGGGCGACTACCGACAGGCAAAGGTCAACAGCCTGAAATACCACTGTTACAGCCATTTGCTGGTGGTAGGAATGGCAAAAAGAGACAGCAAGAAAAACAAATGACAATGAAAACAACTTGCAAATCAACAATATATCTGCTCTGCACATTGGCTGCCGCATGGCTGATGTGCGCTTCGTGCGTTGACGAAGAAGAATTTACCGACGACGCGCGGGGCAACTTCGAGGCCCTGTGGAAGATTATGGACGAGCACTACTGCTTCTTCACCGAAAAAGGCATCGACTGGAACGCCGTCCGTCAGAAATACACCCCCATGGTGAACAACGGCATGAGCAAGACACAACTGTTCGAGGTGCTGGGCAACATGATTGGCGAACTGAAAGACGGCCACGTGAACCTCTACTCCACCTTCGACCACGCCCGCTATTGGAGCTGGTACGAGAATTATCCCGCCAACTTCAGCGACACGCTGCAACGCAAATACTTGGGCACCGACTACAGAATTGCCACAGGACTGCGCTACCGCATCCTGGACGACAACACGGGCTACATCTACTGCGGCTCGTTCGCCAACGAAATGGGTTCCGGCAACCTGGACGAGGTGTTCAACTATCTCGCACCCTGCAACGGCCTCATCCTTGACATCCGCGACAACAGCGGCGGACTGATGACCTCTGCCGAGGAACTGGCCGCACGGTTCACAAACCAGGAGATTCTGGTGGGATATATGCAGCACAAAAACGGCAAAGGCCACAACGACTTCTCGGAAATGCAGGAGCAGCGGCTGAAACCCAGCAAAGGCTTCAGATGGCAGAAGAAAGTCATGCTGCTCACCAACCGCAGCGTGTATAGCGCCGCCAACGAATTTGCCAAATACATGAAGCAGTGCCCCAACGTCACCCTCGTGGGCGACCATACCGGCGGCGGTGCCGGCATGCCCTTCTCCAGCGAACTGCCCAACGGCTGGAGCGTGCGCTTCTCAGCCTGTCCCATGTACGACGTCAACAAGCGCAGCACCGAAAACGGCATTGAGCCCGACCACAACGTGCAACTCACAGACGAAGACACCGCCAAAGGCATCGACACCATCATCGAATATGCACGGAAGTTGATTATGGAATAGTAAGGGAGTAAGGGAGAAAAGGAGATAAAGTAGCAGTGGAAACCATCCGTCTGAGCAATCTTGCCATCGGCTACCGGCAGAAAGGAAACACCAAGACCGTGGCCACAGGCATCAACGCCACCATCAATGGCGGTGAACTGACATGCCTCATCGGCGCCAACGGAACAGGAAAATCCACCCTGCTGCGCACCCTCTCCGCATTCCTTCCCAAACTGGGCGGCACCATCACCATCAACGGCAAGGAAATCAGTTCGTTCACCAACAAACAACTGGCAAAGACCATCGGCGTGGTGCTCACAGGCCGCCCCGACGTGCAGAACATCACCGTCACCGAACTCGTGGGCCTTGGCCGCAGCCCCTACACAGGATTCTGGGGAACACTCAACGCCAACGACAAGGCCGTCGTGCAGCAGGCACTCACCATGACAGGCATCAGCCATCTGGCCGAGAGAATGGTGCAGACACTGAGCGACGGAGAGCGCCAAAAAGCCATGATAGCCAAAGCCCTGGCACAACAGACACCCGTCATCTTCCTCGACGAGCCCACAGCCTTTCTCGACTATCCCAGCAAGGTGGAGATGATGCAACTGCTGCAAAGGCTGAGCCGCGAAACCGGCAAGACCATCTTCCTGTCCACCCACGACCTGGAGATAGCCCTGCAGATAGCCGACTGCCTGTGGCTCATGGACAAAGACAAAGGCATCTGCGTCGGCACGCCCGTCGAACTGGCAGCGGCCGGAACACTCTCCAACTTCATCAACCGCGAGGGCATCAACTTCAATCCCGCCACAAGAACCATACAAATCACAGAGTTGAGCGTTGAGCGTTGACAATTGAGCGTAGAAAAGAAAAATGTGGGAAAATATTTGGTGATTCAGCAAAATTGAATTACCTTTGCATCCGCAAATGCGCTAGTGGCGGAATTGGCAGACGCGCCAGACTTAGGATCTGGTGTCTTACGACGTGTAGGTTCGAGTCCTATCTGGCGCACGTGCCAACAATCAAAAGGCCACACAAACAGCAATGTCGGCATAGCTCAGCTGGTTAGAGTATCACCTTGACATGGTGGGGGTCGTTGGTCCGAATCCAACTGTCGACACACAGCAAGCCGCAAGCAACCCGTTAGCAGTTGCTTGCGGCTTCTCTTGTTTTTAGCATCACCATCTCCCCGCCCTGCCCATAACCCTTTTCTCACACAGAGGAGTTTTTATATACGTAACACCCAGACTAATGTCAGTTTTTTCGCTTTGCTCAAGGCACTCCTCCCGATAACTCCATGAATAATTCAGGATAGAGATAGTATTCGCAAACCTATGCTTTGTTTTCGTAAAGTACCACTTCGTGTTCATAAAGTAGATAGTTACGCTCACAAAGCAAAGGATTATGATGGAATTTTCTAGAAAATCTATTCGTAAACCAGCACTTTGCGCTCGCAAAGCAAAGGTATGTGTTTCCAAAGCGCAGGTATGTGCTTTTAAAGCGCATATTGTAGAAAAACAAATCATAGGTCTATGCTTCCCATAGTTTTTTGTGCACAAATTGTGCACACTTTTTTCGATTTTAACATTTCCCTTTTTCTCACACAGAGGCATAGAGGTGAAGGAGTCGCTCTTCGTCATTTTTGTCAAATTATCAATTATTAGGAGCAGCGAATGCCAACATGCTTGCATGATTGGCTGAGTCGTGACCAAAATCAACGAAGTTAATTATCAACTGTCAATTATCAATTATAATAACTCTATTGTCTCTCTGTCGAAAACTCTCTCTGTCGAAGAAAAAATGAGGAAAACCGTAACAACTTTCAGAAACTTTTCTTATCTTTGCGCCATGAAAACAATGTCAAACCATATAATCTCCATAAAATCAAATTGCCCATGACATAACCATTCATTAGACATTTAGGAAACTGAAGCGTTAGCTTTATTCTTGCTTTCAGAAATTTCGCCAATATTTGAAGCATCAAGAGTAAAAGTTAATGCTCACGTCGGTTCGGCGTGGGCTTTTACTCGTATATGATGCAATGGTGTTTGGCGATACCTCTGAAAGCGTAGACGAAGTAATCAGTCCACGTTTTCTTTTTCTGTCTTTTTCCACGCGCGACCTCTGGACTGAAATAATTCATGGTACGCAGGTGTCTCACCTGCGGTTGCCGCAGGCTTTCACACGAAGTTGTTGCGATTGCCGCGGGTGAGACACCCACGTACCATTACCCATAATAATAACCTAAACACAAATAATCATGAAAAAACAAAACCTATCAACTACTGCGAAAAGCAAA
>JAFZSI010000031.1 GCA_017619445.1 Prevotella sp.
ACTATGAGCCTTGGGGCTACACACCGCTCGAGGCCATTGCCTTCAAGGTGCCCTGCATTACCACCGACCTTGCAGGCTTCGGACTGTGGGCAAACAACGAGAAAGGTGCTGACAGCGAGATTACCGACGGTGTGAAGGTGATTCATCGCACCGACTACAACTATTCTGAAGTAGCCGACACAATAAAAGATACTGTTGCCGACTACTCCAATTTCTCTGCTGAGCAGGTGAAGACATCGCGTGCCGCAGCAGACAAGCTTTCCAAGAAGGCCCTTTGGAGCCATTTCATCAAGTATTACTATGATGCCTACGACTTTGCCCTGCGCAAGGCCCAGCAGCGTAAGGCTGACGGCATCGTTGGCGGCGAGCCTTTGCCTTAGGACGTTTGCCCCTCCATTTCAAATGAACAATAATCAGAACATAACATATTAATAATTGCGACATTATGAAAATCAAATCAGATTATGCGAATGCTCCTATTTGGAAGGAGCTGTCCGTGAAATCCAGTCTTCCCGAAGAACTGAAGTGTCTGGACGAGATTGCCCACAACATGTGGTGGGTGTGGAACTATGAGGCCCGCGACCTGTTCCGCGATCTCGACCCCGAGCTTTATCACGACGTGAAGCACAATCCCGTACAGTTGCTCGAGCGTCTGAAATTCGACCGCAAGGAAGAAATTGTGAAAGATAAAGCCCTCATGAAGCGCATTAAGAATGTCTATTCACTGTTCCGCAACTATATGGATGTGAAGCCCGACGCTAAGCGTCCCTCTGTGGCTTACTTCTGCATGGAATATGGTATGCACTCGGCCCTGAAGATTTACAGCGGCGGTCTTGGCATGCTTGCCGGCGACTACATCAAGGAGGCCAGCGATTCGAATGTGGATATGTGCGCCGTAGGCTTTCTCTATCGTTTCGGTTATTTCACCCAAAGCCTGTCAATGGACGGCCAGCAGATAGCCAACTACGAGGCACAGAACTTCAGCTCGCTGCCCGTTGAGCGCGAGCTCGACAAGGACGGAAATCCGCTCGTGATAGACGTTCCTTACACCAACTATCAGGTACATGCCTATGTGTGGCGTGTAAATGTTGGTCGCGTGAAGCTCTATCTGCTTGACACTGACAACGAAATGAACTCTGAGTTCGACAAGCCCATTACTCACTCTCTCTATGGAGGCGACTGGGAAAACCGTCTGAAGCAGGAAATTCTGCTCGGCATCGGTGGTATGCTGCTGCTCAAGAAACTGGGCATCAAGAAAGACATCTACCACTGCAACGAGGGTCATGCTGCCCTTTGCAATCTGCAGCGTCTTTGCGACTACATAGAGGGTGGCCTTACGTTCAACCAGGCTCTCGAACTGGTGCGCGCCAGCAGCCTCTACACCGTTCACACCCCCGTGCCCGCAGGCCACGACTATTTCGAGGAAGGTCTTTTCGGCAAGTACATGGGCGGTTATCCCCAGAAGCTCGGCATCACTTGGGACGAGTTCATTGGCATGGGACGCACCAACCCCGACGACAAGGGCGAGAAATTCTGCATGTCAACCTTCGCCTGCAACACCTGCCAGGAAGTCAACGGCGTTTCTAAGCTGCACGGTTGGGTGAGCCAGCAGATGTTTGCCCCGCTGTGGAACGGCTATTATCCCGAGGAGAACCATGTGGGCTACGTCACCAATGGTGTTCACTTCCCCACATGGACTGCCACCGAATGGCGCAAGCTCTATGCCAAGTATTTCGATGAGAAATTCCTTGGCGACCAGAGCAACGAGGACATCTGGCACGCCATATACAATGTGCCCGACGAGGAAATCTGGGCCACACGAATGAAACTCAAGCAGAAACTCGTTGACTACATTCGCTCACAGTTCCGCGACACTTGGCTCAAGAACCAGGGCGACCCCTCGCGCGTTGTATCGCTGTTGGAAAAAATCAACCCCAATGCACTCATCATTGGCTTCTGCCGCCGCTTTGCCACCTACAAGCGCGCCCATCTGCTGTTTACCGATCTTGAGCGTCTGTCGAAAATTGTCAACGACCCGCAGCATCCCGTGCAGTTCCTCTTTGCTGGTAAGGCCCATCCCGCCGACGGTGCAGGTCAGGGGCTTATCAAGAAGATTTACGAGATTTCGCAGCGTCCCGAGTTCCTTGGCAAGATTATTTTCCTTGAGGACTACGACTTCCTGCTTGCCCGCCGTCTGGTCTGTGGCGTTGACATCTGGATGAATACGCCCACACGTCCGCTTGAGGCATCGGGCACCAGCGGTGAGAAAGCCGAGATGAACGGCGTGGTGAACCTCTCCGTGCTCGACGGTTGGTGGCTCGAAGGCTACCGCAAGGGGGCCGGTTGGGCACTCACCGAGAAACGCACCTATCAGAACCAGGGCTATCAGGACCAGCTCGACGCTGCCACCATCTATGGATTGTTGGAGAACGAGATTATTCCGCTCTACTACAACAAGAACAAGAAAGGCTTCAGCCCCGACTGGATTAAGGTAATCAAGAATTCTATCGCAACCATCGCGCCTCACTACACCATGAAGCGCCAGCTGGACGACTACTATTCGAAGTTCTACAACAAGCAGGCCAACCGTTTCCAAAAGCTCGCTGCCAACGACAACCAGCTGGCCAAGGAAATTGCACTCTGGAAAGAGACGGTTGCTGAGCGTTGGGATGCCATCCGCGTGGTGTCAAAGGAAAGCGATCTGCCCGAAACGGGCGTTGAGACGGGCGGCAAATACACCATCCGCTTCGTCATCGACGAGCAGGGACTCGACAATGCCATCGGTCTGGAAATGGTAACCATCAGACTCGACAAGGATGGCAAGGAGCGCATTGCCCATGTGCGTCCGTTCGAGGTGGTGGGCCGCGAAGGAAATCTCTATACTTTCGAAACAACCTTCCATCCCCTTGAAGCAGGCTCGTTCAAGTGCTGTGCCCGCATGTTCCCCAAGAACGACAAGTTGCCCCACCGTCAGGACTTCTGCTATGTGAAGTGGCTCGACTAAGCTTGAAACGCATAATAACCATCAATAACGCCAGGAAATCATTCTGTTTCCTGGCGTTATTTTTTTGTTGCAGCAAGTTACTGCAATATCTATTTGTGTTGTTTTTCCAAAGTGTGGGTTTACGATGAAATTCTCTAGAAAATTTCATCGTAAAGTAGCACTTTGTGTTTCGGGTATGCTGTTTTACCATTGCAAACCATTGTTCTATAGAAACAACTCCACGCTTTGTTTTTCCAAAGCAATGCTTTACGTTCAAATTTTCTAGAGAATTTCATCGTAAAGCATTGCTTTGGGAAAATGGTGCCGGACGACCAAACAACAACGCCGCGAGTTGGGGAAGGCACTCGCGGCGTTGAGGTGTTATTGGGTGAAAAGAATTCTTTTGCTGGTTTAGATGAGATACTGGTCGCTGATGCTCAGGTTGTCGAGCACGCGGCGGATGGTCTCGGCAAACATGTCGGCAACCGACAGTTGCTTCACCTTGGCGCATCGCTGGGAGTAGGGGATGGAGTCGGTGAACACGATTTCCTCCAATGCCGAGTCCTGCACGCGCTCGCTTGCCGGGCCGCTCATGACGCAGTGGCTGGCACATGCCCTCACGCTCTTTGCGCCTGCGGCTTTCATGATGTCGGCAGCCATGGTGATGGTGCCGGCGGTATCCACCATGTCGTCAACAATGACAACGTTCTTGCCTGCCACGTCGCCGATGATTTGCATGCTCGACACGACGTTTGCCCTGGCGCGGGTCTTGTTGCAGAGCACGAGCGGGCAACCGAGGTATTTTGCGTAGGTGTTGGCGCGTTTGGAGCCGCCCACGTCGGGCGAGGCGATGACCATGTCTTCGAGCTTGAGGCTTTGCAGATAGGGCAGTATGACTCCCGATGCGTAGAGGTGGTCAACGGGCACGTCGAAGAAGCCTTGAATCTGGTCGGCGTGCAGGTCCATGGTGATGACGCGGTTCACGCCCGCCACGCTCAGCAGGTCGGCAATGAGTTTTGCGCCGATGGAGACGCGGGGCTTGTCTTTGCGGTCTTGCCGTGCCCATCCGAAGTAGGGCATGACGGCATTGATGGTTCTGGCCGATGCTCTTTTGGCAGCGTCGATCATCAGCAGCAGTTCCATCAGGTTGTCGGAGTTTGGGAAGGTGCTCTGCACAAGGAATACGTCGCGTCCGCGAATGGACTCTTCGTACGACACGGCAAACTCGCCGTCAGAGAACTTTGTTATCTGCAGTTGGCCGAGCGGGCAACCAAGACTTTGGCAGATTTTCTCTGCGAGGTATTTCGTGCAGGTTCCCGAAAATACCATAAAAGAGTTTTTCTCCATGATTTATTGTTCGATGTTTATGGTTTTGTTCGTTTCCGTTTGCTACGATATGGCTTTCCTGAGTTTCAGGAAGTGGCCGATGAGTGCCTTGTAGTCTATTTCGTTGTGAATGTCGAAGCGGTTCCAAAGGTCGCCGCATATCACAGCACCGCCGAACCCCAGGTCTTTCACCATGCGGATGTTGTCGAGGCTCACACCGCCCAATGCATAGACGTGTTTGTCGATGAGTCCCTGCCGCGATGCCGCCTTCAGCTCTTCAAGCGAGTATGCGGGCTGCTCGTCGGGATTGGTGATGCCGTTGAAGAGTTTGCCGAGGAATACGTATTCGGCTTTCTTCTTGGCGGCTTTCAGCTGGTCGGTGGCGTAACAGGTGCGGCTGAAGCGGCCCTTGTATTTTTCGGGCAGGGGAGCGTCGGGCTGGTCGAGGTGAATGCCTGCCAGTCCGTATTCGTTTTTCAGATAAAAATGGTCGTGAACGGTGATTCGTCTGTAATAATTCTCGGGTAAAAGTGTGAGCAGCCGCTCTGAGTACATTGGCGAAGAGTTGGGCTTGTACAAGTGCAAGCTGTCCATGCCCTCTTCGAAGAGCGTTGCCAGAATCTTGTCTTCCTCCACAAAGAATGTGGATTTTGTCATGATAACGAGTTTCATCGACGGTTTTCCTTTTCTGATTGCAAAAGTAAGAATTTTCTATGACATTAAGAAAAAAACTCTCTAAAAAAATCGTCTGTTATCGCCGAATATATTATCTTTGTCACTCAAACCGTTCATCGGCACACCAAAAACCAAGAGAATGACAATGAAAACAGATTTGCAAACCTTCGAGGGGCTCACTAAACCTTATTATATATTGGAGGAGCCTCGGCTGCGCCGCAACCTTGAGCTCATCAGCGGTGTTGCGCGCCGTGCGGGCGTTGAAATCATCCTGGCGTTCAAGGCTTTCGCGCTTTGGAAAACGTTTCCCATCTTCCGCGAGTATATCGGCGCGACAACAGCCAGTTCGTTGTGCGAGGCGCGGCTGGCTTTCGAGGAGTTCGGTAGCCCGGCGCACACCTATTCACCCGCTTATACCGACTATGAGATTGACGAGATGGCCCGCTGCTCCAGCCACCTCACTTTCAACTCGCTCAGCCAGTATGCTCGGTTTCACCAGCGCGTGAAGGAGCAGAACCCTGCGCTGAGCCTCGGCCTGCGCGTCAATCCTGAGTATTCGGAAGTGGGCACCGCACTCTATAATCCCTGCGCGCGAGGCACGCGCTTTGGGGTGACAGCCGACAAATTGCCCGAGATTCTGCCCGCCGACATCGAGGGATTCCATTGCCATTGCCATTGTGAGAGCGGTGCCGACGTGTTTGAGCGCACCTTGGTGCACATTGAAGAGAAGTTTTCGCGATGGTTTCCGCAGCTCAAGTGGATAAACTTCGGAGGCGGTCACCTCATGACGCGCAGCGACTACGACATTGAGCTGCTTGTCGGCATGATGCGTGACTTCCGTCAGCGTTATCCCAACCTGAAAGTCATTCTTGAGCCTGGCAGCGCCTTTGCCTGGCAGACGGGGCCGTTGGTTTCGCAGGTGGTGGATGTGGTTGAAGACCGCGGCATTCGCACGGCCATTCTCAACGTGAGTTTCACCTGTCACATGCCCGACTGTCTGGAAATGCCTTACACGCCCGAGGTGCGCGGCGCCGAGATTGTTGAGGAGAACGAACTGACGCCTTCTTCTGCACCCTCATTTCTCTATCGTCTTGGCGGCAACAGCTGTCTGAGTGGTGATTTCATGGGCTTCTGGCGGTTCGACCACGAGTTGCAAATAGGGGAGAATGTCATTTTCGAAGACATGATTCACTACACAACCGTGAAAACCTGTACCTTCAATGGCATCACCCATCCGGGCATTGCATTGGCACGCGCCGACGGAAGTCTGCAGATTTTGCGCGAGTTCGGCTATGAGGATTACAAAAGCAGAATGGATTGAGCGTGAAGCTCAGATTGGGCGCAGGAGACGCCGTTTTCGGCAAATAATGAAAATTGAAGTATTTCGGAAAAAAACTTTCAAAAAAGTTTGTCAGTTCGGAAAAAAGCATTACCTTTGCAACCGCGTTTAGAGAAATGCGCCTTTTTTTAAAGGTTTTCAGGCGGAAATAGCTCAGTTGGTAGAGCACAACCTTGCCAAGGTTGGGGTCGCGGGTCCGAGTCCCGTTTTCCGCTCCAGACATTCTGAAACAACTTTTTGGCTTTGATTCCTCAATCGATTGTAGGCCAAAAAGGGGAAATGCCCAGGTGGCGGAATTGGTAGACGCGCACGTTTCAGGTGCGTGTGCCGCGAGGCGTGCAGGTTCGAGTCCTGTTCTGGGCACCATTCTTTCAGAATGGTTTTGTGATGGAGAGGTGGCGGAATTGGTAGACGCGCTACTTTGAGGGGGTAGTGTCAATTGCGACGTGGGAGTTCGAGTCTCCTCCTCTTCACACATTCATTCAACGCTGTCTGAGACGCGTTAGGCATTTTGGTAACGGTCTTATGAAGAGTTGATGAGCTCTTTGTTTTTGAAAGATGAACGCGGAAATAGCTCAGTTGGTAGAGCACAACCTTGCCAAGGTTGGGGTCGCGGGTCCGAGTCCCGTTTTCCGCTCATTTTTTTGTTTGTTTAGGATAGAAAAATACAACTCAATGAATTTATACTTAAGATATTTTGATAGAGAGACATTAGTTACTAATGTCGATGACGCTATTGATTTCCTTGCATCCATTCCCGAGATTGGAATGAATGACGATTTGGCAGAGGATATTCGCGAATACGCCATGAGCGATGTCTATTATCCCAAACGCTACAAGGTGCGCCCACGTGTTTATTTTATTGTTATCAAGACAGAAGCCGCCAACATGACAGACTTCAAGCAAAAGAAGGCCCTGCGCTCAAACGCTGCCGGAGGAGAGCAGCGCGAGGTGGTGGCCCCAGCCATCATGCGGCTCAATCAGGAGCGTGAGGGCTGGTATGAGGGTGCACTCGACTTCAAGCGCGTGGTGATGATTCCCACCACAGGCAAACACGAGTATCGCGACACTCATTTTGTGGCACAGGTGAAAGCCATTTCCGGACTCGACTGCTACAACCGCATTGTTGAGCATCTGCGCGAGCGTGTTGACAGTCGCAGCCAGTTCCCCTCGGCTAAGGGTAAGAATTTCAAGTTCAAGTTCCTGGGCCTCTGCAAGTAAGACAATTGACAATTGATATTTGACAATTGACAAAGGTCGTTGTGTATAATACTCTAATCCTGAAGAATCATGAATAAAGTAATGCTTATTGGCAACGTCGGCAAAGAGCCTGAAATCAGATACTACGAGGCTGACCAGGCCATCGCGTCGTTTCCGCTTGCAACAACCGAGCGGGCCTATACATTGCAGAATGGCACGCAGGTGCCCGAACATACTGACTGGCACAACATTGTGCTGTGGCGTGGACTGGCCAAAATAGCGGAGCGATATGTTCACAAAGGCGACAAACTCTATATCGAAGGGCGCATACGCTATCGCAGCTACGATGACCAGAAGGGTCAGCGCCGCTACGTGACGGAAATTCTCGGCGAGAACATGGAGCTGCTTTCGCCCAAGCCTGCTAATCCCAACGACGGCTTCGCTTCAGAGCCTACTACACAGCAGGGCAACAGTAATGATAGTGCTCCTTTCTAATTTATTCATGGACTTAGTATCATTAACCCAGACTTTTTCCGAGGTGCAATTCATGCAACCCTCGGCGGGTGTCATCATAGCAGCCGTATTGGCTGCTTTGCTGCTTATATTGTCGGGATTCGCCAGCGGCTCTGAGATAGCTTTCTTCAGTCTCTCGCCGTCTGACCTTAACGAGCTCGACCCTGACAAAAATCCCTACGACCGCAACATTCAGATGTTGCGCGAGGACTCCGAACGGACGTTGGCCACCATTCTTATTGCCAACAATTTTGTCAACGTCACCATCATTATGCTCTGCAATTTCGTATTCAGCCGTTTAGTGAACTTCGGACGGGCTTATTGGCTTCAGTTCCTGTGCATCACCGTGCTGCTCACTTTCCTGCTGTTACTTTACGGCGAGATTATGCCGAAGATTTACAGCCGCCAGAACCCGCTGAAGTTCTGCCGCCGCTGTGTGAACGGCATCTTGGTTCTGCGCAAGTTGTTCTGGCCTTTGGAGTCCGTGCTCATGCGGAGTGGCATTCTGGCTGAGAAAGTCGTGCAGAAAGAGAGTCATGTGCTGAGCGTTGACGACCTTGAACAGGCTCTTGAGCTGACCGACAAGGAGGAAATAAAAGAGGAAGAGAGCATGTTGCAGGGCATCATCCGCTTTGGCGACGAAACGGCTAAGGAGGTGATGACCAGCCGACAGGATGTGGTGGACCTGGAAATCAAGAGTTCGTTTGACGAGGTGCTGAAGTGCATTGTGGAGAACAACTACAGCCGCATTCCTGTTTATCAGGACAACACCGACAACATTCGTGGCGTGCTCTACATCAAGGACCTTTTGCCACACCTTGGCAAACCGGCCTCATTCCGTTGGCAGAGCCTCATTCGCCCGCCGTATTTCGTGCCCGAGACCAAGAAAATTGACGACTTGCTGCGCGAGTTCCAGGAGAACAAAGTGCATATTGCCATTGTGGTCGATGAGTTTGGCGGCACCAGTGGCATCGTTACTTTGGAGGATATTCTTGAGGAGATTGTCGGCGAAATCAACGACGAATATGATGAGGACGAGAAAAACTACTCGAAGCTCAACTACAACACCTATGTGTTCGAGGGCAAGACGCTGTTGAGCGACTTCTGCAGGATTCTGCACATCGACGACGACGAGTTTGCCGAAGTCGAGGGCGACGCCGACAGTCTCGCCGGCCTGCTGCTCGAACTGAAGGGCGATTTCCCCGGCATTCACGAGCGCATCGACTTCAAGAACTACACTTTCGAGATTCTGCAGTTAGAGGAGCGCCGCATTTCGAGGGTGAAAGTGATTGTCAACGACACGCAAACCCAGCAGTAACCGTCTATGCCGCTCATTTCCATTCAGCAACTTGCCGACGATGTGCGTATAGGGCTGTGGCAGATGACCGAAAAACCTGCCGAACTCTATGCCCAGCACCCTTATTTGCAACCTTTCGCCGCAGAAATTGACACCCGTTACAAAAGCGAGGCCCGCAAGCAGGAATTTCTGTGTGTCAGGGCGTTGCTGCATGCTATGTGTCCACACGAAACGCCCGTCATAAGTCATGAACCCGACGGGAAACCCGTACTGAGCAACGGCTGGCAGCTGAGCATCAGCCACACAAAAGGCTACGCCGTGCTGATTCTTTCTGAGCATCGCACGGTGGGCATCGATATCGAGTACATGAGCGACCGCGTGAATCGCATTGCCCCCAAGTACATACGCCCGGATGAATGTGCGCCTGCTGTTACCGACAAACTGCTCAACTGGAGTGCCAAGGAAACGGCATACAAGTATTATTCCGAGGACAATTTGCAGTATTTCGACATGCGTGTGACGGCGCAGCAGGCTTTTCTGCACGTAGAAAACCTCAAACGCTCAGCCGTACTGAAAGTCCTTTACCGTGTGGAGCCCGACTATGTGCTCACCTACGCTTACGAGGAGTTGCCATGAAAAGAGTGCTTGCTTTCTTCTTTCTCGCCCTTAGCTGTCTGTCGTCTGTAGCACAGCAGCTGTCCTGGGAGGTGGTAAAGGTGAACAAACAGCAGAAGTTCACAAAGACCGTGCCACCCGCCAATTACAGCGGCATTGCCCACATCCACGGCAACCTCTATGCCGTGGTTGATGACAAGTCTCCGCGCGATGGTTTCTATCTCTTTGCCATCGACATCGATTCTGTCAATGGCCGTGTGCTCCGCGCCGAGCGGCTCGACTTCCGCGGCAACGAACATCCCAACCGCGATGCCGAGGGCATAGCCTTCGACCCTGAAAGCCAGCACATTTACATCAGTGGCGAGCGCGACAACCATGTGCTCGAATACACAATCGACGGGCAGCGCACAGGCCAGCGTCTCAGCATTCCGCAGTTCTTCCGTTCCGCCCGTCCCAATGCCGGACTCGAATCGCTCACTTACGATGCCCACAACCACACTTTCTGGACCACCACCGAACTTCCTCTGCCTGCAGACAGCTTGCTGACACACCGTCTGCAGCGGTTCAACAGCCAAATGCAGCCCGACCTCACCGTCTATTACCGCATGGACGAGCCAGAGAAGCGTCGCCGAGGCCGTTCCCATGTGCATGGCATCAGCGAACTCCTGAGCGTCGGCCCAGACAGTCTGCTGGTACTTGAGCGCGAGCTCTTTGTGCCCAAACAGAAAATCGGTGCGCGCGTCATCAACAAGCTCTACCTTGTAAGTATGGGGGTACAAGGGTACAAACGTCTGGAGTCAGAGATGAGTTCTGCCAATACTGACTCTCTAAGTGAAGATAATCTCACACCTCTGACGAATAAAGGAATCGCCGCGCACCTGACAGAAAAGCGCCTTCTCTGCCGGTGGCAGACGCGCATGAACCTAACGCGACGCTCCTTGGCTAACTACGAAGCCATGTGCCTCGGTCCCCGCCTGAAAGACGGCAGCCAGGTCATCCTCCTCATGGCTGATTCACAAAACCGCTTCAAGGGTCTGCTCCGCGACTGGTTTCGCACCATCATCGTGAGGTAATAGCCAGTTCTTTCCAAACTCTACTTTTCCAACCCTTTGCTTTACGCCCAAATTTTCTAGAGAATTTCATCGTAAACCTACACTTTGCGCTCGTAAAGTGTAGGTTTGTGCTTCTAAAGAGCCGCTTTGTGTTTCTAAAGCGTATATTATAGAAAAACAAAGCATATGTCTATGCTCTCAACAGTTTTTTGTGCACAAATTGTGCACACTTTTTTCGATTTTAACATTTCTCCTTTTTCTCACACAGAGGTAAAGAGGTTAAGGAGTCGTTCTTTGTCATTTATGTTAAATTATCAATTATCAACTGTCAATTATTTACTTCCGTAATTTAATTTCCTTCATATAAAGTCATTAAGCTCTCTCTTTATCAACGCCCCCTGCCCCCTCTAATCTTAGAGGGGGAGTAAGTTACCTCCATTTATCAAATGAGTAAATAGTAGTATTCTACTCCCCCTCTAAGATTAGAGGGGGCAGGGGGCGTTGACCTTTTTCCAAATGAGAATAAGCTAAAGTTGAGACAATTATCAATTAAAAAAACTCATTGTATCTCTGTCGAAAAACTCTCTGACAAAGAAAAAAGTGGCGCTGATAGCACCGACTTTCAAATCTTTTTCTTATCTTTGCGGCATGGAATCATTGTCAACGTGACATATTAATAATCTAAATCATTTAATCATGAAAAAACAGATATTACTTCTTTTCGCTTTGGCCATGATGATGGCCGTGTCCCAAAAGATGATGGCCGATGTAACCATCAATTCAACAACCTTTCCCGACGACAACTTCCGCAACTGGGTACTGGCACAGAGTTATGGCTCTGACGGTGTATTGACAAACAATGAGATTGCAAATATTAAAAGCATAAATGTTGAAAATCAGAGCATCACTAATTTGAAAGGTATTGAATATTTCACTGCACTCGAAAGTTTAGTTTGCGGCGAGAACCAGCTGACCGCGCTCAATATGTCGAAGAACATCGCCCTGACATACTTGGATTGCTACAAAAACCAGCTGACTGCTCTTGATGTGTCAAAGAACACTGCGTTGAAAACTTTTTATTGCGACGAAAACCAACTGACTGCGCTTGACGTGTCGAAGAACACTGCTCTGACATTGTTGATGTGCAGCGACAACCCGCTAACCGAACTCGACGTCTCGAAGAATACGTTGCTAAAACGATTATCTTGCACCAAAAACCAGCTGAACGCGCTCGATGTGTCAAAGAACATTGCGCTGACTTCTCTGGGATGTGGCGACAACCAGCTGACCACTCTCGACGTGTCGAAGAACTCTGCGCTTGAAATCTTGCAGTGCTGGGGCAACCAGCTGACCACTCTCGACGTGTCGAAGAACATTGCACTGACTTACTTGGGTTGCTCGGGTAACCAGCTGACTGCGCTTGATCTATCGAAAAACCCCGCGCTGACAGAGTTGTATTTTCAACATAACCAACTGACCGCTCTTAATGTGTCGAGTAATACTGCGCTTACAGTTGTTTGGTGCTATAATAACCAGCTGTCCACGCTTGATCTCTCAAAGAATACAGCTCTGAAAAGGTTGTATTGCGACAGCAACAAACTGACCGTACTCAATGTGTCAGGATGCACTGCCCTGACATCGTTGAAATGCCACCTAAACCAGCTGACCGAGCTCAACGTGTCGAAGAACACTGCACTGACAGAATTGGATTGCTACGGCAACAAGCTAGCTTCGCTCGACATTTCGAAGAACATTGCATTGACTAATCTGCGATGCGACTACAACCAGCTAACTTCTCTTGATGTGTCAAAGAACACTGCGCTGAATTCTTTGTATTGCTACGGAAACCAGCTGTCCGCGCTCAACGTGTCGAAGAATACTGCGCTGACTATATTGGATTGCTCGAATAACCAGCTGACCGCACTTAATCTCTCTACAAATACTTTACTTACAGAATTAGAATGCTATAATAACCTGATAAAGGAATCTGCAATGGATGCTCTGATCGCGAGTCTCCATGAACAAGGCGGAAAATTATATGCTATTTCAAATTGGAATGAGCAAAATGTTTTGACAAAGGCACAAGTGGCAGCAGCGAAGGCTAAGGGCTGGATATGCTATAATAATAATGGAGAGGAATACGAAGGTAGTGACCCCGTGGCTGAAGGCATCGCCATCGACAAGACAAACTTCCCTGATGACAACTTCCGCAACTGGGTACTTAAACAGGACTATGGCAAGGACGGTGTGCTGACGGATGATGAGATTGCCAGTGTGACCAAGATAATGGTTTTATTTTCAAACATTGAGAATCTGAAGGGTATTGAGTATTTCACGGCATTGACTTATCTACAATGTGCGGGCAATCAACTTTCATCACTTGACGTTTCTAAGAATACAGCATTGGAATGGCTCTATTGCGATGAAAATCAATTGACATCACTTGACGTATCGCATAACACAGCTTTAAAGTGGTTTAGCTGTTCTGACAACCTGCTGACATCACTTGACGTTTCGCAGAATTTGAGCTTGACTTTTCTTGTTTGCTTCAGTAATCGGATTAAAGAAAAAGAAATGGATGATCTCATAATAAGTCTGCCAACTGTTGATAGCGGTGGACTCTATGCAAAAGACTTGACGGATGAAAACGAACAGAATGTTATTTCGACAACGCAAGTAGCCACAGCAAAACAAAAAGGCTGGACTGTTTATGCAATTGACGGTATAACACCAAATGGGGGTGAGTACAGTGGTGATGAGCCTACGGATTTAGAGCCGATTAATAATGGTGAAACCATTGACTTCGGTGATGAGATTGACGAGAACACCAACCTTGACGGAAACGTGGTGGGCGATGTGTATTTCAACATCAACGACGGCAGCTATGATGCTTCGGGAGGTTGCATCGTGGTGAACTCACCAACGGACAACTCGTTCATCAACGGCCAGGACATCTTTGGCGACGACTTCAAGGAGGGTTACAACGGCATCGTGTTTATGGTTCCTGCGGGCAAGGGAACGGTGAAGGTTGAGGCTCAGACTACGGGCACCATGGTGCTGAAGGTGAAGATTGGCGACAATGACCCGGTAGAAATGGAGCTGGAAGGTAGGCTGAAGATGTCGTTCCCCTACAACGTCACTGAGGACACATACGTTTAT
>JAFZSI010000032.1 GCA_017619445.1 Prevotella sp.
CTTTTAATTGTCTGTTCTGTTTTCTCACACAGATTGCACGGATAACACGGATGGGTGGGTCTTTTCGACCACTGATTTCTCAGATTCCTCAGATTTTTCTTTTGTTCTTCTTATTCCACAGATTATTACAGATGTCTGCGGCTAAAGCCGCGAATCCTCCCACCCTGCAACCAAGAATCCGTGTAATCCAAGGATAATCATCCCCTCATACTGAATCCGTGTAATCAGAGAAATCTGTGGTCAAAAAGTAAAAATCATCCGTGTTATCTGTGAAATCCGTGTGACAAAGAACCATCTCCGTGGTGTAGTGCGTTGTTCTCATAAACCATTGAGTTGTTCTCATAAAGCATCACTTTACGTTCACAACTCATCGCTTTACGCCTGGATTCTCTAGAAAATCCGTTTGCAAAGATAAACTATATGTAGCGAAGGGCAAAAAACGCGCCCGTAACTGCCATGTTAATGGGCGTTAAAGAGAAGTTGAGCCAGCAAGGAACTGCCGTTTTGGGCGCTATTTGGAAGATTTATCTCTTTTCTGTTGCATATCAGCAATAAAAGCCGTAAATTTGCATTTTAAAATCATCCTAAACAATATATTCACCTAAGTTATGGACATTACCCAACGATTTATCAATTACACCAAGTTCGACACACAGTCGAGCGAGGAGTCACAGAGTGTGCCAAGCACACCGAAACAACTGCTATTTGCCGAATACCTGAAAAAAGAGCTTGAGGACGAGGGACTGGAGGACGTGGAGATGGACGACAAGGGTTACATCTACGCCACGCTGAAGGCCAACACGCGCAAGGAGGTGCCAACCATCGGGTTCATCAGCCACTACGACACCAGCCCCGACTGCAGTGGGCAGGGCGTGAAGGCGAGCATCGTGAGCAACTACGACGGCTCGGACATTGAGCTGTCGCCGGGCATCGTGAGCAGTCCGCAGAAGTTTCCCGAACTGCTGAGCCACATCGGCGAGGACCTCATTGTGACCGACGGCACAACGCTGCTGGGCGCTGACGACAAGGCGGGCATCGCCGAGATTGTGCAGGCCATGTGCTGGCTGCGCGACCACAAGGAGGTGAAGCACGGCGACATACGCATAGCCTTCAACCCCGACGAGGAGATTGGCATGGGCGCGCACCACTTCGACGTGGAGCGTTTCGGATGCCAGTGGGCTTACACCATGGACGGCGGCGACCTGGGCGACCTGGAGTTTGAGAACTTCAACGCTGCCTCGGCAAAGATTCGCATCAAGGGCGTGAGCGTGCATCCGGGCTACGCCAAGGGCAAGATGGTGAACGCCAACCGCCTGGCGGTGGAGTTTGCCGCCATGATGCCTGCCGACGAGACGCCTGAGACTACCGAGGGCTACGAGGGATTCTACCACCTGCTGGGCATTCAAAGCAACATTGAGAACGCCACGCTGTCGTACATCATCCGCGACCACGACCGCGAGCGCTTCGAGGACCGCAAACGCTTTATGGAGCTGTGCGTGGAGAAAATGAACGAGAAGTATGGCGAGGGCACCGTCACAGCCGAGCTGAAGGACCAGTACTACAACATGAAGGAGAAGATTGACCCCAACATGCACGTCATCGACCTGGTGCTGAAGGCCATGCAGGAGTGCGGTGTGCCGCCCCGCGTGGAGCCAATCCGTGGCGGCACCGACGGCGCGCAGCTGTCGTTCCGCGGCCTGCCCTGCCCCAACATCTTCGCCGGCGGCGTGAATTTCCACGGTCCCTTCGAGTTTGTCAGCATCCAGGTAATGGAAAAAGCCATGCAGGTGATTGTGAAAATCTGCGAGCTGACAGCCAGCTATAATGATTGACAGAGAGACAAAGGTATTTTTCGACAAAGAGACAAAGAGAGAATAATATTTTTATGTATTATGGATATGGACACAGAGGAACTGATTAAACTCATCATTGACTGTGCAAAGACGGTACGCCTACAACTCACGCCAGGATTTGAAGAGAAAATCTACAAGAACGCCATGTTCATTGAAATGCGTGACCGCGGCATCAACGTTGAGACTGAAGTTCCGTTACAAGTACAATACAAAGGCATTGCTATCGGTGAATACCGCGCCGACATGGTAGCAGAACGAAAGGTAATCATTGAACTGAAAGCAGTCAGTGCACTTGTCACGATTCATGAAGTGCAATTGGTAAACTACCTTACGGCAACTGGCATCGACCATGGGCTGCTCATTAATTTCGGAGCGGATGTCATTGAAATAAGGCGTAAATACAGAAAGTACAGAAAACCATTTTAGCAATCAGCACTATCAATCTTTCAAACAATTATTCTCAAAATGCCCCTCCACACAATTAATTATCCCTTTGTCTCTCTGTCAGAATTCTCTCTGTCTCTCTGTCAGAATTCTCTTTGTCTCTCTGTCAGAATTCTCTTTGTCTCTCTGTCAGAAATCCCTCTGTCTCTCTGTCAGAAATCCCTCTGTCTCTCTGTCAAAACCATAACACACTATGTCTGAACTGCCCACACTCATCAAAGACCTGGCACTTATACTCATGGTGGCAGGTGTCGTGACGCTCATATTCAAGAAGCTCAAGCAGCCGCTGGTGTTAGGCTATGTCGTGGCCGGATTCCTGGTGTCGCCCCACATGCCCTACACCGCGTCGGTGGCCGACCAGGCCAACATTCACCTGTGGGCCGACATCGGCGTGATGTTCCTGCTCTTCTCGCTCGGACTCGACTTCTCGTTCAAGAAGATTCTGAAGATGGGGGCGTCGCCCTTCATCTCCACCATCACCATCATCTTCTGCATGTCGGTGTTGGGGGCGCTGGTGGGCAGGGCGTTCGGCTGGAGCAAGATGGACTGCATCTTCCTCGGCGGAATGCTTGCCATGAGTTCCACCACCATCATCTACAAAGCATTCGACGACCTGGGGCTGCGCCAGCAGCAATTTGCAGGTCTGGTGATGAGTGTGCTCATATTGGAGGACATCCTCGCCATTGTGATGATGGTGATGCTCTCGGCCATCGCCAGCGGCAACACCCCCGGCGGCGGACAGATGGTGGAGTCGGTGGTAAAAATCGGGTTCTTCCTCGTACTCTGGTTAGTGGTGGGCATCTTCGCCATACCGCTGCTGCTACGCATGGTGCGCAAGCTGATTAATGCCGAGGTGCTGCTCATCGTGTCGCTCGGCCTCTGCTGTGCCATGGCCGTTTTCTCCACCAAGGTGGGGTTCTCGTCGGCTTTCGGCGCGTTTATTATGGGCAGCATCCTGGCAGAAACCATCGAGGCTGAGAAAATCATCAAGCTTGTTGAGCCCGTGAAAAACCTGTTCGGCGCCATTTTCTTCGTGTCTGTCGGCATGTTGGTCGATCCCGAGATTCTCGTCAAGTACGCCCTGCCCATCATCGCGCTGGTGCTCACCATTCTGATAGGTCAGAGCCTGTTCGGCTCGTTTGCCTTCATGTTGGGCGGCGAATCGTTGAAGTCGGCCATGAAGTGCGGATTCTCGATGGCGCAGATTGGTGAGTTCTCGTTCATCATCGCCTCGCTGGGCCTTTCGCTGGGCGTCATCAGCAATTTCCTCTATCCGGTAGTGGTGGCCGTATCAGTCATAACCACATTCCTCACACCTTACATGATACGGCTTGCCACACCGGCTTATAACAGTCTTGAGCACCGGCTGCCCAACAAGCTCATCCGCGCGCTGAACAGGCTCACCATGAGCCACCCCAACACCACCGAACACAGCAAATGGAAGAAACTGCTCACACAGATGGCCATCAACACGCTGGTCTATGGCATTCTCTCCGCGGCTGTCATCGTGATGATGCTCACCTTCGTTCTGCCATTCATGCGCAAACTGTTGCCGGGATGGGAACTCCACTGGTATGCCAACGCCATTACGGGTCTGCTCACCGCTGTGCTCATCTCGCCGTTCCTGCGTGCCATGGTCATGAAGAAAAACCACAGCGAGGAGTTCAAGGCCCTGTGGCGCGAGAGCAACACCAACCGTCTGCCGCTGCTTTTCACCATCCTTGTGCGTTTCATGATTGCCGTACAGTTCATTTTCTACCTCTGCAACTACCTGAGCCGCTTCAGCAACGCCATCATGATAACCATCGGTCTGGCTGCGGTGACACTCATGGTCATGTCGCGCACCGTGAAGCACCGAAGCATCAAACTGGAAAGACTGTTCATCCTGAACCTGCGCTCGCGTGACATCGAGGCACAGGTACACGGCCACAAGCGCCCGCTCTATGAGGGGCGGCTATTGGACCGTGACGTGCACATTGCCGACTTTGAAGTGCCGGCAGGCACCCTCTGGGCAGGCAAAACGCTCAAGGAACTCAACCTCGGCAAGAAATATGGCATTCTGGTGAGCAGCATCCTGCGCGCCAACCGACGCATCAACATCCCCGACGGCCACTCGCTGGTGTTCCCTGCCGACCGTCTGCAGGTCATCGGCAGCGACAACCAGCTGACAGCCTTCAGCAGGGCCCTTGAAAGCGAGCTCCATCCCGACGACATTGAGCTGGAGAAGCGCGAGATGCGCCTGCGCTCGATGATAATCTCGAACACCAGCCCCTTCGTGGGCAAGACGCTCATGGAAAGCGGCATACGCGACCGCTTCAACTGCATGGTGGTGGGAATAGAGGAAGGAAAAGAGAATCTTTCGCAAGTGAAACCCAATTACCGTTTCAACAGAGGCGACATCATCTGGGTGGTAGGCGAGGTTGACGACCTCAACGCGCTCATCAAATAGCTACGAAAAAGGCGGAAAACAGTTTTTCCGCTCATCCTAAAAAAGCAGAAAGGGCGGAGAATCAATCTTCCGTCCTTTCTGTTTTCATATACCTTAGTACCATTGCACCGAATTGCTTGCACCCGAACGCTTGTCGTATTTCAGGGCATCGGTCAGCGTGGCCGCGTTGCATCGGAACGAGAAGTTGTAACTGGTGTATGGAGCAAGCACCACCTGGCACGACATGTTGAAGCAATGCAAGTCGCGGTTGAGCGACAGCGTGGTCATCGACATGGCGTGGTTCTCGAAGTCATAGCCGCTCATCATGTCTATCTTCCACCCGTCGCTGAGGTTAATGAATCCGCTCAGGTTCAGCGTGTGGGTGAACTTATAGGGATAGCGCATTCGCTTGGTGTTGAACTTGCCGCCCGTATTCTCGCGCATGTTGATTCCGTAGCCAATGGACAACGACCAGGGGAGCGAGAAACGCATGTAGCCGTCGGCATCGGTCTCGGCCATGTCGTTTCTGTCGGCACCGCTGCTGCCCCGCATGCCTTTCACCATGTTCTCGTCAATATTGGTGTCGGCGCCAGTGTCAAAGTCGTCGTCCTTGTCTTCGCTGTCATCATCCTCCGCTTCTTCCTTGCCCTCACCCCTGAGTCGCGCCAGCCACTTCTTGATGTTCTCGGGCGAGAGTGTGACAGAGAAATTCTGCGTCATGCCCATGAAACGTCCGAAACGGCCCTTGCTATACTCCGTGCGGTCGCCGATGTAGGGTTTGCCGTTCTTGTCCAGCTCGTAGGCGTAGGTGGCAAACTGTGCGTTCATGTTGAACGTGTAGCTCTTGGTGAGTCTTAGTCTGATTCGCGTGCTCAGGTTGCTCCACGGCTGTTTCTTGGCTGCCATGTTGTACGACATGTTGAGGCCGAGCTCGTCTATGAGGCTCACTTTCTTCACGCCCGACGTGTCTTTGTCTGATAGCACCTTCATTTCGAGGTTGTTGCGCAGGTCAACGGTGATGCTACCCGTTTTTCCCCTGCTGGGGAAGCCATAGAGCATGCCCTGATAGGGCGAGTACTCCACAAGTGACACGTTGCCGTTCTCGTCGGTTTTCTGATAGGTTTCCCAATAACCGTAGCGACTGGCACCGAAGTCGGGCGCGTAGTTGTAGGAAATCTGAGGCGTGAGCACATGGCGAATGACCTGAATCTTGTCGCCGAATATCTTGCGGATGGGGGTCCAGAATCCGTAGAGCGTGGTGGAAGCCTGTATGCCCATGTTCCAGTCGTACACATTGTAGAATCCGCGCACCGTGTCGGTAACCTCGGTCTGCATGGCCGCGTTCCACGACTTTCTCTCCTTGCTGACATACATGCGGTCGGTGAAAGAGATGTTTGGAGTGATGATGAAATTCTTCAGCACGGTGAACGAGGCACTGACGGGAATGCTGTGCTGAATGCCGTTGCGCCAGTCCTTGAGCAGGTTGGAGTGCATCAGCTTGTTTTCCTTGGTGCTGATGGAGTTGCTCATCTGACCGGTGTATTGCACGAAAATCTTCTCGTACCATCTTTCCGCTCCGGCGGCATGTTTGCGCTTGAAAGGAGCAAAACGGCTGACCGACACGTTGATGTCGGGCATTGTCATCGTCACGCTCGAGTCGCGCATATTCTGGTTGATGTTCATCGTGCTGCTCAACGACATGCCGAGGCTCGAGAACTGGGTCTGGAAATGCACACTCGACGTGCGCGTGCTCTGCGTCATCGCGGCCGGGTTGTACATGCTCGTCAGATTGTTGCGCTCGTAACTGCTCGTAGTAAAATTCACGCTGGCCGTAAACGACCTGAACGGATTGGCCTTCTGGTCCTGAGAGTGCTGCCAGTTGATTTTGAAACTCTCCTGCTCAGTAAAGTCGGGCATACCCTTGTCGCCGTTCTTCGTGTCCTGGTAACTGAACAGGAAGCTGCCCCTATACTTGTAGCGCTTCACGTAGTTCGAGGTCACGGTGAATCCCCACGAGCCCTTGGTATAGATTTCGCCTAACAGCTTGAGGTCCATCTTGTCGCTGATGGCAAAGTAGTAGCCGATGTCGCGCAGATAGAATCCGCGCGAGCTCTCGTCGCCATACGTGGGCATGATGAAGCCGCTGCTATAGCTCTTGGTGAACGGGAAAAAACCGTAGGGAATGGCAAGCGGCAACGGCACGTCGCACACCACAAGATGGGCGGGACCGAACACCACGTCCTTGCCCGGGCGCACCCTCGCCCTTGACAGGGCAATGTAGAAGTCGGGATGCGGCTCGTCGCACGTGGTGTAGCGTCCATGCTCCAGGAAAAGCACCCCCTCGTCGTTGCGCTTGGCCTTCTGACTGGTCAGGTAACCATCCTCCTGCTGCGTATATACATTGCGTATGATGCCCTTCTTGGTCTTCATGTTGAAAGCCATCGTGTCGTTCTCGTAAGTGTCACTACCCCACTTGAACACCGGCTTACCCTGCACCTTGCCCAGCGTGTCGAGCGAACCCGTGGCCCGCACCAAATTGCTGTCAAGGCTCAATTGTATGCGGTCGCTCTCAAGGTCCATGTTCTGATACTTCACGCTCGAACTGCCGTAGAGATAGGCCGTCTTCGACGTGGCCAGATACACGATGGAGTCCTCAGCCTTGTATTCAATGGGCGCCTCAATGCCGTTGGCCTTCTTCTTGTTGATGCTGTCCAGTCGGATAGAGTCCTCTATCGCCTTGTTGTGCCGGCTGATGGCCGCGCGCAGCGTGTCGTCGGGCAGCTGTGAGGCTTCCCTCGTTTGCTGTGGTGGATTAGCAATCTCCGACGTGTCGTTCTCTTCCATCTCGTCAACGTCTGATTCCGAAAACACGGAGTCTGCCGGAAGAATCGTATCGGTTGGGAACACAGGAACACGGAGATTGTTTGTCTTCATAAACGAAAGCGCAAAATCTCCCGTCTGCGGAGCAGCAGAACGGTGGTACTGAGCGAAATCGCCGAAAGTGCCGCTTCCCTTCCCTACGGAAAAGAAACGAAAACCCGTGTCGGCCATGATAAACACAAAGGCCGACAGCAGCAAAAATATCATCGATTTCGTTCTCATTTATTGTTCATTTGCGCCCTATCACGCTCTGACAGGATGCAAAATTACATAAATCTTCACGTTCGGCAAAGAAAACAAGTTTTTTTTGCACTTACTTAACCTGTTTTTTGACACAACAAATCTATAATGCCCCAAAATGCACATTTTTATTGATTTCTTAAACATTATTCCCCCGCGCCAGCGTTCCCGTCCACAACCCCATTTTTACATACCTACACTTTATGAGCAGATTTTCTAGAAAATTCATCCATAAACCCACGCTTTGCGTTCGTAAAGCATATATCTACGAAAACAAAGCGATTCTTTACCGTTCCAAAGCATACGTTCCTTTATTCTAAACTTCAATTTCACCTCCCCAATTCTTTTTGTGAACATATTGTGCACACTTTTCCCGATTTTAACATTTCCCTTTTCTCACGCAGAGGTACAGAGGTTAAGGTGTCACTGTTTGTTATTTATGAATCATAATAAACTGTCAAATATTTAGACCGTAAACTCAGTAATAGAACAAGCCCATGCTTTCTGACGTAAAGCATGGGCTTGTTGTTGATATAAAACTCAGAACTTCAGCAAGGGAACAACGTCAATCTTATAGCCGTCTTTCTCTATGGTTCGCTCATCTTTGTTGGTCACAATGACAAGATTGTCGCACTTCAGTTCCCCAGCACTTTCAATAAGGCCATCAACCTCGCGCTTCTCTGTTCTGGGGCTGCTCATGTCATAGCACACCTGCACTAAACGCTCAATATGGGCACCTCTACGCAGAACGAAATCCACCTCCTTGTCGTTGCGCGAACGATAATAGAACATGGTCTTATCTGTGTTGTACCCTCGGCGTATCAGTTCGATGAACACCTGATTCTCAAGCAAGCGTCCAAGGTTGTCACTCAAAGAGAACGCTTTGGCAGCAATGAAACCGTTGTCAACGACATAGACTTTCCTCGGGGCCTTTTTCATTAGCTTCAGCTTATTGTTGTAGCGTGGCAGATAATAAAACAGATAAGGCTCATGGAGATAATCCAGGTATTTCTTGGTCGTGTTGACGCTGGAGAAGCCAAGTTCTTCTGTCAGCTCATTGGCACTAATCGGATTGCAGAAATTCGAGACGAGATACATGGCCAGATTGTTTAAGTCTGTAATGTTGCGGACATTGTGACGCTTGGCCACATCCTTCCACACAATGGAATCAAACAGTGTGTCAAGGTAACTGCGTGTCAACTGACGGGACGCCACCACTTCAGGGTAGCCGCCGTTTCTCAAATAATCGTCCGTCAATACTGATGATTCTATTCTCTGTTCGTCTTTCAGCCCGTGGAGGTCGAGCTTGTTCCAATCGAAAAACTCTTCAAGGCTGAAAGGCAGCATCTCCACCTGAAGATATTTGCCTGTCAAAACGGTGGCCATTTCACTACTGAGCATTTTGGCATTGCTTCCGGTTATGACCAGGTTCTTCCCCTGACGGAAGAGTTCGCTGACCCATAAATCCCAAGCCTCAAGATTCTGCACCTCATCAAGCAGAAGATATTCGTAATCGGGATAGACATCGTCAAGCATCCGCATGACAAGATTGGCATCCCATGCGTCTAACAGCGGCTGGGTATCAAAGTTCAGATAGGCAAAATTCTTGTCCCGCAACATCAGCAGGGCCTGGGTTGATTTGCCCACGCGCCGGGGGCCGGTAATCAACTTAATGAGGTGACTGCTCAACAAAATGTCCGTATCCAGATTGTTCCGTCGTGTCAGATACGGACGTGACAGCAGTTCATCGCGTTCCTTTCGTTGGTTGAGAATGATTGTCTTCATCTTATTAAATTGTTTTTCGGCAACAAAGATACTTCTTTTTCTTTAATTCACAATGTCTATTGCATAAAAAATGTGCTTTTTTATGCAGTACAGAGTTGTAATTGCATAAAAAAGCACGTTTTTCAATTAATCATTTACTCTTTCGGGAGTACGAGATATGTTTCTTCTCTACACATCCCCTCAACTTCTTCCAGACTTCCCTCCTTTCTATACTACCCAAACATTTCTGCCCATTGCTTGAAACGAAGAACGCCTTGGGGACCGAACTTCTCGAGGCTGCGGAGGGCTTGTTCGAGGGTTTTCTCGCGTTCGGGGCGAGTTTTGCTGAAGAACTTGTCGGCGTAGCAGATAAGCTTTTCCTCAACGGTCTCGGGCAGGAAGTCGCGCGGGGGCAAGGGCAGTTGCTGTTCCTCAATCTCCTCGCGTGTGATACCTGCGCCGGTGTGCCGCTCGCAGACGCGGGCATGACGGGGAAAACCCTCGCGGCGCATCAGTTCGGCACCCAACATACCGTGGCGGATGTAGGGCTCGGTGCCGTGACAATGAATGCCGGGCGCGTCGGTGAGAAAGATGCCGATGTCGTGGAGCATGGCGGCCTCACGCACAAACTGCGCGTCGAGGTTGAGCTCGGGATGCAACGAAACAATCTGTAGCGCCTTTTGCGCTACAGATTGGCTGTGTACCAGGAGGATGCGTCTCAGCTCATTATCCTCCGGGTAGTATTTGTCAATGATTGCCTGATAGTCCAAAGGTACAAAGTTTTTCGGGGGTAAGGAGGTACGGGGGTGCGAAGGTACGAGATTTCCTTCTTTCTTTTAGTCTCCGTTAGCAGAACATGTCTCGTACCTACGTACTCGCGTACCTCCGTACCCCCGAATTATCAATTATCAATTGTCAATTATCAATTCTCTAAGGTTCTACGGGCCTTTCAATGTAGGCAATTACATCGCCCTTGTTGACCTTCGAGCCTTGCTTGGCATTGATTTCAACCAGCTTGCCGCCGAGAGCTGCGGGCACGGTGACGAACTCGCCCCATGGTGCCTGGAGATAGCAGAAGGCGTCGCCCTCGTTGTACTCCTTGCCGATGAACGGCTCGACGGTGGGCGCGCACTCGCCCTCGCCATTGAACTCCCAGAACACCTGTCCCTTGACGGGAGCCACGATGGCATCGGCCTTGGCATGCTTGAATGCGCTGAGCTGCTCGGGTGTGAGCTTGGCACCGAGACGCGCGTCCTT
This sequence comes from Prevotella sp., assembly GCA_017619445.1. Taxonomy (GTDB): domain Bacteria; phylum Bacteroidota; class Bacteroidia; order Bacteroidales; family Bacteroidaceae; genus Prevotella. The sequence goes on from JAFZSI010000032.1 coordinate 10,867, forward strand.
GGCTTTCTGCAGATCGGCCAGCATGTTCTTCTTGGCCTGTCCGCTCTTGAAGTTACGATACTGCTCGGGGTGCATGGCCAGTTCGTAGAGTTCCTCGTCGTCGGGTCCGTACTCCCATCCGTTCTCGTCCATTTCCTTGCGGAAGTCGTCGAGCGCGTTGGGGATGAGTGTGTGCGGGTCGGCATCGGTGAACTCGCGGCCCTGCTTGGCTGCCAGTTCCACCAGTTCCTGGTCGATGGTTCCGGGAATCTTTCCGCTCTTGCCGAGAATCATGCCCCACATAGAGTCGTCCATCATCACGAAGCGTCCCTTTCCCTGAGCGATGGTGAGCAGGTTCATCAGGGCAATGTTCTTTACATACTGTGAGAACGGCGTTACGAGTGGGGGATAACCCACACGCGGCCATACGTATGCCACCTCGTCGAACAGCTTCACCAGCATCTCGTCGGTGGAGAGCTCGGGCTCGCCTTTTGCCTTGAGGGTGTTGTTGATGACGTGGTGAATGCCTGCAAGGTCGGCCATCATCGAGCCCATCATGCCGCCAGGCAGTCCGCAGCCGAGCAGAAGCGACGACATGTGTTTGTTGCCAGGGTTGATGAAGTAGCCCAGCCAGTCGTCAATAAACTCCTGTGTCAGGGCACGTGCCTGCATATAAGCTTTCATGTTGATTTCCTTCACCTCGAAGCCCTCGTGCTTCAGCATAGACTGCACGGAAATGATGTCCGGGTGCACCTTACCCCAGGACAGCGGCTCGATGGCGGTGTCGATGACGTCGGCACCGTTGTTGCACACCTCGAGGATGCTGGCCATGGAGAGTCCTGGGCCTGAATGGCCGTGATACTGTACGATGATGTCGGGGTGTTTGGTCTTTATTGACTTAGTCAGTGCGCCCAAGAGTGCGGGCTGTCCGATGCCTGCCATGTCCTTGAGGCATATTTCTTCCGCTCCGGCCTCGATTACCTGGTCAGCAATGTTGCTGTAGTATTCCACGGTGTGCACGGGCGATGTGGTGATGCAGAGGGTTGCCTGGGGTGTCATGCCTGCAGCCTTGGCCCATTTTACTGATGGGATGATGTTGCGGACATCGTTCAGTCCGCAGAAGATTCGTGTGATGTCAACGCCCTGTGCATGCTTCACCTTGTATTGCAGCTCGCGCACATCGTCGGGCACGGGATACATGCGCAGTGCGTTTAAACCGCGGTCAAGCATGTGTGTTTTGATGCCAACCTCGTTGAAAGGCTTGCAGAAAGCGCGCACGGCAAAGTTGGGGTTTTCGCCTGCCAGCAGGTTTACCTGTTCGAATGCACCGCCGTTGGTTTCCACGCGGTCGAACACGCCCATGTCGATAATAACGGGTGCAATGCGCTCCAACTGGTCTTTGCGTGGCTGGAACTTACCTGAAGATTGCCACATGTCTCTATAGACGAGACTGAACTGGATTTTCTTTTTCATACTTTAGATTTATTTTCTAACAAATAATGGATGTATTTTCTGGTTGTGTTGTTCAAGTCAGTTGCAAAAATAGGCAAATTTTTCCATTCTGCCATAAGATATCTGCATTTTTTTTGCAAAAACTGATGATGTGCGTGGAAAATAATTTTTTTTTCTTTGCCGAATGGGAAGTTTTTATATAAATTTGCACACAATAAAAACATTTACATCGTTTTCATAATGAAAAGCAGAACCTCTTTCATATTCTTGGCAGCATGGGCCGTGGCGGTTTCATGCTCAGGCGGCATGGAGAAAAACCAACCCGAAGACACAGAAACGTCGGAACCCGCCATTGTGCTCGAAGGCGACTCCACTATCTACGGAATGGCCTGCGAGGGCACCAGCGACTCGCTCCTGGTGTTTCTGCCCGACAGCGGCGGCAATCCCGTAAGCTACGACATTCTGCAGGCGCGCATCGAGAGGCGCATTGTTGGGCGCATTACTACTGGTGACAACCTTGCCCTGCTGCTCAACGACGACAGTGCCGGAACGGTGCGCAGCATTATAGACATCGACCAGCTGAAAGGCTCATGGGCATACATGGTGATGCCCCAGCTTAAGGAACGATTCAAAAACATGCCCGCGCGCAAGGACGGCCCGTCGCAGGCCGTGCTCGACTCCATGCTCAACAGGCTTATGGTGCCGCGCGAGTATGGTATGAAACTGCTGCGTGACAACACCGTGGAGCGCATCGGCAGCAACACACGCAGGCAGCGCAACGAGAACAGTCCCGTTGAATATCCGCGGCAGCCGCGTTACACGGAATGGCATATCTGGAACGGCAAGCTGATTTTCACGGCTGGCAACATCAACATGCCGGAAATCAACGAGCGCTACAAGCACGAAGTGTCGCACGACACGGCTGACATCGTGTTTCTGCGCAAAGACAGTCTGCAGCTGCGCTTTGCCGACGGCATTCGCAGCTACTACAGGAAAAAGGAATAGAAGAAATCTGAGCTGTCAGAGGAATTACATCGGGTGGCTGGCGAACCGTTGTTCTGCCAGCCGCTCGTATTTTGTTCCGGGCATTCCATAGTTGGCGTAGGGATGGATGCTGATTCCGCCACGGGGGGTGAACAGCCCCGTCACCTCGATGTATTTGGGCTGCATGAGAGCAATGAGGTCTTTCATAATGGTGTTCACACAGTCCTCGTGAAAGTCACCGTGGTTGCGGAAGCTGAACAGATAGAGCTTAAGGCTCTTGCTCTCCACCATTTTCTCGGCAGGGATATACATAATCTTGATTTCCGCAAAGTCGGGCTGCCCAGTTATGGGGCAAAGGGTGGTGAACTCAGGGCAGTTGAACTTCACCCAGTAGTCGTTTTCCTGATGTCTGTTCACAAAAGTTTCCAGCACCTCGGGCGCATAGTCGGTGGAATAGTTTGTTTTTTTACCCAACGACTGCAAGTTCTCGTCTTTTCTGTTGTCGTTCATACCTTTAGGCTTAGTTTAAAGATGTTATAGTCGATGCCCTCGTCGAATACATCCACACCCTCATGTTCTTTTAGTGCCTTCACCACGCGGATGGTGATGGGCAGCACCACAATCTCGTAGGCGGTCTTGAGCACCACCTGCCAGAACATCAGCGCGGGCAGCGCGCTCAGGGGAATTACGCCGCCCAAAGCCAAGGGGAAGAAAATGAGCGAGTCGGCTGTCTCACCCACGACGGTGCTCCAGATGGCACGCGATGAGAAGTTCTTGCCTTTCGACGACACTTTCATGCGGCTCATCACATAAGCGTTGAGGAACGAGCCCACCAGAAACGCGCAGAACGAGGCCAGCGCCACGCGCGGAGCCAGTCCGAACACACCGTGGAAACCTTCGGCATTGGTGTAGTATGGGGCGGCGGGGATGTAGTCGCAAATGGCTCCCATCACCACAAAGAAGAAATTCATGGCAAAGCCCGTCCAGATGAGCAGGCGCGCCTTGCGGTAACCCCACACTTCGCACACGCAGTCGTTCACGATGTAGGAGATGGGAAAGACAAGGAGTCCGCCTGTCAGGCTGATGTTACCCAGGGCTATTTGCTTTGTTGCAAACAGGTTTGCCGCAATGAGGCAAACGCAGAAGAGAATGCTGAAAAGCATAAACAGCACACTCACGTTTGAATGTTCTTGTTTCATTGGTCTTGTTTTGTTAAAGGGGGTTGAGCAAGTACCCCTGTGGTTTTGAGGGTGCAAAGGTACGATTAAGTGAGCGAAAAACAAAAGAAAAAGGCAATTTTCTTTTGTTTTACCGAGCGAAAGTACCTTAGACGGCAGTCAAAGGTACGATTAAGTGAGCAAAGAACAAAGAAAAAACTCATTTTTTTCTTTTTCTTTCGAACGTTAGTACCTTAGACGGCAGTCAAAGGTACAAAACAATTCCGACATACGGCATTGTTTGCACAATTATTTTTCAGAACCCAAAGAAAGAATGTCGTTTCAACGGCCCGACGCTCACACCACAATGTCGAAACCGAACACCGCGATGCGCCAGGCGCCCGTGGCTTCCTTGATGAGCCAAAGCATATAGACGACAAACAGGAACAGCAGCCACGCTCCCTCCCACCGTTCGACCGTGAACTTGGTGAACGAGAACAGCCACAGCACCAGGATGCTGAGCAGCAGCACCACAAAATCGATGATGGTAATACCCTGCATCTGCATGGGACACACCAAACCGGTGATGCCGAGAATCATCAGTATGTTGAACACGTTGGAACCAATCACATTGCCAATGGCCATGGCGCTGCGGCCCTTGCGGGCGGCCATCACACTCGTCGCAAGCTCAGGCAGCGAAGTGCCGCCGGCAACAACGGTGAGACCGATGACGGCCTGGCTCACGCCAAGCAAAGTGGCCACGTTCACGGCTCCCTCTACAAACAGGTTGCTGCCCACAATGAGGCAGGCCAGACCGAGGGCCACGAAACACACAGACTTCAATACGCTTTGCTTTTTCGGAGCCTCCTCCTGATTGTCGGCCTTTCCCTTGACGGCCATGCGCACCGTGTAGATGATGAAAAATATGAAGCCGGCAGTGAGCAGCGCGGCGTCTAAACGGCTGATGTTATTGTCGAGGCAGAGCAGCGTCAGCAACACCGAGGCACCAATGGCAAAAGGTATGTCTTTCTTCACCGTCGTACGGGCAATTGCCAGGGGAGCCACCAATGCCGTCACACCCACAATGAGCAGCGTGTTCATGATGTTGCTGCCCACCACGTTGCCAACAGCCAGGTCGGGCGTGCCCTTGATGGCCGACACGAGACTCACGAAAAACTCGGGCATCGACGTGCCCATGGCCACCACCGTGAGGCCTATCACTATCTGCGGAATGTTCATGCGCTGGGCCAGAGCCTCTGCGCCGTCGGTCAGGCGGTCGGCACCCCAGAGCACCAACGCCACGCCTACGATGATAAAAACAATGTTCAGCATACGAAAAAGTGTTTAACAGCTGCAAAAATACACAAAAAAGCTGAAAACCGTGCCGCTTTATGGAACATTAACGCACAAAAGCCGTGTTTTTTCTGCGCAACCCGCCGCCACAGACCTCTCAAAGAATCTTTTCCCAGCAGAAAACAGCTGCCGCAGACCTTTGACAGAACCTTCTCATATCTGAAAACAGCGGCCCAACTCCCCACTCCACAACAACGCCACCCACCCCCAGTTTTCCGTCTCCGCACTTTATTGCCAAATTTTCTAGAAAATCTGAACGTAAAGCATAGAGTTGTTTCCGTAAAGTGATGCTTTATTTTCATGGAGTGATGCTTTATTATCGTAAAGCATTTCCTTGCTACTACAACACCACGGACCATGGAGGAGATTGTTGCGACCAGAATGGGAGTTCTGCGCAGGGACATAAAAAAGTCCCCGGATGCTCACGCACCCGAGGACGTAGAAATCTAACAATCACACAATTTAATATCAATCTAAATCAACCTATTGAAAAACACGAAAGTATATATTCTTATCCTGAAACAATCTGTTACCTTTGTCGCCTTATCCGATGGTAATCTGGCGGGCTATCTTCACCTCTTCCTTCACCACCTTCGGCAGGTTGACGGTGAGCACGCCGTCGGCCACGCTGGCGCCAATCTTTTCCTTATCTACATCGTCGGGCAGCAGCAGTGTCTGCTCAAACTTTGAGTACGAGAACTCGCGGCGCAGGTAGCGCATCTTCTTGTCGTCCTCCTTTTTCTCCTGCTTGGTCTCCATCTTGACAACGAGATTGCCGTCGTGGTTGATGTTGACGCTAAAATCTTCTTTCTTCATTCCGGGCGCGGCCACTTCCACTTTGTAGCCTTTTTCGTCTTCAAGTACATTGATGGCCGGTGCGGTTGCGTTTGCCTTCGGCATATAGTCGATGTTGAACAAATCGTTGAATACTTCGGGCAGCCATGAATCTCTGCGCATAGTTGGATACAACATAATCTTTACCTCCTGATTTTTGTTTTTTATTTTGGGTTAAACTTTTCTTTTCAGGCCTTTCGGCCGTTCAACCATACCTGTTGCAAGGAATGTACCAACCCAGAAACGCGCGACATTGTGTCAGAAAAGCATGACAAAATGGCCGAAAAGCGCGATTTTTGAAAAAAAATGAAGAAAAATGAAAAAAAAGTTGCCCAAAAGCGAGTTTTTTTGACTTCTGAATCGTTATATATATAAAGAGGTCATAATGAACTATTGTTACGCCAACATTGACAAACTGTTTCGCGAAAACCACGGCAAGCTCGTCAGAATGGCTGAGAGCATGTTGCACGACGCCAAGGACAGCGAGGACGCAGTTAGCGATGTGTTTGCCAAAATTGTGGAAGACGGCTCGAGGATTCCCGACAGCGACCCCGAACGTTATCTGATGGCGAGCGTGAGAAACCGTTGTATCGACATGATCGGGCACATGAAAATACGCCAGAGAGTGGAACGGGGACTGACTCTCGACACTTCGCCCACGTTGGTACCGCCAGATGTGGAGGCAGAAAGGGCAGAAACGCTCATCGACTATGCCGAAACCCACCTTCCGCCCGACACATGGCAGGTGTTCAAGCTCAGATTCGACGACCTGATGGCCTACAAAGAGATTGCCGACGAGCTGAGCATCACCGAATCAGCCGTTTACCGCCACCTGACCAAGGCGCTGCTGCTGCTTAAAGACAATTTCAGCAAGCACTGACAGGCTGGCCGACGAGAACAACAAACAACAAAAGAAAACAACAATCAGAATTTCAGACTCATAAAAACTCAAACAAGAAGATGGACAAAATTGAGAAACTTCTGCACATGACAGCATACCCTGGGCAGTATTCCGACCAACAGATGGAAGCTCTGCTCGACGACAGCGAGATGCGCTCGCTGTACGAACTGATGGTAACTGCCCGCAGTGGGTTCGAGCAGCGAAGAAACAAGACGGTGAAGACTGCCATGCTCAACCCGACTAAAACAGCAACAGCTCAGACGGCCACGCTCAGGACCGACAAACCCCTGTGGCGCAGAGTGGCAGCAGCCGTGGCGGCATTGCTCACCATTACTACCTTTGCCGTGGCAGCCTATTGGATGGTGACGCACAACCAGCAGCCCACCGCACCCGTAGCCACACAGACCCCGGCCGTCATCGAGCAGACGGCTCCAACCACCGTCACGCAGCAGCCCACAGCCACAGCCAGCGAAGTGCTGTTCGAAGATGTTGAGCTGCAGACCATCCTTATGAAGATGGGCAAATACTACAACAAGAAAGTGGTGTTCAAAAACGACAGCACACGCCACATTCGCCTTTACATCAAATGGAACCAGAAAGAAAACGTAAAAGAAACCATAGAAAGACTAAATAACTTTGAGAAGGTAAACATCAAACTGGATGGCGATAACATCGTGTCAGAATAGCAATGAATCCTGCGGGCATTTGGCCCGAAGAGTGCTGCTCTTGCTGGTCTTCTTAGTGCTGGTCGTTGCCCATGGCAATGCCCAGCGCGTTAGCGTCACGTTCAACAACGTGTCGCTTTCTGATGCGCTCATACGCCTGAACAAACTCTCGAAACAATACGACATCAGTTTTATCTACGACGAGCTCGAAGACTTCACCGTCACGGCAGAAATCAAAGACATGACCGTGCCGCAGGCCATCCGGCAACTGATAGGATTCTATCCCGTGAGGGCAGTAATGGGCAAAAACAACGAGATTTTCGTGGAATGCACACAAAAAGCTCCCAACCGGCTCATCGGCAGACTGATTGACGAGGCAAAGAACCCAGTGCCATACGCCAACATCCTGCTCCTCTCTCCCACCGACTCAACCTACATCACCGCTGGCGTGAGCAACGCCAACGGCGCTTTCGTTATACCATGCCGGCAAATCGATGTGGTGGCGCGCATCAGCTGCATTGGCTACAAAACGCTCAAACTCAGGGTCAATGTCACCAACGTGGGCGACATCACCATGCACGAGGAAACGCAGAACCTCAACTCAATCACCGTGAAAGGCAAAAGGCCCATCATCACACACACGGAAAACCGGACGGTGTTCCACACAAGCGAAATGAACCTCAAAGCCGGACTTACGGCCACGGAACTGCTGAAATACCTGCCAAGGGTTATCGTCAGAAGCGACGGCACCGTGCTCTACAGCGGCACGTTGGCCACGCTCTACGTCAATGAGCGCAGGCTCGACGCATCGCGTTCGGGGGCCTATCTGCACGACCTGGCTGCCTCAGACATTGAGCGAATTGAACTGCAAGAGACAAACAGCGGCGAAAACGATGCCAACACACCCGGCGGCATCATCTACATCTATACCAAAAACAAACTCGGAATTGATGGAAGCGTGAGAATGGAAGCCCGCAAAATGCACAAAAACGACTTCACGCTGCAACCTGGTGTCAATCTCTATTTCGGTAACCCGCGATGGAACATCTACGGCACCTACGACTTCAGCCGCTCATTGCTCCACCGCAACGACGAGACCACAAACACATATCTCAACACAGTAACCGAAAACGGCCAGCCGACAAAAGGCAACGAACGGCACAACGCGCTGACCAATGACGAGTGCATCACCGACGGAGCACACAACTTCAAAATTGGTACCATGGTTCAGCTTGACCGCAATGGCCGCCAGACCATCGGTGCGGAAACAAACGGTTCCCGAGAGGTTCACCACGGTGACGCCCAAAGCAACCTCAACTTCACGGGACACAGCCACGAGCCTTGGATTGGCTCATCGAAACAAAAGGACAACGCCTACACCGATTTCTTCAATGCGGCCACATCCTACAAATACGTTTTCGACGACCGCAACAGTTTCATAAGGTTGCTGCTCAACTACAACTACAAACACTCGAGCATCAACAACCTTCTCAACACCGAATACGACCCTCGCACCCACTACGACATGATGGAGTACAACGGCGCGAACACCAACACCAACAACGTGTCGGCCGTGTTCGACCTGCGCAAGAACTTCAGCAACCAGTGGAGCCTGCGTGCAGGGGCAAGCTACGAGATAAGCCGCCGCAAGCACACCCAGGAACGGCTCTATGGCGACAGCAAGGTGATGGACACCGACAGCACCAGCACCAGCATCAAAGAGGAGCCGCGGGTGAAATGGAGCTGGAAGACAAACGAGGACATTGCCGCCATCTATGCAGGAGCCTCGCACCAATGGCCTAACAGACTGTTCGCACTTGCCACCATGCGCATGGAGTATAGCCTCGTGGACGGCTACGACCCCATGTCCGACCTGCGGAACTATGAGCATCGGCGTTTCGACCCCATACCTTATTTGTATTTATCATATAAAACGGAGAACAGAGCATCCTACGACCTCACCTACACACGCAGCATTGTCAGGCCCACGTTCACCCAGCTGGCACAATACCGCATCAGGCGAAGCGATGTCATGGTGGATTGCGGTAACACCGCCCTCGACTGCCAGACAACCGACCGCGTGAGAATTTCTTCCGACTTCGGTCCCCACTCCGTATCGGCTTCCTACAACTATACCAACGGGTGCATCATTGACGACCACATTGTCATCGACGGGCTCACCTACCGCATGAACACCAACAACAGTGTGGCCAACCAATGGACACTCGACTACGCCTTCACCGGCAAACCTGCCAGCTGGTGGCAGACAAACTGGTACGTTCAGGGGCAATACACTTACCTGCCTCAAAGCCAGAACCGAAAGAAGAAACTCAGCGGACTGTTCTCCACCAACAACGAGTTTGCCGCAGGACGCTGGACATACTTCACACTGGAGTTTCTGGCCACCACCCCCACCATCTACGGCAACGCATACATGAAAGGAACATGGAGAACCGACATCGCACTGCGACAAAGCCTGTGGAACGACGCGCTGTCGCTCAAGCTCAGCGTGCAGGATGTGTTCAACTCGTTCAAAACCGACATTCACGTCAAGAATGCCGACCTGGACTACCATTCTGTCATCAAGAATCCCACTCAGCTCATCATGGCAACGCTCACTTGGAACTTCAACAACAAGCACCGCGTGCGCAACGAGCAGATTGACAACCCGAACGAAACGAAGAAACGAATGTAAAAATGAGAAAAACTATTTGCCTCATCGCCATGTTGCTTGCCACCATAGGCATGAAAGCACAATACCAGCGTGGCGACCTCTTTGTATATCCCCGCATCGGCTTCTCACTGGCCAACGTAACGCAGAACGAACTGATGGTGGGCACCAGCGTGGAAAGCCTCAAATCAAAGAAGAAGGCGGGCCTGACCGCAGGCGTGGAAGCCGAGCTGTTCGTGAGCAATGTGCTCAGCCTCAGCGCGGGAGCGTTCTATGCCAATCAGGGCTACCGTTACGCCGACTGGGGCGAGCAGGATGTGAAAGCCAGGACTTTCAGCAACCTTGAAGACATCCACACCACCATGCACTTCATCAACATTCCCGTGATGCTGAACGGTTATCTCGCCGACGGACTCGCACTCAAAGCCGGTTTGCAGGCGGGTTATCTCATCAAAGCGCAAAGCTATATGAAAGAAAAATCGGGAATCATTGACGAAGCCAACATCTACACCGTGACAGAGAGCAACACGACTGACGAAACAACCACCGACATCTTTAACCGCTTCGACCTGTCAATCCCCATCGGCATCTCCTACGAGTACAAGCGTGTGGTGCTCGACCTACGCTACAACATCGGGCTGTCAAAAGTGTTCAAGAATCTTCCTTCCAACAGCGGACACCATCAGGTGCTCATGTTCACCATGGGCTACCAGATAGAGCTTTGACCAACAGACATAGAGGGCTTTTTCGACAAAGAGACAAAGGGTCATATAAAAACAGAGAGACAAAGAGTTTTTTCTTTGTCTCTCTGTCGTTTTAATTATGTCTCTTTGTCTTAGTCTTTCTGTCTGAAAAGCTCCACCTGCTGCTGAATGAGTTCCTTGTCGTCAAAATAGTCGATGCGCATGGCATGGCGCACTTCGCTCATGGTCTGCGCGGCAACCTCGCGAGCCTGCTCGGTACCCTTCTTCAGGATGTTGTAGATTTCGGGAATATCCTGTTCCAGCTCGGCGCGACGCTGGCGCATGGGCTCTAAGAACTTGTTGAGCACCTGATTGAGGAACTTCTTGCACTTCATGTCGCCCAGGCCGCCGCGGCGGTAGTGGTCTTTCAGCTCATCAAGGTTCTGGTATTCGGGCCAGAAATTGCTGAAGTCCTCGTCGCAGCTGAAGGCATCGAGATAGGTGAACACGGCATTGCCTTCCACGTGGCCGGGGTCGTTGAGGTTGACGTGCAGCGGGTCGGTGTACATGGAGCGCACCTTCTGCCACACCTCGTCGGTCGAGTCAGAGAGATAGATGCAGTTGCCTAAGGACTTCGACATCTTCTCCTTGCCGTCGGTACCCGGCAGGCGGCGCGCCGTCAGATTCTCAGGCAGCAGGATTTCGGGCTCCACCAGCACCTCGGCATACGTGTTGTTGAAGCGGCGCACCAGTTCGCGCGTCACCTCGAGCATAGGCTCCTGGTCCTCGCCCACCGGCACGGTGGTCGATTTAAACAGCGTGATGTCTGCCGCCTGGCTCACGGGATAGCAAAAGAACCCCAAGGGGATGTTGGCCTCGAAGTTGCGCATCTTTATCTCGGTCTTCACCGTAGGGTTGCGCTGCACGCGGCTCACCGTGATGAGGTTCATCAGATAGACCGTCAGCTCAGCCAGCTCAGGAATCATGCTCTGTATAAAGATAACGCACTTCTCGGGGTCCAGCCCTGCGGCCAGATAGTCGAGAGCCACGTTGATGATGTTCTGTCGGATTTTCTCCGGATTCTCGGCGTTATCCGTCAGCGCCTGCACGTCGGCCATGAAAACAAACATGCGGTCGTAGTCGCCCGCGTTCTGCAACTCAACCCTGCGGCGCAGCGAACCCACGTAGTGCCCCAAATGAAGCTTGCCCGTAGGGCGGTCGCCAGTCAATATTACTTTTCCCATAAAAAAACTACTTCTTCTACTTTTCTACTTTATTACTTTACTGCTATTCTCCTTTACTCCTTTCCTCCTTTACTCCTATAAAGCCCTTTTGAGCTGCAAAATTACAACTTTTCTTTCACAAACAGCCCATAATTGACAGAAAAATGCTATTTTTGCCGCCAATTAACACAAAACTATGATTGGAACCATTGTCAACACCGCCACCATTGTCATCGGGACAATTGTCGGCAGCCTGCTCCACCGGGGCATCAAAGAGAAATACAAGACCACGCTCTACGACGCACTCGGCCTGGCCAGCCTCGCCATCGGCCTCAACGCCACCATCACCAACTTCCCCAAAAGCCAGTACCCCGTGCTCTTCATCGTATCCATAGCCGTGGGAGGGGTCGTGGGCACCGCCCTCGACATCAACGGGCGCTTCAAACGCCTCGTTGAACGCAAGCAGAGCACACACCCCTCCCCTTCAGGGAGGTCGGGAGGGGTTTGGAGCAATTCGCTCGCCGACGGACTCGCCACCGCCATCCTGCTCTACTGCATCGGCCCGCTTTCGATGCTCGGTCCCGTCATCAGTGCCCTCAAGGGCGACAACACCTTTCTTTATACCAACGCCACGCTCGACTTCATCTCCTCCACCATCTTTGCCGCCACCTACGGACTGGGCATGGTGCTCGCAGCACCCGTGCTGTTCTGCTGGCAGGGCCTGTTCTGGCTCACCGCCCGCCTGTCGGGCACAGCCGTCAGCGATGCCCTCATGGCCGAGCTGCTCATCGTAGGCGGACTGCTCATCACCGGCTCCGGCCTGTCGCTGCTCAACCTCAAGGACTGCAAGACGCTCAACCTGCTCCCCTCGTTGCTCGTGCCCGTCCTGTGGTTTGTCGTGAAAAGCCTCTGGAGTTGATTCCCTCAACACCCAATAACATTTTTTCGCGGAGCTCAAGAAACTCCAATTTATCCCCCCTCCCTTTGGGAGGGCTGGGGTGGGTTCCAACGTCCCGCATTGTTTCCCCATATTTCCAAAGCAGGGAAACAACGCCAAACGACAGTTGCAGATTTTCTAGAAAATTCAGAAACAAACCATCACTTTGCAATCGTAAAGCATAGCTTTGTGAGAACAACTCATCGTGCTGTTCTCGCAAAGCTATGCTTTACGGTTGAATTCTCTAGAAAATCTGAACGTAAAGCCGTGCTTTGTTGTTGCGATACGTGGAAACACAAAAACAACTCTCGGCGCGGCTTTCAAGTTTTGAGACAAACCAAAAGCCACGCCGAGAGATAAAAAACTTAACTCAATTGTCGCAAGTATTCAAAAAGCTGACAGTCAACGCCCCCTGCCCCCTCTAATCTTAGAGGGGGAGTATAATACCACTGCTTATCTTCCCATGAAAATGGAGGTAACTTACTCCCCCTCTAAGATTAGAGGGGGCAGGGGGCGTTGACCACATGGCATTCTTGACTTGAAAATAATGAGAAACTAATATGGCTCAGCCGCGCCGCTTATTTGAACAGCAGCTGTGCAAACTGGTAGAGGCTGCGGCGCCATGTCTGCCACTCGTGTGCCGTTTCGGGCGACACATATCCATGGGCGTTGATGCCAATCTTCTTCAAGCCCTCGGCAACCTTCATCACGCTGTGGTCGCCTTCGGCCATACCTGTTTCCCTGCCACCACAGCTCATGAAAAGCACCTTGTTGGTTTTCTTGAAGTCGTTGGCGATGGTCAGTTCCTCGGGGTCGATGGTGCCTCCGCTGAAAATGCCCACGTAGGCAAATGTGGTGGGGTTATTGAGCGTAATGCCGTGGGTCTGCATACCACCCATCGAGAGGCCTGCCATGGCACGATGCTCGCTGTCGGCAATCACACGGTAGCGGCTTTCCACCAGGGGGATGACATCCTTAATCAGCACTTCCTCGAATGCGCCGCCCATACGGCGGGCCATGCGGGCAAAGTCTGCGCCACCCATGCGGGGACGCTGGCCGCCAGGACCACCTTGGAAACCACCGGGACGCTGACCGCCAGGACCTCCCTGACCCATGCCTTGCGGACGACCACCAGGACGGGGACCGCCAAAGCCCATGGGCTGCTCGCCGGGACGACGCGCACTCAGTCCGTTGTCCATCCAGATGATGAAGGGCACGGCCTTGCCGGCTGCAATGAGGTTGTCCATGATGATGCCGGTCTTGCCTTGTGCGCTCCAGCCCGTCTCGTTCTCACCCATGCCATGCTGCAGATAGAGCACGGGGAACTTTTTGGTGGGGTTGGTATAATACGCTGCAGGCAGATAGATGTAAGCATGGCGCATCTTCTCGGTCACTGTGCTGTAATAATACACCTCGTTCACCGAGCCTTGCGGCACGTTCTTCACCGTGTAGAACTCCTCGTCGGCGGCAGGAATGTCGATGCCACTGCCCCAACGGCTGGCTCCATAGTAGAACAGGCTGCCCGGATCGGGAACCGAGGCTCCGTCGATGTTGAGCTGATAGTAGTGGAAGCCCTCGTCTTGCGGAGCCGACTCACCTGTCCACACGCCCTCGCTGTTCTTCACCATGTCATACTTCACGCCGCCAATATCAAGCTTGACACTGTTGGCTTCTGGTGCAGAAATCTGCGCACGGACCATACGCTGTGAATTTACCATGGGGTACTGATGCCCCTCCTGATTGGTGGTTGCCGGCTTGAAATCCTCAGCAACCTGTGCACTTGCCGTAACAGCCACAAATGCTGCTACAAGAATAAAAAGATGTTTCATAAAAATAATAAAAAATAGAAAAACTTGGTTTCTTATTATGACGATTCCACAGCAACAAAGTGTAATACCCCCTGCAAAATGTTAGGGAACATTAACAGTCCCCGCCCTGCCATCCATCACATTTATCAAGCTAATTATCCCAGAAACTTGCAAAAATGCGCAACTATCCGTATATTTGCACAGAAAAACTGTGCGAAGGTACTCACGCTCGGCAAATGAAACAAGTTTCTTTGCTCTCGCTTACTCGTACCTTTGCAACGTCATAACAAAAACACAATCAAACAAAGAACAGATATGGAACAAAAGTTTTGTCAGAGCTGCGGTATGCCGCTCACGGAAGAGATTCTCGGCACCAATGCCGACGGTAGTAAGAACGAGGAGTATTGCATCTACTGCTTCAAGGACGGTGCGTTCACGGGCGACTTCACAATGGAGGAGATGGTGGAGTTCTGCTCGCAGTTTGTTGACGAGTACAACAAGAACACAGGGCAGAGCCTCAGCCGCGAGGAGTATAAGGGCATGCTGCGCCAGTATTACCCCACGCTGAAACGCTGGCAACAGTCAGCAGAGGAATTGCCTCACGCCACATCGCCCATCAAACAGCAACTCATTGACGAGGTCAACGCACTCGGCATCAATGGGTTGCCCCGCATTGACAACCTCTTCGTGCTGCAAGGTTCGTTCGTCAACTTGGAATACCAAATCAACGGCAACAGCGTGAAACTGCTCGACGACAATGCCACCTACTGGGGCAATCAAGTGGAAAAGGGCGACGGCCGTTGCTTCGGCATTGCCTGCGATGAGCATCAAATCCTGGTGAGCGAATATGGCAAGGACGGCGCAGACGCACAGCTTGTTGTCCTGAAAAGGAGAGGATAAAATAAATGAGAAATGAGAAAGTGGAGTCAGCGGGAGTTAGCGGACAAATCCGTAATTTAGCGAGTGCCAACCAAGCTCGCTTGGAGTAGGCCGAGCGTGAGCGGATTATCTAAATGAGAAATTGGAGTTCCTTGAGCTCTGCGAAAAAATTGGATCCTTATAGTATTTGTCAAATAGTAAATTGTGAAGCGTCTCTATTATCTCGACTATCTGAAAGTAGCGCTTACGGTGTTGGTGGTGTTCCATCATGCGGCGCTACCCTATTCCCCGGGAAGCGAGTGGGCATACGCCACAAGCCATCCGGAGGAGATGATGCCATGGATATGGCATTTCCTCTCGGTGAATGCGTCATACTTCATGGGGCTGTTCTATCTGATAGCAGGTTATTTCGTGCCGAGAAGCTTCGACAGGCAGGGCACAGCCACCTTCATACGAAAGAAGCTGATGAGACTGGGCGTGCCGGTGGCCATCGTCACCACTTTCCTAACGCCGGTTACGGGTCAGTTAGAGGTGGGGCATCTGTGGTATGTGGAGAGTCTGCTCTTTTTCTGCATGGTCTATGCCCTTCTACGTCAGTTTATCCATCCTGTCAGCAATAACTCTAAGTTGCGCCCCACCCTCATTGGGCTGTTGATTGTGGCAATCGTGATGGGCGTTGGCGGTCATCTGATTCGTCAGGTGAGCCCGCAGGACAACTGGATTTGGCTCTTTGGATTCATCCATATCGAGCCCGCCCACTATCTTCAATACATCATGATGTTTGTGCTGGGCATCCTGGCCTATCGGTATCAGTGGCTAACGGAGATGAAGAACGCTACAGGTCGCGTCGCCTTGCTCATTGGAGTGGCGTTTGTCGTAGGCAACTGCCTGCGCGACGGAGGGCCGTGGAATGCGTTTGTCCATCAGTGGTTCGGCATCTACGAGTCCTTGCTGTGCATCTTCCTCAGTTTCGGATTGCTGTGGCTGTTCCGCGAACAAGCCAACCAGCCCAGCAGATTTCTGAACTGGTGCGCCCAGCAGGCATACGGAGCCTACATTGTGCATCTGTTTGTGCTGTTAGCCGTTCAGAACATCACAGACCCTGTGGTGCTGCCCGGCATTATCAAGTTCTTCATGATAGCCATCATCGCCAGCATCCTCTCGTTCCTTCTCACCTATCTGCTAAGACTGATTCCGGGAGTCAAACGAGTGTTGTAGAGCCCACCCCAGCCCAAAGGGAGGGGGAAAAATTGGAGTTCCTTGAGCTCCGCGAAGAAAGAGGTGAGAGGAGAGAGGAGAGAGGAGAGAGAAATTGTCAAGTTGTTAAATGAAGAAATAAATTGGAGTGCCTTGAGCTCCGCGAAAAAATTGGAGTTCCTTGAGCTCCGCGAAAAAATTGTCAAATTGTAAATAAAAAGATATGAATCAAGAAATCATTGCAGGAATCATTCTGTGTGTCATTGGTTTTTGTTTGTTGTTCGTGTCACCAAACAAAATATGGTCTGTCACCGACAAGTGGAAAACCGTAGGAGGAGAACGGCCTTCTAAAAGCTTCGTTGTCATCACGCGAGTCTTAGGACTTGTCTTCATTGTAGTTGGAGTTGGCCTGTTGGTGGGCTGTCTGATTTAAAGACAATGCATCGAGCAGTAACTATAAATGTCAAAAGAATGATATGAAACACGAGATTATTGAGCTGCACGATGTGCAGATAATTGGCATGGCCAAGAAGATTTCCTTTGGTGAGGCGAAAGAAGAATGTCCTAAGTTCTGGGGCGAGTATGTGGAAAAGATTATCAAACCTGTGATTTTTGAGAAACAAGAACCCAACGCGTTTCAGAAAGCAGCGTTCGATAATGGGGTTGGCGAGTTCGGACTCTGTACTTGCGACATTCCCAACCACAATTGTGCCACTTGTGCCGAACAAAACTTTGGCGTCTGTAGCGACCGAACTTTTACTTACGTCATAGGCGGTATATATAAAGGTGGCGACGTGCCAGAAGGCATGCAGCTCTTCCCCATTCATAGCGGAAAGTGGCTGAAGGTGCATTTCGAGGGAGGCATGAAAGCCTTCCAACGGCAGTACGATAAGTTCCATAAGGAATGGTTGCCCGCTCATCCTGAATACAAATGGGCACCGAACTCCTGTTGTATGGAATGGTATCATGGCACAGACATCCAGTCGCCCGACTACCAGTGTGGTGTGATGATGCCGTTGGAGGTACAACCACGCTTTACGTTCAACACCATTGGACTGTTTACTAACGACAATAAGGCTACGGTTGAGTTCTATACGAAAGCCTTTGGTTTTACCACATCATGGGATGGTGTACAGCCAAATGTGGAGATGTTCCTTGGCAACAATAGAATCATTCTCTTCCCACGTAGTGCTTTTGAGCAGATGGTCTCTAAAAGATTCCAGTATCCTGAAGGTTTTAACGGCACAATGGAGTTGAGCTTCGATGTGCCAACTTTCGCCGATGTTGACAAAGAGTATCAGAATGCTCTTAACAATGGCGCAAAGTCCGTACTTCCTCCGACTACTGAACCTTGGGGACAGCGCACTTGCTACGTTGCCGACCCCGATGGGAACCTCATTGAAATTGGGTCGTTTGTTGAAAAATTCGGTTAAGTGAGAGCAGAGTCAAGCTCGCTTGAACTATGCCGAGCGGTAGAATTTTATGCAATAATAAATTTAGTGTGGTGCTACTATCCTGGTTTAAATATTTATCGTCATGGAAATATCAAATTGGTTTAAGGGTTTCGAGAAAGCTATAGCACGGCTCTCTACAGAGGACCGGTCTGCATTCTTCTCTGACGAGTTGTTGAGCGCCAGCGAAAAATGTGGGAAAAACTGTGTAAATGGCGGCACGCTTTCTGTTTAAAAGAAACTCTATGAGGATGCCAAAGGGAACAAGGATGAGTTCTTTCAGATGGCTAATGATTTGCCAGGAGTAAAAGGTGAGGTTGTTGAGAAAGGTCATGTTTATCGACTTATCTTCTTAGAATGCACCTGTGAGTTGTGTAAAAAGGGATATGTCACTACGCCTTTGCTCGATTTTGTTCACGCCAAAGTGTGATTTATTCGCTGCACAGTTTGTGGAAAGACAAGAACTTCACCGTAACGCTTTGTCATTCCATCTTGGGTGGTGGGACAGATTGTGAAATGAGAATAGAGGTCGATAGATAAATGCCTGGAGCAGCGAGAGCCGCCAAACTTATTTGGATGGCCGAGTCGTGACAGGCAAAGACAAAGTCAATGCCTGGAGCAGCGAGAGC
>JAFZSI010000033.1 GCA_017619445.1 Prevotella sp.
CACCTCGGCGGTGACGACTTTGACCAGGTAATCATCGACTGGCTCGTACAGGAGTTCAAGAACGACGAGGGCGCTGACCTCAGTCAGGATCCTATGGCCATGCAGCGACTGAAAGAGGCTGCCGAGAAGGCAAAGATTGAACTCTCGAGTTCTACAAGCACCGAAATCAATCTGCCGTACATCATGCCCGTGGCCGGAGTGCCCAAGCATCTGGTGAAGACGCTGACGCGCGCCAAGTTCGAGCAGCTGGCACACGACCTGATTCAGGCTTGTCTGGCTCCCTGCCAGAAGGCTATGCAGGACGCCAAGCTGTCTAACAGCGACATCGACGAGGTGATTCTCGTGGGCGGCTCAAGCCGTATTCCCGCCGTGCAGACACTGGTGAAGAACTACTTCGGCAAGGAGCCTTCGAAGGGCGTGAACCCCGACGAGGTGGTGGCCGTAGGTGCCAGCATCCAGGGTGCCATCCTGAATAAGGAAGGCGGCGTGGGCGACATCGTGCTGCTCGACGTGACTCCGCTGACCCTCGGTATTGAGACCATGGGTGGCGTGATGACCAAGCTCATCGACGCAAACACCACCATCCCCTGCAAGAAGAGCGAGGTGTTCTCAACAGCTGTTGACAACCAGACAGCCGTCACCATCCATGTGCTGCAGGGTGAGCGTCCCATGGCCGCACAGAACAAGAGCATCGGTCAGTTCAACCTTGAAGGCATCGCACCGGCTCGCCGCGGAGTGCCCCAGATTGAAGTAACCTTCGACATCGACGCCAACGGTATCCTCAACGTCAGCGCACGCGACAAAGCCACCGGCAAGGAGCAGCGCATCCGCATTGAGGCCAGCAGCGGACTGAGCGAGGACGAGATTAACCGCATGAAGGCAGAGGCCGAGCAGAACGCCGAGAACGACCGCAAGGAGCGCGAGCGCGTTGACAAGCTCAATCAGGCCGACTCGATGATCTTCACCACCGAGAACTTCCTCAAGGACAATGGCGACAAGATTCCCGCCGACCAGAAACCGGCCATCGAATCAGCCCTCCAGACCCTGAAGGATGCTCACAAGAACGGTGATGTGAACGCCATCGACAACGCCATCAACAACCTCAACCAGGTATTGCAGGCTGCATCGGCACAGATGTATAGCCAGGCAGGCGGCGCACAGCCCGGCTCCGACTTCAATGCCGGCGGTCAAGGCTTCAACGGCGGCCAGCAGTATCAGGGCGGCCAACAGACCCAGTCGAACCCCAACGACGATGTCCAGGATGCCGACTTTGAGGAGGTGAAGTAAACAAATTCTCCTATTATAGAATCCGTGTAGTCGAAAGATTACACGGATTTTTTGATTATACTTCTGCACCCCATTTGCTACAACTTTGTATCAAACGAAAATAATACAAATAAAGCAATGAAAACAACAAAAGATGGGGTGGTAGAGTGTTTTGTCATCAAAAAGTATTACTTTTGTACTCTAAACAAAAAACGAAAGCTTTCACCAATACATTTACTCACACAGGGCATCCTAATGGATGTGGATAACCGTATGGACAGAAACGTATTGAAATGATTATACAAACGAATATGAAAGAAATCAATTACAAAGACATGAGATTCAATCCATTCAACCTGATTGGAGGTGAATGGATGCTGGTGACTGCAGGCAACGAGCAGTCGGGTTGCAACACGATGACAGCTTCATGGGGTCACTTAGGCTGTCTGTGGGGACACAACGACCCTACCGCCGTGATTTATCTTCGTCCTTCTCGCTACACTAAGCAGTTTGTGGACAGGGAGGAGTGTTTCACTCTTTGTGTGATGGACAAATCGTTCAAAAAACAAATGGCCTGGCTCGGCAGTGTTTCGGGCCGCGACGAAGACAAGATTGGCCGCACCGGACTTACTCCCGTCTATGCCGACGGCACGGTGTATTTTGCCGAGGCTAAACTGGTGCTGATATGCAAGAAGCTCTATCAGTCTGAATTGCAAGAGAGCGGTTTCCTTTATCAAGACACTATTGACGCGAACTACCCTCAGCGCGACTTCCATACGATGTATGTCGGCAAAATAGAAAAAGTATTAGTGCGTGATGACGAGTATCTGAAGCCCTGAGAAGGAGTGAAGGAGATGAGGAGAGGGAGCTTAGTCCTCTTAACAAGAGTTGAAGGAGTAAGACAACCCGACATAAGCCCGTTTTACGACGGGCTGTTTTTTGCTTGCGTAACAGATTTTTTACAAATCCTGCCACCATTGCCCACACTTCTGGAAAAATGTGGCTTAAATGCATTGCTGGTTGGAAAAAAAGACGTAAATTTGTGAACGCAACAAAAAGTATTTCATGAGCATCTATTCATTATCTAATCTAACCCTAACTGTTTTATGAAAAAGAACATGTGGCTCATGCTGGCCTGCGGCCTGTTCATGAGCACCCTCAGTCATGCCCAAACGGGCGGGGCCAACACAGCATCTGACCAGAACAAAGGGCTTACAGCCTCAACAGTATGTAACGCCGACGGCACCGTCACCTTCAATTACCGCAACGACCGGGCCAAGGACGTGCAGGTGGATGTGCAGTTTGCCGGACGCAAACCCATGACACGCGACCCGCAGACAGGCTTGTGGACAGTGACGCTCGGTCCTGCCGCGCCCGACATGTATCCCTATTGCTTTGTCGTTGATGGCGTGAGCATCATGGACCCCCAGTGCGACCAGTTCTTCCCAAACGAGGGATTCAAGAACAGTCTGCTTGAAATCCCCGCCCGCGAAGGTTCGTTGGCACACGACATCAAGGACGTTCCCCACGGCACGATGGTGTACATCCACTACTACTCCAAGAGCCTCGGTGCAACCAACAACGCGCTCGTCTATCTGCCGCCCAGCTATATGTGGAATCGCGACAAACGCTATCCGGTGTTCTACCTCATCAGTGGGACCACTGACACCGAGGAGGTCTATTACAAGGTGGGACGGATGAACTTTATTCTCGACAACCTGCTGGCTGAGGGCAAGGCCCAGGAAATGATCATCGTGCTACCCTACGGCAATCCCTACAAGCTGCTGCCCAGCATCCCCGACATGGCCGGTGTTCCGCAGACCCGCTTCGGTGGCGATGTGTTCAGCAAAGACCTGAACGACGACCTCATGCCATACATCGAAGAAAACTACCGTACACTTGCCGATCGCGACCACAGGGCCATCGGCGGCTTCTCGCGAGGCGGCAACCAGGCACTGTTCAACGGCCTGAGCCATCTCGACAAGTTCTCCTATCTGTGCTCCTACAGCTCGTTCACCTCTACCGACATCCCAGGTGTCTATGACAATGCCGCCGACACCAACGCCAAAATACATCTGTTCTGGCTGGGCGTGGGCACCGACGACTTCCTTTTCGGCAATGCCCGCGACTACATGGAACACCTCGACAAGAAAGGCATCCGTTCGGTGAAGGAGTTCACCCACGACAAGTTCGGACACACATGGATGAATGCCCGCTACTTCCTCGATAAGACCTTCCGTCTGCTGTTCAACCCTGAGGCATCGGAGGCTGCCATGCGTCAGGGCCTGCCCGCACCCGCTGCAACCGGCAAGGAACCTCAGTTTACGGCAGGTGTCATGGCCCGCATGTTCCCTCGGCCCATCATATCACCTGACTATCACACCGACGCCATCACATTCCGATTCAAAGCTCCCGAAGCTCAACAGGTGATGCTACAGTACGAGTTAGAGAAACAACCCATAGCCATGCAGAAAGACTCCGACGGCGTGTGGACAGCAGAGGTCAGCAATCCCGTGGCACAGGTTGCCGACTGGCCTGTGTTCACCTATTATTTCATTGTTGACGGAATGCCCGTTGCCGACCCCAACAACATGTACCTGGCTCCGCAGCACGGCTTCAAGCCCAGCATTGCCCGTCATCCGCAGTCGCGCTACAGCTTTGCATCGATGGGTGACATTCCTCACGGACGCGTGATCTATCAGCCGTCTAACAACCTCTGCTTCTACAACACCCCTGCACAGTACTACAATTCACCGCGCCAGACCGACAGTATGAGGCCCTTCAGCGTCTATCTCATACCCGGCGAGAACGACACGCCCGAAAGCTGGTTCAAGATTGGCGGTGCCAACGCTATGGCCGATGCTCTGCTGGCCAGCAACCAGATTCCGCCCGTCTCCATCTTTTCAGGAAAAGACATGGAAAAGGTTAGTAATGCCCTCATCCTACGTGCCTCCGACTTCAAGACATGGAGCGAGCGGAGCAAGGCGCTCGAACAGCTGCTGCTGCAACAGAAATAACCCCGAACAACCACACAAGAACAATAAGTAACCCTCAAAATCAACCCTAAACAAAGACATGAGAAAAATAGCACTTACACTCGTCTGCATCCTGTTGGCAATCATGCCCGCACTGGCTCAGAACAAGAAAAACGCCTCGGCCGTGTTCGATACATACGAGTGGGACTTCGGCACCGTAAACGCCCGTCTGGGCGCAGTTTGCCACACATTTACATTCCAAAACCGCTCAAAAGCCCCTGTCACCATTGCCCGCACCATTCCTACCTGCGAATGCATACAGGCACGCTTCGACAACAAGCCTGTTGAGCCAGGCAAGAAAGCCGCGGTATTAGTGGTGTTCGCGCCAGCCACATCCCATGGAAAGACCTTCCGCAGCGTGGAGTTACTCGATGCCAATGGAAAAACGCTTGGCAGCCTGACGGTGAAGGCACAGGTAGAGGACAGCGAGCCCGCTGCCACCGCAAACGTGCCCCTGACCGACAAGAAGGTGCCCCCCTACCCCTTCCTCAATGCGCAGCTGCCCATTAATGAGCGCGTAGAGAACCTTCTCTCGCTGCTCACTGCCGAGGAAAAGGTTGGCCTGATGATGAACAAGTCGGTCAGCGTTGACCGCTTGGGCATCCCCTCCTACAACTGGTGGAGCGAGGCCTGCCACGGTGTGCGCCAAGGCGGCTACACCGTGTTCCCGCAGCCCATCGGCATGGCCGCTGCCTTCAATCCGCAGCAGGTGTATGACGTGTTCAGTGCCGTGAGCGACGAGGCCCGTGCCAACTGGAACCGCTCCGACCACAATGTGTTCAACGTGCAGATGGGTGCCATCTACTATCCCGGCAACCCCGAGCTGACTTTCTGGTGCCCCAATGTAAATATCTTCCGCGACCCGCGTTGGGGACGCGGCCAGGAAACCTGCGGAGAAGACCCCTACCTCAATGCCGTTCTCGGTGTGCAGACCGTGCTCGGTATGCAGGGCAACGACTCGCGCTACTACAAGACCC
The DNA here is from genome assembly GCA_017619445.1 of Prevotella sp. Taxonomy (GTDB): domain Bacteria; phylum Bacteroidota; class Bacteroidia; order Bacteroidales; family Bacteroidaceae; genus Prevotella. The sequence goes on from JAFZSI010000033.1 coordinate 5,279, forward strand.
ACGCTTGTGCCAAGCACTATGCCGTGCACAGCGGTCCGGAACCCCTGCGCCATTCTTATAACGCCACGGTGTCGATGCGCGACCTGTGGGAAACCTACCTACCCGCATTCAAGGCACTCGTGAAGAAAGGCAACGTGCGTGAGGTGATGTGTGCCTATAACCGCTATGAGGGTGTGCCCTGCTGCACCAGCGACCGCCTGTTGGTGGATATCCTGCGACGCAAGTGGGGCTACGATGCTATCGTGCTCACCGACTGCGACGCCATTAACAACTTCTACAACAAGGGACAGCACGAAACCCACAAAGACCCACTCTCGGCATCGGTGGATGCTGTGCTCAACGGCACCGACCTTGAGTGCGGAAAAGTGTTCATGGTGCTTACCGAGGCATTGCAGAAAGGCCTCATCAAGGAATCAACCCTTGACGACCACCTGCGCCTCACACTCACGGGCCGCTTTGAGTTGGGTATGTTCGACCCCGCCGACATGCTGCCCTGGGCCAATATGCCCGAAAGCGTCATCAGCAGTGAGCAGAACGACGAGCTGGCCACGCAGGCCGCGCGCGAGTCGATGGTGCTGTTAGAGAACAAGGGCGTGCTGCCGCTCAACAAAAACATCAAGACCCTGGCTGTGGTAGGTCCCAATGCCGACAACGCCGAGCTGCTGAACGGCAACTACGGCGGCACACCTACCAAAGCCCATACCCACACCCTGCTCGATGGCATCAAGGCTGCCGTGCCCGGTGCAAACATCATCTACAAGAAGGCATGTGAGCTGAACGACGAATATGAGACCATCCACCACCTGCAGGACTTCAACGAAGGCAAGGGTGCGCTTGTGGAATTCTTCAACAACAGCGACCTCAGCGGCAAACCCGCCGTCACTGGCTACTACAACGAACTGAATTTCAGCACCTTCGGCGCATGGGGATTTGCCCAGGGCGTGAGCCGCGACACGCTCTCGGTGCGCGTCAGTGGCAAATACACCGCCAACTTCACCGGTGAAATGAAATACACCCTGACCACCGACAACGGCTACACGCTCACCGTCAACGGCGAGGTGGTGGAAGAGGCTAAACCCGGTGGCATGCGCGGTGGATTCTTCAACCGCAGGCCTAACTATAAGTCGTTCCCCGTGGAAAAGGGCAAGACCTACGACATAGCCATTGAATACCGCCACGGCCGAGGACAGTTTGCCATGCTCCGGGGCGACATCTGCGAGCGCAACCTCATTGACTTCACCTCTCTGGCCAATGAAATGAAGCAGGCCGACGCCATCATCGTCATAGGCGGCATTTCGGCCCAGATGGAGGGCGAGGGCGGTGACAAACAGGACATCGAACTGCCGCGCGTGCAGCAAAATCTCGTGCGCGCCATGCACACCACTGGCAAACCCGTCATCATTGTCAACTGTTCGGGTTCGGCCATCGCGTTCGGAAGTGTTGAAGGTCAGTACGACGCTCTGCTGCAAGCATGGTATGCCGGTCAGGGCGGCTCTAAGGCACTGGCCGAGGTGCTCTTCGGCGACTACTGCCCCAACGGAAAGCTGCCCGTGACGTTCTACCGCTCGAACGACGACCTGCCCGACTTCCTCGACTACAGCATGGACAACCGCACCTACCGCTATTTCCGCGGCAAGCCCCAGTATGCATTCGGTTACGGACTGAGCTACACTACCTTTGCTTACGGCAAGGGTCGTCTTTCCAGCAAACAGATGAAGGCTAACGGAAAAGTCACCGTCAGTGTGCCTGTCACCAACACGGGTAAACGCGACGGTGCTGAAACCGTGCAGGTATATGTGCGTGCACTCGACTACCCCGAGGCACCCATCAAGTCGCTGCGCGGATTCCAGAAGCTGCAGTTCGCACCGGGACAGACTGCCACCGCCACCATCACTCTCGACGGTGAGGCATTCGAATACTACGACCCCAGCATCGACGAGCTCTCAACCCGTCCGGGCCGCTACCAGATTCTCTACGGCTCGTCCTCGCGCGACGAAGACCTGCAGTCGCTCGACTTCGTGGTGAAATAAAACCACAGATTTCACAGATTTCACAGAAAGATAGATTTTAGGCCAAGGAAACATTAGCTTCCTTGGCCTAATTATATGGGTCAGCGACAGATACTATCTTGCAATTTTGAAGGCGACGTGCTTGTCGTAAAGGCTGACGTAAAGGTTTTTGTCCTCACCTATGGCAAACCAACTGGCCGCCGTAGGTATCCAATACTCATGTACCTTGACCCCCGTGTAGCGGTTCAGCACATAGATGTAATCGGTGATTCCCGAACCTCCCAAACCACAGATAATGGAATTATCTACAATCAGGAAGTTGTCGGAGTTCACGGTGCGCGGCTTGCTCATCCAAATCGTCTTGTCGGTCTTGGTATCTACAGCCACAAGATAGTTGCCCTGAGAATCTTTGTCCGGTGCCGTAACGGTGCACTCCGAGAAATACAGCACGCCGTCTTTAACCACAGCCCACTCCACCGACTGAAAGAGACTGTCTTTCTCGGTAACGGTGATGTTGCGGGTGTTATACACTTTCTTCACTTCCTTCGAAGGGTCAAGTAGCATAATCAGGTGTGGGTCGCGGCCACGGCAGGAGATGTCCTGCTCACTTTCGCCCCAGGGCAGAGGTTTGTCGCTCGGCATTCGGCCATAGATGGCCACGGGATAGTCGCCATCGGTGAACACGTCGTTCAATGCCCATTCGTCATCATAGACTGCCGGCACACCTTCGGGAATATTGAAATCGGTGTCGTCCCATCCCAGAGTGGGATGTCCGATGATGTTGCCCAGTTTGAGAGAAGGCAGTGCAAGCGTCGTGTAGTCGTCAAGAGGTTTTGAGAACTTGGTGCGTACCAGTTGCAACGTCCGGCTCTTGCCGGCAGGAGCCTTCGCAAGAGTTTTTCCGTTGAAGCTGGGCACCTCAATCAGTGCGATCTCCGTCTGGAAGTCCTGAGCACTGGCCATGAGCGCGAGGAACAGGAATGGCAAGAAGAAAACTGTCTTTTTCATCGTATCATATTTTTGTTTGTGAATACTTATGCAAAGATAATGCAAATCAAATGCAGAAGAACTTATTCTTATGCTGAGATGCAGCTTATCTTATGCAAAGATAGCTTATTTCGACCAAAACAAGAAGGATTCTCTACAATTATATGATTGCATTTGAGATTTATTAACCAGATACACGACTTTCATTTCTTCTGTGCCCTCCATGTTAGTATAAGAAAGAAATAGAAAAAATTGAAGAGTCTGTAATGGGGTGGTCAGAAACGAATTAGAATAATTAGAATAATTATCTCACGAATTTTTAAAAAAAATTATTATCATTCGTGGTCAAAATTATTCCAATTATTCTAATTTGTTTCCTAAATCAGCATTAAAACATCATTTCACAAGCACCTTCTTGCCGTTCTTGATGAACACACCCTTCGTAGGCTCGTTCACCCGTTGACCATTCAGGTTATACACGGGCGAATCGTCCAATTGTGAAATGGTCAAATTGTCCAATGAATTCTCGCCGCCTACAACCTCGATGCCGTAAATCTTCAGCGAACCGCTGCCTGCTGCTTTCTTCATGCCCTTGGCACCAGCCGAGCTTGTGCCGCCATAGATATATACGTAGGTATCCTCCGTCACATCATACGGGAAAGAGATTGTCAGCTTGCCGTTCAGTACCATTGTGATGGGCTTTTTGTTACCAATCTTCACCTTTCCTCATCTAATTTGCCGATTTTCAGAGACAAGAATAAAGCTAACGCTTCAGTTTCTATATGTCTTTGTTTTTGTTATGTCATTGGCAATATGTTTAAATGGTTTTAATATGTTATGAAGAATGGTTTCTTGGGGCAAAGATAAGAAAAAGAATTGAAAGTCGGTGCAGTCTGCGCCACTTTTTTCTTCGACAAAGAGAGTTTTCGACAGAGAGACAAAGAGTTATTATAATTGATAATTGACAGTTGATAATCGACTTCGTTGATTTTTGTCACGTAAATGAGAAAGAGCGACTCCTTAACCTCTATACCTCTGCGTGAGAAAAAGGGAAATGTTAAAATCGAAAAAAGTGTGCACAAATTGTGCACAAAAACAATGGGAAGCATAGACCTATGATTTGTTTTCGATAATATGCGCTTTAAATGCACATACCTGCGCTTTGGAAACACATACCTATGCTTTACGAGCGCAAAGTGTAGGTTTACGTTCAGATTTTCTAGAAAATGTTGGCGTAACTTACAGCGTTATTCCACCCGCCTGTAAAGTCGGATTTGCAAAACGTGTGAATGAGTGGATAAAAAGCCAAAGAAAAGTTATGAAACGATGCTGCGGAAGCAAAAAAATTGACAGTTGCTTGTTGGGGATGCGGTTTTTTGTTAAATTTGTACCTAAATGGAAAAACAATACAGGAACCCACCCCAACCCTCCCAAAGGTGGAACCCACCCCTAACCCTCCCAAAGGTGGAACCCACCCCTAACCCTCCCAAAGGGAGGGAGATAAATAGTAAATTGTAAATGGGAGATCCTGATGACTCCGCGCCTCTGTGTGAAAAAAAGGAGAGAAGAGAAATACAACAACGGCCATGAGGATCGTCTCACACAGAGGAACAGAGGTTAAGGAGAATAGACACTCCGTTGACTCCGCGCCTCTGCGTGAAAAACGGAGAAAAAAGACAACCAATTATACCCTCTGTGTGAAAAACGGAGAAAAAAGACAACCAATAATAACCAATAACAACAAAAACTATGGATTTCCAAATCATTTTTCTCATTGCAGCCGCCATCATTGTGCTGGTGCTGTTCGTGTTAGTATCTTACGTGAAGGCCCCGCCTTCGTATGCGTTCATCATTTCGGGTCTGAGCAAGGAGCCGCGCGTGCTCATCGGCTCGGGAGGCTTCCGCGTGCCGTTCTTCGAGCGTTTGGATAAGGTGTATCTGGGTCAGATTACCGTCGATATCAAGACCGAGGAGAGCGTGCCCACCAACGACTTTATCAACGTGGATGTGGATGCCGTGGCAAAGATTCGCGTCACGCCCAACCCCGAAGGCACCCGTCTGGCTGCCAAGAACTTCCTCAACATGACACCGCCCGAGATTGCCGACCAGCTGCAGGACTCGCTGCAGGGTAACATGCGTGAGATTATCGGTACGCTTGACCTGCGCTCGCTCAACACCGACCGCGACGGATTCTCGGACCAGGTGATGCAGAAAGCGCAGCCCGACATGGCCAAGCTGGGCATTGAGATTATCTCGTGCAACATTCAGAACGTCACCGACAAGGAAGGGCTCATTCACGACCTGGGTGCCGACAACACAGCCAAGATTAAGAAGGACGCAAGCATCAACCGCGCCAATGCCGAGCGCGACGTGAAAATCCAGGTGGCACATGCCGACAAGGAGGCCAACGATGCGCGCGTGGATGCCGACACCGCCATCGCCGTGAAGAACAACGACCTGGCCCTGAAGCGCGCCTCGCTGAAACAGCAGGCCGACACCGCACAGGCTGATGCCGACGCCGCCTACGCCATCCAGCAGCAGGAGCAGCAGAAGACCATCAACATCAAGACCGTGGAGGCTCAGATTGAGAAGACGCGCCGCGAGCAGGTGCTCTCGAAGGAGCAGATTGACATCAAGCGCAACCAACTGGTGGCAGAGATTGAGAAGAAGGCCGACGCAGATAAATATAAGGTGGAGATTGACGCTGCCGCCGACTTGGAGCAGCGCAAACGTGTGGCCGAGGCACAGAAATATGAGGCCGAACAGCGTGCACTGGCGCAGAACGCCGAGAGCGACGCTGCCCGCTACCGACTGGAGCAGGAGGCACAGGGTATCAAGGCGAAGGGTGAGGCGGAGGCCTACGCCATACTGAAGAAAGGTGAGGCCGAAGCCACGGCCATGGACAAGAAAGCCGAGGCTTTCAAGAAGTATAACTCGGCTGCCGTGGCCCAGATGATGATTGAGGTACTGCCGCAGATTGTGGAAAATGTGGCCAAGCCCATCTCAGCCATCAAGGACGTGAAGATATACAGTGCAGGAGCCGAAGGCCAGAGCGGCATTGCCACCCTGTCGGGCAACGTGCCCGTGGCCATCAAGCAGGCGTTCGATGTGCTGAAGTCGGCCACCGGTGTGGATATGGCAGACATCATGAAGGCTGGCACCATTGAGGCCAAGACCACCCGCAACATCAACCTGAACGACGAGGCCAAGGACGCGCTCGACGGAATTGTCAAGAGTTAGGAGATACAAATTACGAGTTCAGAGTTACGATTACCTTTTTGCTGTTTTTGGCGGGTAATCATAACTCTGAACTCGTATCTTGTATCTCTGAACTAAAACTCCTTATTCCTTCACTCCCTCAACCGTGTAGCCTGCCTTGCGGAGCAGGTTGAGCACACCCTTGTCACCAGGCAGGTGACCAGCACCTACAACAAAGAATGTGGGTGTTTTTTTCATGATGTCGGGCATCTTGGTCAGCCAGTCGGCGTTGCGGTTATACAGCAACTGGTCTTCCTCATCGCTGTTGCTGTCGCACGAAGTGCCAAGTTTTATGTCCATAGTCTTCTTCAGCGCATCGAGGTCCTGGGCATAGAAAGTCTCAGTCAGATTGTCGAGCATGCCGACCACGGTCTGCTCGTTGTCAACGAGGCACATCAGCAGTTCCACCTGCCGCTCCATGGGTTTGTCGTAGAGTGTTTTCATCTGAAAGTCCACGGTCTCCAATCCGATGCAAGGCTCGTTGTTCTTCTGGGCCTGTGTCTGGAAATACTGGTCGAAGGTGCTCGTCGGGTCAAACTCACCCATGTGTTTGCTCATGAACAGCAGCAGTTCCATCTGGGTGGTCAGCGTGGCAGGCTTCATACGTCCCATCTGCGCGGCCACCATTGGGTTGCTCATGTCAACACCCATCAATCGCTTGAGCGCGGCGTTGACGCGGGTCATCTGTTCGGGGGTGAGCAGCGACTGCAGGGTCTGTCCCTCGGGCAGCAGCATCTGACTTTGCATGTAGGCAAGTGAGTCGGGGTTGGTCATGTCCGCCCATGCCAGTTCGCCACACACCTGTGAGGTTTTCTGGAACGCCTCCTTCACGCCGGGTATCTTCTCGATAAAGCCCACGTTTGCCAGATGGTGGGTGCCGATGATGTAGCTGGCACTTTCAAGTTGGTTTCCCGAAATGCGCCAAAGCAGTTGCGCATGAGTGCTCACGGCAAACATTGCCGCGAGCACTGTGGTAAGCATCATTTTCTTCATACTTTTATCTTTTGGTTACTGAATGTCTTTCAGGTCGTAAATCTGTTCTATAATCTCATCGTTGGTGCGCTGCATCTTAAAGTAGATGCTAAGGCCGATAATCAAGCCAATAAAGCCTCCAACGCCGACACCGCAAATATATGCCCACGAGAGAGCCATCTGGTCGCTGCCCTCACCGGCACGTACACCAGCCATGTGGTACTCATATACCAGCCATGCAATCCAGATGGTGACTGCGATGAGGCCAATGATGGTCTGGCGGCTGCGTATTTTCTTCATGTGGGTGAGCCGTTGGGCAGTTTCCAGCAGGTTGCCCTTCATGAACTCGCTCTTCGGCATGCGGTTGATCCACCAGTCGGCAATGGAACTGACAGTCACCAGAAGAACTGTGGCACCATAGAGCCACCATGAAAGGCCCATCTCATAGACGCTCGGCAAGAAGCACAGAGCCACGAAGGGGATGAACAGCAAGCATATCCAGCGATACTTGTCTATCCATGACATTTTGCTTTTCATCGACTGCCGCATGAGACGGTCGTTGACGATTTGCTGACTGTCGAGTTTCTGTTTGAGCAGATTCAGCTGCGAGCGCATCTGCTCCATTTCCTGATTGTTGTTATTCGTTGTTTCCATAATTTTTCTGTAGTTAAAGTGTTGTTTGGTTTGACGATTGTTTTCTGTTATTTTTGTAAAGCATGCATTTACGGTTGAATTTTCTAAAGAATTTTGTGCTAAAGTGCAGGTTTACGACTCGTCATCCCGCATTCCCTTCAGCTGTTCCTTGATTCTGTAGAGGCGAATGGACACGTTCTTGGTGCTGATGCCCACTACCTGCCCAATTTCCTCGTAGCTCATGTTCTCGAGCCACAGCAGTATGATGGCGCGGTCGAACGGTCCCAGTTTGTTGATGCGCTTGCGCAGCATGGACACTTGCTTCGTGTCCTCGTCCTGGTCGCTGAACAGGTTGATGTTCATTGAGAGCGGCACGGTTTTCTGCCGTTTCTTTTTCCTGTCCTGCGAGATGCAGGTGTTCAGACTCACACGATAGACCCACGTGCGCAAGTCGCTGCGCCCTTCGAAGCTGCCGAATCCCTTCCAGAGGTTTACCAGAATTTCCTGAAAGAGGTCGTTCACCTCGTCATGGTCTTTCGAGAACATGTAGCACACGGTGTAGATGGTGCTTTTCTGCTCTCTCACCATTTGTGAGAATTGGGTTTCTTGTTGATTCATTGTTGTGCTTGTTTTAAATTTCTTACACCCGTTAGACGCAACGATGTGCAGAAAACTACAGAAAAATATATAAAAAGTTCAATTTGTTACTCCTACTCTCCTAACTCCTCACTCCTAATCTCTCCTCCGGGGGGCCTCAAAAACAGCCGTACAAGGAATATCAGCCCGCGGAATGTCAGCTCGATGGCCATGGCCATCCACACACCCCGCAGCCCGTACTGTCTGGCCAACATCGCAGCAAGCGTGAGCCTCACAAACCACATGGAGCACAGATTCATTACTGCCGGACGGAGCGTGTCGCCAGCACCAACGAAGACGCTGTAGCACACTATCGATGCGGCAAACATCGGTTCGGCAAAGGCTTCGATACGGAGCACCGACGCGCCCAAATCCACAATCTCCTGCACGGGTGTCATCAGGGCCATCAGTTGCGGTGCCGTCAAGTACATCACCATTCCCATCACCGCCATTACAACCATGCCCGAGAACACGGTCATGCGCGCAAACGAGCGGCACAAATCTCTGCGTGCTGCTCCCATGCTCTGTCCCACGAGCGTTGTAGCGGCCTCACCTATACCGAAGCCGGGCATATAGCAGAGACTCTCTGCGGTAATGGCAAACGTATTGGCTGCAATGGAAATGTTGCCCAGCGGTGCCACAATCATGGTACTCACAATCTGCGCACCGCTCATCAGCACCGACTGTGCCGCCATGGGCGTGCTTATCTTCAAGGCATTGCGCACATAGTTCCAGTTTACTCTAAATTTCAGAGGAAAGAGGAGAGAGGAGAGAGGAGAGA
>JAFZSI010000034.1 GCA_017619445.1 Prevotella sp.
CTCTCCTCTCTCCTCTCTCCTCTTTCGAGTCTCTCCTTAGGCACCATCGTGGCCTTCCTCACGCTCAACAAGAGTTTCACCCAGCCCATTGCGCACGTCAGCCAGCAAATCAACAGCGTGCTCAACGCCTCGGTGGGTGCCGAGCGCGTCTTTGACCTGCTCGATGAGAAGCCAGAAACGGATGAGGGTAAATGGATTGCCAAGGACGGGCAGTGGGTTCGTACAGAAAGCCCCGAACCCCCGACCCCCCGAACCTCCGTACCCCCGGAATCAAGACCCATTCAGGGCGACGTTGACTTCAAGGATGTAGATTTCAGCTACGTGCCTGAGAAACAAGTGCTGTTCGACATTGATATCAACACCAACCCGGGCCAGAAAATTGCCTTCGTGGGCGGGACAGGTGCCGGAAAAACCACCATCATCAACCTCATCAACCGCTTCTACGACGTGCAGGGCGGCCACATTCTGTTCGACGGCATTCCCATCGGCGACATACAGAAGAGTAGCCTGCGCCGAAGCCTCGGCATGGTGTTGCAGGAAACCCATCTGTTCACCGGCACCGTACTCGACAACATACGCTACGGCCGCTTGGAGGCCACCGACCGCGAATGCATAGAGGCCGCCAAGCTTGTGGGAGCAGACGACTTCATCCGCCGACTGTCCAACGGCTACCAGACCCTGCTCAGCGGCGACGGCGCCAACCTCAGCCAGGGCGAGCGACAGCTGCTCGCCATCGCCCGCGCTGCCGTTGCCAATCCGCCCGTGCTGATTCTCGACGAGGCCACGAGCAGCATCGACACCCGCACCGAGACACTTGTGCAGCGCGGCATGGACTCGCTGATGCACGGACGCACCACCTTCGTCATCGCCCACCGCCTGTCCACCGTGCGCAACTCCGACATCATCAACGTGATGGACCACGGGCGCATCATAGAGCAGGGCAACCACGAACAGTTGCTCGCCCTCAAGGGAAAATATTACCAGCTCTACACCGGCGACGACTCCATGCTGAATTAGGATTTCCTCCCTCCGGGGGCAGGAGGGCTTACTCTGGGGGCAGGAGGGCAAAAAACATACGGGGATGGGCCGTCCGGCTCATCCCCGCTTTGACTTCACCGCTTGTGAAGGTATATAATCAGAATCATGGAACATCTTTTATTTACTGCCCGTCCTTACCTACGGTGAGCACCTGTGCGATGGGCCACTGCAGGGCGGTGAGGCTTGGGAGCAGGGGCGGCATGAACGTGATGGTGGGCAGGAACCGGTGCCACATGAGGGCGATGGGTCAGAGCCACATACTTGTCGAACTGCCGCGGAGTGAGTACTCGTGCCAGCGCACTGGTCTTGTGCGGAGAGTTGGGCACATAGTTCAGGTTGATGAGAAAAACCTCGTTGTACTGACGTGCATCCAAGCGCAGGTCGTAAGCCATACGGTCGGTCATCACACGTGCTTCGGTTCTCGTTATAGCACTTGCAGAGATGGCTATCGTCATCATCATTGCAATCATCATCATCTTCTTCATAATCTTTATCGTTTAATGAGGTTATACATTTATTTTGTCGTATGAAAGAAATTCTTGTTTCTTCTTTTCATCGGCAAAGATAAGGCGTTTTTTGCTGCCCCGAAAGGGATTATGCCTAAACTGAAGGAGGATTTTCCCTAAACTATTCAGGAAAATCCCCCTTCTGCAATATATATATAGGTGTAAGGAGCATAAATGGTTTCTTTACGATTCTAAAGCATTGGTTTACGATCGCAAAGAAGCCATTTACACTGAAATTTTCTAAAGAATTTGATTATTTGGTGCGTCATCATTCAAATGTAACCAAGTTTACATTTGACAGTTTCACGTCACAGTCCTTCCCAATGTCGGTAGCGGTCTTTGTATAGAATATGTTGGCGTTGCTGATGTCAATGCCGTGAATCATACCCTTTGCACCCTGGGCCTTGATGCCGGTCTTGCAGCCGCGGCAAGTGATGTTGTTGATGTGAATGTCGGTGAAGTCGGGCACGAACTCCTGCTTCACGGGCGTACCATCGGGCTGCTTGGCTCCCACATGATTGTCCCAGTAGGTAGTCTCAAACACGATGGCCTCGTCCTTGATGTCATTCATCACGATGTCGCTGATGTGGATGCTCTCCGTCTTACCGCCTCTGCCGATGGCACTCTTGAACCGCAGCCCCGTGTCAGTGCCGCTGAAGGTGCATCGGCGCACCACAATATTCTTCATTCCGCCCGAGAACTCTGAGCCAATGACAAAACCGCCGTGGGCATGGAACACGGTGTTGTCCTGAATCAGGATGTCCTCGCAGGGACCGTCAGCCAGGGCCTTGGCTCCGGCACCTCCTTTCATGCAGATGCCGTCGTCGCCACAGTCAATGACATTGTTCACGATGAGCACCTGCTTGCACTGCCCGATGTCGATGGCATCGCCGTTCTGCGCGTTCCAGGGGCAACGCACCGTCACGCCGTCGATAATCACGTTGCGGCACCGCTGCGGAACGAAGTGGAAACGGGGCGAGTTCTGCAGCGTAACGCCGCTCACCAATACATTCTCGCAGTCGGTGAACCGCACCATGTGCATACGCAGATTCTCCTCCTTCTCCATGTCGAGGGTGATGTTGGGGAAGTGCTTCAGGCCGAAGGGATACCACAGGTCGCCTTTCTCGCTCACCGTGCCGCCCATGCTGCGGTACTGGCTCCACTCGGTGTCGCTCACCTTGCCGCGCTTCACGGGTCGCCACCACTTGCCGTTACCGTCAATGAAACCCTCGCCGGTGATGCTGATGTTCTTTCGTTTGCTGGCACTGATGAACGGGGTGGCTCGGCTCTCGCGTTCGCCAGTCTTCGCGTCAGTTTTCAGGTGACTGGCCTTATTGGGCGTGGCCATGACAATGGCATTGCGCTCAAGGTGCAGGTCAATATTGTCTTTCAAAGAAATGGGGCCGGTGAGCCATACGCCTGCAGGCACATTCAGATGTCCGCCGCCCTGCTTGCTCAGCTGGCTGATGGCTTTTTTGAAAGCCTCCGTGTTGTCGGCCACTCCGTCGCCCTTGCCTCCGAAGTCTGTCAGGCTGACGGTTAGTTCAGGAATCTGCGGTGCAGACACCTGTTTCATCTGCACGGGCAGTTGCTGGTAATAACGCGCATAGTCCTCTGCGCTGGCAGTCATGCAAACGGTCAGCCACAGGCACGCAAAAAGTAATTTGTTCATGATTTGTTTGTTTTAGATTTGAGGGTTGGACATAGTAACTGGGAGTTAGACATAATAACAGAGGGTTAGACATAGTAACTGTTTTTAGACATAGTAACATACTAACATATTTTTCAGACATAGTAACATACTAACATATTTAACTACAGTCCTTTACTCCTCATAATTGATTAGTTCTTTCAGTATTTCGGCATGATGTCCAGGCACAATGATATGATGGTTACCAATGGGCTTAGTAAGGAAATAGGCTGTCTGCGACGGGTCGTTCAGGCGAATCACCTGCTGGGTGCGACATAAGTCGGGCTTGGCCTGATTTTGCACTAACTCGCCCTCGGCCACAAAACAACGCTGCAAATCGCCCGACACCTTGAAGATGGTAACGGGTCCAGTCTTCATGTAGCCACGTATGCCCACACCGATGCCCGACTCGAAATGCGTGTCAAACTCATAGCGCTCCACCATATTCAAAGGTATGGTGCAGTGGGCAAACACCATCTCGCCTGTCTGTGGATTGATGCTTGCGGGATTGGCCTGGAAGCCCGATACACCGAGCAAAGCATTGACCACGGTCATCGACAACAGCGCGGGCACATCGCCCTCACAGCCTGCCACAACGCCCTCTGCGTTCAACCGCGCCAACGCCAGACAACCCGTATTGCGCACAGCTGTCAGCAAGTCGAAGCAGCGGATGGTAAAGCCCTGTAACCCATGACGTTCCACAATCTTCTTCAACGCATGGTAGATGGTCTCGGCACCAGCTATTCCGTTCTCGCAGTTCTTGTTATCCAACGCCCCTATCACCTCCTCCATCGGAACGTCAACCAGTTCTATGCCCAAACTATTATTGACAGCCTCACGGTCGGCATGACTTGATATGAGCCAGTCCGAAGGCTCACCCACAACGCCTAAACGACAACCCTGCAACCGCAACAAAGCCTCGCCAGCTTGTGCCAACACCTTGATGCGACGGCTGATGTAGGTGGCATCGCCGTGGATAATCTCACCGCTCAGCCCCTGCTGCCGCAGATATGAAAGTATCTCCATCGACGCGGCCAGCGAATTGCTCTTGCCCGAAGTGAGCAGACGGAACGGACGGGGCTTCTGCATCTGCTTCAGCAACTCAGGCAACAAACGTTTGAAAATACCCTCTGTGCCACCCGTCCGCACATAAATCAGGTCGAGCGCATGTTCTCCGAAAGAACTGAAGTCAGTGCCCTGCATACTGTAGTCAATGTTCAGGCTGTTGAGAAACACTTGTGTGGCCGCATCAACGGCCTTCGCGTCGTGCAGCTCCGAGGTGATGGTGTAAATGGCTATCATAGTATCAAAAAGTTTTTAAGTTGAGAGTTGATATTTACTATTGAGCACAGCGTAAAATCGGTTTCATCTGTGTAATCTGTGGTTCCGTTGGCAAAAATACAAAAAAAGATTTGAGCAGCCAATCATATTCCGATGTTTTTTGTGCTGCAACCAGCAGAAAGAGAAAATGAAACAGACTTTTCACCCCTTCCTTTGATTTTTCGTCTATATTCTTTTTCTCTTTCAGAATTAATCACTATCTTTGCACTTGAACATCGTTCTTATGCCTCAGCGGAGGCGGCGATGCGATTTTTGTGGAAAATCAATAACGACATGAGCAGTTATTAGGAAGATATAGAAACCTGAGAAATTTCTTAATCTAAGATGAATACCGATAATTGTGAATGTCCGCGCTTATAGCGTGGACGTCACTTATCATTCATCTGGGCTTTCTCAGGGCCTCTATATCTGGTAAGAGCGGACACGCTATTACTGTGTATAGAGGCTTTGATGCTGATAAGCCCAAAGAGTTCCGATAAGTGCTTTTGCCATTTGCTATAAGCGCAAAGAATGCCAGACAAAGAAACGGGCGTTGATGCGGATTCGAAATCCGCATCTCAGGAGTCGGCGATTTCAAATCCCCTCCAACGCGAGGAAGGCCTGCAGGTATTGTCGGCAGAGGTGTTGGCGACACTGCTGCGCGACCATACCACAGGACGGAACATCTTCTGGGCCACTCACGACTATGAGGGGTTAGGAAGTTTGTATGACTACCATTCCGAGATTCTCCCAGAGTTGATAACGGGCGAACATGGAGCGGTAATCAGGCCTCGTGTGCTGAAATCAAAGGGGCAGCAGACTGACAGGGCCAAAGACATGGCCGAGGTGTTTACGCCCTCATGGGTTTGCAACGCACAAAACAATCTCGTGGATGAAGCATGGTTTGGTCGAAAGGATGTTTTCAATGTTGAAGACGACACAAACCATACTTGGCAAACAAATCCCAACACAATAGAATTCCCCAAAGAAAAGACTTGGAAAGACTATGTCCGTGCCACACGCATGGAAATGACCTGCGGCGAGGCGCCCTATCTTGTCAGTCGTTACGATACGACCACGGGCGAACAGATACCCATTCAGAACCGCATAGGACTGCTCGACCGCAAACTGCGTGTGGTGAGCGAGAACACCGAGACCTCGGGCGACTGGCTCGAATGGGCACAGGTGGCTTACAAGAACATCTACGGCTACGAGTGGCAGGGCGACAACCTGCTGCTGGCACGCGAGGCATTGCTCTATACTTTTATCGACTACTACGAAGCGAAGTTCGGCAAACGTCCGCTGCTGAAGTCGATGCTTTACATCGCCTACATCATCTCGTGGAACCTATGGCAGATGGACGGCTTGAAAGGAGTCGTTCCCGACTCATGCCGCGATGGCGTGACCGAGAAGATGATGACACTCTTCGGCGAAGAGGAGCACATCGTCAGTTGCCCCGGCTGCCAACAGGAGAACATCCGCAAGCACAACGGTCTCTACTGTCTCATTCGCGACTGGGGAAACAAAGACCCCAAGACCAAGGAGAACAACCGGAAAATCAGATACATCGACCTTTTGAAATAAAACGACTATGGCTACATTCAGTTCGTCACTCAAATCGAAACTAATTTATGTCTTCGCCATCAACGACGAATGGCACAAAGACTGCGTGAAGATTGGCGAGGCAACCTTGGCCGACGACGATGGCAGCAACCTGCTTGGCAACAGCGAGGCTTTGCAGAAGGCTGCCCACAAGCGCATTCAGCAATACACCAAGACGGCGGGCGTTGCCTATCAGTTGCTCTACACCGAAATTGCCATCTTCATGCGTAGTGGCATGATTTTCACCTTCAACGACAAGCAGGTGCATTATGTGCTGGAGCGTTCGGGTGTGAAGAAGAAGACGTTCGACAGCGTGAAGGGCGCCAGCGAGTGGTATTGCTGTGACCTTGAAACCGTCAAGAAGGCCATCCATGCCGTTAAGGAGGGACTTGACAGCATCCCACGTGGCGAGGTTACCCACACACAGAACCCCATTGTGTTCCGCCCTGAACAGAGTGATGCCATAAAGAAGACGCGCAAGCAGTTCCGCAAGGGAAACCAGATGCTTTGGAACGCCAAGATGCGATTCGGTAAGACACTCTCTGCCTTGCAGGTTGTGAAGGAAGAACAGTTCCATCGCACCCTCATCCTCACCCATCGCCCTGTGGTCGATGAAGGGTGGTTCGAGGATTTTGGCAAGATATTCTATGACCGCAAGGATTACCACTATGGCTCGCGCAACAAGGGCGAGACCTTCAAGAGCCTCGAGCAGTTGGCTGCCAAAGGCCAAAACTACGTCTATTTCGCCTCCATGCAAGACCTGCGAGGCTCCGAGCAGGTGGGCGGCAAGTTCGACAAGAACATCGACGTGTTCAAGACCAAATGGGACTTCCTCATTATTGACGAAGCCCACGAGGGCACGAAGACCGAACTTGGCACAAACGTCATTCAGGAACTTTCCAAACCCGAGACCAAGGTGCTGCAACTGTCGGGCACGCCCTTCAATCTCTTCGACGACTATAGCGAGAACGAGATATTCACTTGGGACTACGTGATGGAGCAACGGGCAAAGACCGAATGGGACTTGCTCAACCCCGGCCAGCTGAACCCCTACGAGTCGCTGCCAGCCATCAACATCTACACCTACGACCTCGGGGCACTCATGAGCGAATATGCCGAGGACGAAAAGGCATTCAACTTCCGCGAGTTCTTCCGCACACGCGACGACGACAGTTTCATTCACGAGCACGATGTGGACAACTTCCTCAACCTGCTCTGCAAGGAAGACAAGGACAGCCTTTATCCCTATGCCAACGACAAGTTCCGTCGCATATTCCGACATACGCTCTGGATGGTGCCGGGCGTGGCAGCGGCAAGGGCTCTTAGCACAAAACTGAAAGCCCACCCCGTGTTTGGCAATTTCCAAATCGTCAACGTGGCCGGCAATGGCGATGAGGACGAGGAGAACGCCGAGGCCCTGAAGATGGTGAACGAGAAAATAGGCCCCGACCCCGACCAGACCTTCACCATCACGCTCTCGTGTGGCCGACTGACCACAGGCGTGAGTATAAAACCTTGGACGGGCGTGTTCATGATGGCAGGCTCGTTCAGTACCTCTGCCGCCAACTACATGCAGACCATCTTCCGCGTGCAGACACCATTCACCTGCAACGGGCGCATGAAGACCGACTGCTATGCTTTCGACTTCGCTCCCGACCGCACCCTGCGCGTGCTGGCCGAAGCCGCAAAAGTGAGTGCCAAGGCTGGAAAGCAGACCGATGAAGACCGCCGCATCTTGGGCGACTTCCTCAATTTCTGCCCCATCATCTCCATCGAAGGCTCGCAAATGAAACCCTACGACGTGAACAAGATGATGAGCCAACTGAAGAAGGCGCAGATTGAAAAGGTGGTGCGGTGCGGATTTGAGGACGGTGCACTCTACAACGACGAACTGCTGAAACTCACCGAAGTTGAACTCAAGGACTTCGACGACCTGAAGGGCATCATCGGCAAGACCAAGGCGATGGCAAAAACGGGCGACATCGACGTCAACCGACAGGGCTTCACCAACGAGGAATACGAAGAAAAAGAAAAGTTAGATAAGAAGAAAAAGAAAGACCTTACCGACGAGGAACGTGCACGGCTTGAAGAACTGAAAGCCAAGAGCAACCAACGCAAGGAGGCCATCAGTATTCTTCGTGGCATCTCCATTCGTATGCCGTTGCTCATATATGGAGCAGAGGTGAAAAACGAAGAAACTGAAATCACTATCGACAATTTCGCCTCACTCATCGACGATCAGTCGTGGGAAGAGTTCATGCCCAAAGGTGTGACCAAGGAGGTGTTCGAGCGTTTCAAGAAATACTACGAGCCCGACATTTTCCGTGAGGCAGGCAAGCGTATTCGTGAGATGGCACGTGCTGCCGACAAGTTCACCATCGAAGAGCGCATCGAGCGCATTGCCGCCATCTTCAACACCTTCCGCAACCCCGACAAGGAGACCGTGCTCACGCCCTGGCGTGTGGTCAACATGCACATGAGCGACTGTCTGGGTGGCTGGACGTTCTACGACGAGGAGTTCAAAGACACGCTGCAAGTGCCCCGCTTTGTTGACCAAGGCCAAGTGACCAAGAAAGTATTCCGCACGGATAGCCACATTCTTGAAATCAACTCCAAGAGCGGTCTTTATCCTCTCTATGTTGCCTACAACGTCTATCGCAGTCGTGTGGAGGCAGCCAGAGCGAAATATGGAGAGGTCAGTCACGGTTTCGCCATGAGCCTGTGGGATGCTGCTATCGAGGAGAACATCCTTGTGGTGTGCAAGACGCCGATGGCTCGCAGCATCACCCGTCGCACCCTTGCAGGTTTCCGCGATGTGAGAGTGAATGCACAATATTTCAAAGACTTAATTCAAAACATAACCGAACGCCCAGCGTTTGTTGTCAACACCCTGAAGGATGGCAAACATTTCTGGAAAATTAATAATAACGAAAATATGAAATTCGATGCAATTGTTGGAAATCCGCCGTATCAGGTGATGGATGGAGGAGGAAGAGGTGATTCTTCAAAAGCAATCTATAATCTGTTTGTTTATCTTGCAAAAAAGATATCACCCAATTATGTTTCCGTTATTATTCCTGCACGGTGGTATTCAGGAGGAAAAGGACTTGATGAATTTAGAGACATGATGATACATGACACTCAAATATCATATTTACACGACTTTGTTCAATCAACTGACTGTTTTCCATCTGCTCAGATAAAAGGTGGTATATGTTATTTCTTATGGAACAAGGGTTATAACGGGGAATGTAAAGTTGATTCTTCGTGTAATGATAAAAAATCAAGTTGCAATAGATATTTAGTTGAACAAGATGGTGATGTTTTTGTAAGGTTTAACGAAGCAATATCGGCATTAAGGAAGGTCTTATCAAAAAAAGAGCCTTCGTTTGCTACGTTAATCAGCAATAACGATCCTTTTGGATTTGACACTCGAGAGGAACATAGTGCAAGAAGAGTACGGTTGGATTTTTCTCTTACTCCCAAAAAGAATGATGTGCTCATATATTACTATCAATGGCAAACTAAAGGAATTGGACATGTATCTTTGGAAGAAATCAAACAAGGGGTAGCATTGATTAATTGTCACAAATTATTAATTTCGAAGGCCTATGGTGCAGGCGACAATTACCCTCATCAAATTATAAATAACCCCTTTTATGTGGCACCAATGTCTTGTTGTACTGAAACCTACTTAGTTATTGGTCCATTTGATAGTGAAACAATTGCTAAAAATGCATTATCTTATATGAAAACAAAATTCTTTAGATTTTTAGTTTTATTGATTAAGAATACTCAAAATGCAATGTCCGGAGTTTATCGCTATGCTCCCCTCCAAGACTTTACACGTCCTTGGACAGACGCCGACCTATATGCAAAATACGGACTGACCGATGAGGAAATCCAGTTCATCGAGTCGATGATTAAGCCCATGGAATAAAAAAGAAACAGGTTTCTTATACATTTCACTCGTTTCTCGTCACTTTGACTTCATCGAAGTTACTTGCACTCGGCATAAAAAAGAAATGATTTTCTTTTGTTCTGCTCTCGTTTTTTCGTAACTTTGACTTCGTCGAAGTTACTTGCACTCGGCATAAAAAAGAAATGAATTTCTTTTGTTCTGCTCTCGTTTTTTCGTAACTTTGCAGAGGGATTATTGTTCAACGGATTATGGCGTGGAAAAAGAAATACCGGTGCTGCGAGTGCGGATACGAAGCTGAGGCGTATGAGGGGCGCGGACTGTTCCGGCAGCAGATAACTGCCGTGAGCTGTCCCGACTGCCATACCATTCAGCAGCTGGTGGTGGGCGGCATCATCGGCGACGTGGCCCCTTCGTTCAACAGCGAGGTGGGCCGTCTGTGCCTGCACTGCGGCAGCGACCGCATCAGCATCTGGGACCGGAAGACCTGTCCCAAATGTGGCGGCAGCATGGCCGAAACGGGCGAAAAGGAGTTCTGGACCTGAGCAAATCGCACTTTTTTTTCTAAAAAAACATAACAACCGCACCCACGAAAGCGTTTTTTTGCTATTTTTGCAAGCACTACGAAACACACGGATAGGAACCACGAAAAACAAAACGAATATGGAACAAAGTGTAATTTATCAAATCTGCGGATGGGTTGCCAGTATTGGCCTGGTGTTGGGCTACCTGCCGCAAGCCATTCAGACCATTAGGACACGCAACACCGACGGCATCTCGCTGCCAGGCTTCCTGATGATGGCCGTCGGCGGTTTCTGCTTCATGATGCAGGGCCTGCTGCACAAGCCCGAGATTCTGTGGGCTCTGCTGATTACAAACTTCATCACCACGGTTTGCAGCCTCATCATCTTCGGTATCAAAATGTATAATGATTACTATAAGAAGAAATGATGGAGAGAAGGAGTTGAGGAATGGGTAGTTGTTAATGAAAATTAATTTTTGAATTTTCATTACATCGACTTGATTCAATTTAAGTTTGATTCTGGAACTAACACATGCACAAAACGAGGATTTTGTGCATGTTTTTTGTTGTCCTCATCGTGAACGCGAGCATCAAGGAGGCGGTTTTTTGTCCTTTTCTTGCACAAAACTGCGGTTTTGTGCAGCAACTTTGCGCGCACAAAGGTCACATTTCCCACGGGTAAGCATATCGTGAAACTCGTAAAGTGGCACTTTAGAATTTTAAAGTGCCACTTTACGAAAACCGTTTGATGGCTTATCTTCATAACCCACTGAAATGAAGCGTTTTAACCAATTCTTCAAAATTCGCGTATTTGCTTGAGAAAATTTCCTGATGGGTTCAAGAAGGCTGTATAATGTTAATTTTGCGTTAAATCCGTGATATAATCCATACAAAATCTGAAAGAAAAGCGTATTCATTTTGTTTGTCAGGAAAAAGCATTGGAAGTAGCGCTCCCCTACCGTTCTCCACACACAGCGGGGAGACTTAAAATCAAAGATTTTAGAAATAACGGAAAAATAACTATAAATAAGGTGCGAAAATGGTAAGTTTTGCAAAAAAACAAGTGTGTTTTGGAAAAAAAGCACTACTTTTGCAACTGTTTTCTGCATTCAGGGGGCTACCCTCATGGCAGACGACACGCAAAAAAAGAGAATACTGAGATGAAATATATACTTGTGACAGGAGGCTCGCGGGGCATTGGGAGAGCAGTCTGTTTGCGCTTGTCGCAGACGGGTATGCCCGTGATTATCAACTACCGCTCGAACGAAGCGGCAGCCGAAGAGACACGCAGCATGATTGAGCAGCAGGGCGGCAAGGCCGAGTTGCTCAAGTTTGATGTGTCGGACAAGCAACAGGTGGACGCGGCCATGGACGCGTGGGAGGCAGCACACCCCGACGACTATGTAGCCGTGCTGGTGAACAATGCCGGTGTGCGCCACGACAACGTGCTGTTCATGATGGGCGACGACGAGTGGCATAGCGTCATTGACATCACGCTCAACGGTTTCTTCTACCTTACGCGGCGGCTGCTAAAGCACATGATGCCACGGCGGCGCGGCGGGCGCATCATCAACATCTCGTCGCTCTCGGGCATCAAGGGGCTGCCCGGGCAGGCCAACTACAGTGCCGCCAAGGCAGGACTCATCGGTGCCACCAAGGCACTGGCGCAGGAGGTGGCTCCGAGGGGCGTGACGGTGAACGCGGTGGCTCCCGGATTCATCGAGACCGACATGACCAGTTCGCTCCCACAGGACGAGCTGAAGAAGTTGGTGCCCGTGGGCCGTTTCGGAAAACCCGAGGAGGTGGCAGCCGTGGTGGCGTTCTTGGCGTCGGACGAGGCCGCCTATATCACGGGCGAGGTAATCAGCATCAACGGGGGATTGTATTGAAAAGAAGTAAAG
>JAFZSI010000035.1 GCA_017619445.1 Prevotella sp.
GACATGCTGGGCAGCGCCGACAGCATCGGCGTGGCATACACCTATAATGCCCTTGGCAAGATAGGGCGCATGGAGAAGGGTGTGCCCGGTGACTCCACCATTGCCACTTTTGAATACGGGCCTGACGGGGAACGGTGGAAGAATATGAGAGTTCAATCCAATGATTACATCAATAGGTGTGCGTTCCCGTGGCTGTTCAGTGATGGTTGTTCGGCGGAGGGAGGAATAAAAATGAAAAATCGCTTCGTCGAGAGTTATTTATTTCATCTTTCAAATTTCATATTTCATTTGTTGCCTGTGGTTGAGGGTAAATAACAAAAACGTCAGCACCTTGGTGGGTACTGACGTTTTTGTGATTCAGGAAATGTGGGGATTTCCTCTCGGGAACCGTGGTTACTTCACGGTGATGAGGAAATAGTTTTTCTTGCCCTTCTGTGCCAGCAGGTATTTGCCGTCGATGAGGTCATCAGTGGTGATGGCACGAGAGAAATCGGTGAGCTTCTCCTTGTTCAAGCTTACACCACCGCCCTGCACCATCTTTCGCATGTCACCCTTGGAGGGGAACACGGGTGCAGCCTGTGTGAGCAGCTCAATGGCAGGCTGTCCCAACTGGTCGGCGGTGATGTCGTAGTGGGGTACGCCGTCAAACACGTCGAGCAGGGTCTGCTCATCGAGATGCTGAAGGGCTTCCTTCGTGGCTTTGCCAAAGAGAATGCTGGAGGCTTCGATGGCCATGTCAAGGGCTTCCTGAGAATGCACCATGATGGTTACTTCCTCGGCCAGGCGGCGCTGCAGGATGCGGCGGCCTGGGTCTTGGCGGTGTTCCTCCACAAGTGCGTCGATGACATCCTTGTCGAGCGAGGTGAATATTTTGATGTAACGCTCGGCATCCTCGTCACTCACGTTGAGCCAGAACTGGTAGAATTTGTAAGGTGTGGTGCGCTGTGGGTCGAGCCAGATGTTGCCGCTCTCGGTCTTGCCAAACTTCTTGCCGTCGCTCTTGGTGATGAGCGGGCAGGTGAGGGCAAAGGTTTCCACCTCGTTACCCAAAGTGCGGCGGATGAGCTCGGTGCCTGTGGTCATGTTGCCCCACTGGTCGTTGCCGCCCAATTGCAGTTTCACACCGTAGTGCTGGTAGAGGTAGAGGAAGTCGTAGCCCTGCAGCAATTGATAGGTGAACTCGGTGAACGACAGTCCGTCGCGGGCTGTGCCGTTAAGGCGCTGCTGCACACTTTCCTTTGCCATCATGTAGTTGACGGTGATGTGCTTGCCCACCTCGCGGGCGAAGTCAAGGAAGGTGAAGTCTTTCATCCAGTCGTAGTTGTTCACCATCAGGGCGGCATTCTCATCCTTTGACTCAAAGTCGAGGAACTTTGCCACCTGACGCTTGATGCACTCCTGATTGTGGCGTAGTGTCTCGTCGTTGAGCAGATTGCGCTCCTGGCTCTTGCCGCTGGGGTCGCCAATCATTCCGGTGGCGCCTCCAACAAGGATGATGGGCCTGTGGCCGCAACGCTGCAGGTGGCGCAGCATCATGATGCCGCACAAGTGGCCGATGTGCAGCGAGTCGGCTGTGGGGTCGGTGCCCAGGTAGGCTGTCACCATTTCTTTTTGGAGCAATTCTTCTGTTCCCGGCATCATTTGTGCCAGCATTCCGCGCCAGCGGAGTTCTTCTACAAAATTCTTTCGCATGATTATATTTTACTATTTTATCTATTTCACTATTTTACAATTATTCTATTTCACTATTTTACAATTTTGAAATTGTCCAATAGTCCAGTTGTCTAATTGTCCTATCGTCCAACTATGGTACCGGGTCGTATCCCGAGCCGCCCCAGGGGTGGCATCTCAGTATGCGGCGGACGGCCAGCCACAAGCCTTTCACGGGTCCGTGCTTTAGGAGTGCCTCTTTGGCATACTCGCTGCATGTGGGAGTGAACCTGCATGAGGGTGGGGTGAAGGGCGAGATGGCCTTTTGGTAAAACCAGATGGGAGCCAGCAACAACGCCACAACTGCCATCGAAAGCCAGTGAAGGGCTGTTTGCAGCCATGATAGCACTTTTCTCATAGTTTCTCGCTCACTCTTGTCAGCAGGTTTCTCATTTTCCTGTTTACCTGTGCCGTTTCGTGCAGACTACTATCTGTCCAGATGAATGCCAGCAGCAAGGTTCTCTCGGAGTTGTCGCCCATGCGCTGCCACAGCAGTTGTTTGTTCTGCCGATAGGCCTCGCGCAACTGACGTTTCACACGGTTGCGCTCCACAGCATGCTTGAGGCACCGCTTGGGAACGCTGACCATGATTTTCACGGGCGGCCAGTCTGCTGCCCGGCTCACGGTCAAATAGACCATACGAATGGGGAAAGCGGCCATCGAACGGCTTCCGCCACCGCCAAAAAGCTGGTCGATGAGCAGTTTGCTGCTGATGCGCTCATTTTTAGCCAGTCGGCAGACGGCCTGTTCTCCTGCTTCTTTCATCATTCCTCCTTGTTTTATTAAGCTGACAGGAGTTGCTGGAAGTATTGTTTACTTCTGGCGTTTCAGGAAATCTCTCAGGGCACCCGTCATTGAGGGAAACTCCTTCGAGGGTGCTTCAAGGTCGAGACGGAGCCCGGCATCGCGCGCGGTCTTGGCAGTGGTGGGGCCAAAGGTTGCCACAGCCACTTTCTCCAGCACATCCTGCGCAAAGTTGCTGGTGTAGGCGTTGATGCCCGACGGACTGAAGAACACGGCCATATCGTAGTCGAAGGTCTTGATTTCGTCCTCGGTGAAATCGTTGCTCACGGTGCGGTACATCACACACTCGGTGTGCTGCAGTTTCTTGGCATCGAGCATGTTTTTCACGCTGTCGTCGTGCACATCACTCATGGGAATGAGATATTTCTCGGCCTTATGCTTCACCATATAGGGCAGCAAATCAATCATCTTGCCTGTCTCACCGAAAAAGACCTTGCGCTTGCGATACTGCACGTATTTCTGAATGTAGAGGGCAATTTGCTCGGTTACGCAGAAATACTTCATGTCTTCGGGGATGGTAAGGCGCATTTCTTTGGCCAGCTTGAAGAAATTGTCAATAGCATGACGGGAGGTGAATACAATAGCAGTATGATTAAGAATGCTTATTTTTTGCTGGCGGAATTCTTTTGCCGACAATCCCTCGACTTTGATAAACGGGCGGAATACCAACTCAACGCCAAATTCATTTGCTATGTCATAATAGGGTGACTTCTCACTTGCCGGCTTGGGCTGCGATACCAAAATCTTTTTTACCATTATTGTCCTAATAATTTATTTTCAAATAATTACCAATCAGAGCCAAAATACCTCCCAACGAAAGTAGAGGAATGATTTCGAGCGCACAAAAGTACAAAAATATTTGCAAAACGACACCAATTCCCTTAAAAAAGATGAGATAGCACTTGTAAAATGACAGTATTTTCACTAAAATTATGACAATTAGGGCATAAATGACCGCACTTTGCATCGACAAATTGAAATAAACCTGCAACAGAACCATCGGGAACAGGGCCAATCCTTCCATCGCAAAAACAAACAACTGCGACTTCATCCATTGTTCATTTTTTTTCCTGTCGAAAAATATCCAGTTCACACACCAGTAGAGCGCTGCCTTGAACAGGAAATAGACCACCATAGCGGCAAAGAAGATGGCAATGAGTTGGTGCTGCGACGAGAGGATGAGCGTCTCGGAAACATACTCGCGCACATAGAAGAAACAAAGGATGGAGAACAGCAGGCAGGTGAGCGCAACGAGGAAGAACTGCAGGCGAATCTCGCCGGTGGTCTCGGTCACACTCTTGGGACCGCTCTTCGACACGTAGAAAAAACTCTTGGCCTGACGCAGCAGAAAACCGCGGGCGTGGGCAAACGACAGCAAAGCCACAATCAGGCAGCCCAGCAGCAGGCTGGTAATCACGTTGTCGTTGCGCATAGTATAGGGAACGGGGTCGCCGGCCACACCATAGCGGCCACCGTTCAATTCGGGGTGGAACAGCGAGTCTTTGGAGAAGAAACTCTCGCGATAGTATTTGGCCAGGCTCACCTCCTCGATGCTCTTGCCAGGCTCATGACCAGGCATGTGGAGCGTGTCGGGGCGCGTGCTTCGCTCAATCACCTCGGGCTGAAACACCGCCTGAATGGCTGAGTCCTGCTGGGCGGGCGTGGCATCGGGCGGCAACGAACGCAACACCTCGTAGGGATGGCGCGGCTTGACGGGCCGCGTCACCTGCCTCACCGGACTCGGCGTGACATTCTCCTGCGCTCCCTCCTCCGTCTCAGCCTGCGCTGCCGACGGTGCTGCCTGCACGGCCTCCGTCGGCTGTGCCACATGCTGGGACTTGGATGTCGGTATTGTGTCGTTAAGAAGCAAAAACACCTGGTTTTATTTACAATTTGACAATGTACAATTTACAATTTATTTGTGCATTTGACTATTTAACAATTTACCTCCCTCCCCTCCCCCTCGGGGGGGGCGGGGTTGGGGTGGGTTCCTCCTATACTCCAAACACCCGTTTTATTTCCTCCACGCGGTCGAGCTTTTCCCAGGTGAACAGTTCCACCTCAATGGTTTTCGTGGGATGATAGTGGCTGGTGAAAGTCTTGTTGATTACCTGCGGCTGCCGTCCCATGTGACCATAGGCCGCCGTCTCGCTGAAAATAGGCTGGCGCAGTTTCAGGGCACGCTCAATGGCCTTGGGTCTCAGGTCGAACAGACGGCCAATCTCGCGGGCAATCTCGCCGTCGGTCATGCTGACGTTGCTGCGCCCGAAGGTGTTCACATAAATGTTCACCGGCTCGGCCACACCGATGGCATAACTCACCTGCACCAGCATCTCGTCGGCCACACCCGCGGCCACCATATTCTTGGCAATCCATCGGGCAGCGTAGGCACCCGAACGGTCCACCTTGCTCGAGTCCTTGCCCGAGAAGGCACCGCCACCGTGCGCACCCTTGCCACCATAGGTATCTACAATGATTTTGCGGCCCGTCAGACCTGTGTCGCCGTGAGGACCGCCAATGACGAACTTACCCGTGGGATTCACGTAATACTTGATGTCGTCGCCAAACAACTGCAGCACCTTCTCGCTGTGTATGTTGGTCTTGACGCGCGGAATGAGAATGTTCACCACATCGTCCTTGATGCGGGCCAGCATACGCTCGTCGGTGTCAAACTCGTCGTGCTGCGTGCTCACCACAATAGTGTCAATGCGCTGCGGAATGCCGTCGTCGCTGTATTCCACTGTCACCTGACTCTTGGCATCGGGGCGCAGGTAGGTCATTTCGCGGCCTTCCTTGCGAATCTCTGCCAGCGTGCGCATCAGCAGGTGCGCCAAGTCGAGCGACACAGGCATCAGGTTCTCGGTCTCGTTGCACGCATAGCCAAACATCATACCCTGGTCTCCGGCACCCTGGTCGGCCTCCTCAGCACGGTCCACGCCGCGGTTGATGTCGGCACTTTGCTCGTGAATGGCTGTGAGTATGCCGCACGAGTCGCCGTCAAACTGATATTCGCTCTTGGTGTAGCCAATTCGCTTAATGGTGTTGCGGGCAATGGTCTGCAGGTCGATATAAGCCTCTGAGCGCACCTCACCCATGATGACCACCTGGCCAGTGGTGACAAACGTCTCTATGGCGCAGCGCGCCTGCGGGTCGTAGGCAAGAAACTGGTCCACCAACGCGTCGCTTATCTGGTCGGCCACCTTGTCGGGATGGCCCTCAGATACTGATTCTGAAGAAAAAAGATATGCCATTTTGCTTCTTATTTTTGATTTTAGGCTGCAAAGGTACGAAAAATCTGAGTAAGTGAGTGCATAGAAAACTTGTTTTCTTTGCCGAACGTGAAGATTTTATCTAATAAGTGAGAGAAAAACCAAATTTATTTGGATTTTTCCGAACCGAAGGAGCAGCGAGAGCCATTAAGTGCGCTTAAATGGCCGAGTCGCGACAGAGGAAGACGAAGTCAACGAGAAGATTTTATCTAATAAGTGAGAGAAAAACCAAGAGAATCTTGAGTTTTCAACATAAATTGCCGTTAATTAATCGTTAATCTGTCATAAATTTTTAATTTATGAGAACCAACGGTCGCTGGCCGTAGGGAAAAGCAATTAATGGCCAATTATATGGTAATTTTTTAAAAAACCTTTCAATGATTGTGAATGTAAGTTGTAAGACAACTATCCCTATGATTACAATGCCTTTATTTTCTCCTGTGCGACAATAATAGCATCATTGCACAGGTCACGCTCTTGTTCATCCTCAACGGCATCAATGAACTTGTCTGCCAACCATAAGGTGAGCATTTCTTTTTCATCCTGATGCAGATATTCCGCAAGTTTGATGACCTGCTCACGCTTTGCCCTTCTGTCACCACGCTCAATCTTACTGAAAATCGGCGTATCAATCTCCAAGAATGCCGCTAACTGTCGTTGCAATAAGCCTTGCCCTTCTCTGAGCTCTTTAATCTTATCTCCTAATAACATAACTACTTATCTTCTTTTGTATTATCAAGTAACATATTCAATTGAGCTTGAAGCTCTTCTCTATTAGGAAGATAAAGCTGATAACGCGCTGCAAAAAGTTGATTGTCTATGCCTTCGAGAGCATATTCCATCAACAGTTCATCTTTCCTTGCACCTAAAACAATACCAATGGGAGGATTATCGTCAGGTTGACAAATTTCATTCTTGAAGTAATTCAGATAGAGATTCATTTGGCCAATATCTCCATGCTTTATCTCTGCCCGTTTCAAATCAATCAAAACATAACATTTCAATATTGCATTATAGAAGACCAAATCCACTTTGAAACGTCTGCTTCCTATTGGTATAAGATATTGACGTCCCATGAATGCGAAGCCTCTGCCCAACTCCAGCAAGAACTTTTCCATATTGTCCTTCAATGCTCGTTCCAACTCGGATTCCCTATACTGCTTTCGCTGCGGGATGCCAGTAAACTCTAAAACGTATGGGTCGTGGATAATATCAGATGGTGAATGAACTTGGTGCCCCTCATGTGCAAGAGCAAGTATGCCTTCTTTATCTGCACTGAGCGCAAGTCTCTGGAAGAGGGAAGATTTCATCTGACGTTTCAGTTCTCTGACTTTCCATCTCTCTTTGATACATTCCTTCATATAGAACTGCATTTCCAAAGAGTCTTCGCATTTTAGCAATTCAAAATAATGGCTCCACGTCAATTGGTGAGACAGCGTCTCACATTTTGGGAATTCCAAATACAGCTTGCGCATATAAGTAAGGTTAGAGCGGCTAAAACCACGACCTTTCAATCTTGTCAAGTCTTTGGACAGGTTAACCAATAGCCTATCTCCATACTTTGCTTTTGCCTTACCTCCTTGTTCAAACTCTACGATATACTGACCTGTTTGCCAGTTAGCATCAAGCAACTCTGTATTGATAGCAAGCGCAGCCTTATTTTTCGCATCCTCCCAAAGGTCTGAGATTTGTGTGACAAGTCTCACATATTCGGGATCACAGGCTTGCAGTTGACCTAATGCTTGCATTGTTGTTTCACTATTCTTCATATTTATCGTCTATTTGTTTGTCAATCTATCACGAAAAGCCATCTCTCTATTGTGGTTATATTGCGTTTCTTGGCGAAAGCACATACGGTGTGATATATGCTTGCCGGATTCCAACTTTATTTAGTTCAATCCTATTGGATTCTATCTTCTGCTTGTTCTGCAAGTCTTTGAGTTACACCCCCGTTCCGCTGGATGTTCGGTGGAACCAACGGTCGCTGGCCGAAGGGAAAAGCTATTGTAATCCGCCGCAATTGAGTATCAGCATCTCCAGATGCAAAGAAAGAACGGTCAAGATGAGTCTGTTTCATAGCGTCATCGTGGTTTCAGCGGCAAATATAGGGAAAAACGATGAATGTTCCAAATAATTTGAGTACGCAAAATACACAAAAGTACACTTTGTAAACACGTGGGGTTCACATTTTTCACTTTTCAGTTCACATTTTTCACTTTTCAGTTCACATTTTTCACTTTTGGAATTTACAAGAATTTACAAGAAAGTACGAAAAACGCCGATGAAATGGCGCATTTTTGCGAGTTAGCTGTGCGAATTCAGCTACGGGCAACATAACTTGTAGGTTTACGCGCAAATTTTCTAGAAAATCTGAACGCGAAGTGGCTCATTAGGAATCGTAAAGCTAAGCGTTGTTTTTCTGAAGCTCAATGCGAGGAGCACAAAGTGATGGTTTACGCACGAATTTTCTAGAAAATTTGCGCACAAAGTGGCACTTTGGAAAAACGGCGTTCGGTGGTGTTTTCTTAACTCAGAGTTATAGATTTTCAACAAAAGCAGGGAAAAAGTTGGTCAGTTGGGAAAAAAGCACTACTTTTGAAGGAGAAAAGGAGGAAAGGAGAAAAGGAGTAAAGGAAAACGGCATGAAAACAGCAGTAGTAGGCGGCGGGGCGGCAGGATTCTTCCTGGCTGTCAACCTGAAGGAGATGGCCCCGCAAATGGAGGTCACCATCTATGAGCGCAGCCAGCACGTGCTGCGCAAGGTGGGCATCTCGGGCGGCGGACGGTGCAACTGCACCAACACGTTTGAGGATGTGAGCGACTTGTCGGCTGTCTATCCGCGGGGTCACCGGCTCATGCGACGCCTGTTTGGCATGTTCGGCCACCGCGAGGCTATGCGATGGTTTGAAAGTCACGGCGTGAGCCTCACCGTGCAGGCCGACCACTGCGTGTTTCCCGCCTCGCAAGACGCGCAGACCATTGTCAGGTGCTTCACCAGCACGGCGCGGCGGTTGGGCATTCGGGTGGTGACGGGCCAACGCATCGGCTCGCTGAGCGAACTCAGCGACTACGACTTCGTGGCCATTACCACCGGCGGCGCACCACGCGCAGAAATGCTGGAATGGCTGACGGAGGCGGGCCACAGGGTGGTGGAGCCTGTGCCGTCGCTGTTCTCGCTGACCATTGACGACAGCAGCCTGCACGCGCTCACGGGAACGGTGGCCGAACAGGCTTCGGTGCTCATCCCGGGCACTCGCCTGCGCGCCGCGGGGCCGCTGCTCATCACCCACTGGGGCGTGAGCGGACCTGCCATCCTGCGCCTGTCGAGCGTGGCGGCGCGCCATCTGTATGAAAACAACTATCGGTCGCCGCTGAGCATCAACTGGACGGGCTTGACCGCGGCGCAGGCCGCAGAGAGACTGCACGAACTGGCCCGGCAACACGGCAGCCGCCAGCCGCGCAACGCCCGACTCACGGAACTGCCGCAACGGCTGTGGGAGCATCTGCTGGCCAAGAGTATAGACGACAAAGCCCAGCTGACCTGGCGCGAGCTGGGCAGCAAGAACCTGAACCGCCTGGCCAACACGCTGACGAACTACACCTGTCAGATTGCGGGCCGCGCGCCGTTCAAGGACGAATATGTGACCTGCGGCGGCATTGCCCTGAGCGACGTCAATCCGCACACGATGGAAAGCCGCGTGGTGCCGAGGCTGTTTTTTGCCGGCGAGGTGCTCGACATCGACGGCATTACCGGCGGCTTCAATTTCCAGGCAGCCTGGACCACCGCCTATGCGGCTGCCCGGGGCATTGCTGAATATGAAATGGAGCGGCAATAGGGGGTCAGCGGATTTTTCTGGTTGGTGAAGCCGGCTGATCAAGAGTAAAGGGTGGCCAGCCTGTACATGAAGAACCTGATGTCCCCCACACCTCTGAACTGTGTTCTGAAAGCCTTGATTTTTGCGTTGAAGGACTCCGCC
>JAFZSI010000036.1 GCA_017619445.1 Prevotella sp.
CCTCACTACTTTTCTCGTCAGAGAGTTTGCTGCAAACTTTCAAGTAAGCATCTTGCAACGCATCTTTTGCATCGTCTGCGTCACCAAGGCGGTAACAGGCATACCTCATCAAGTGAGGCTGTTCCCGTCGCAGGTGTTCTGTGAGTCTGTTCATTGTGGTGTTGTTTTCTTGATTCATTGTTTTTACTTTTTTGAGATGCATCTGTCATAAAGACTCGAAAACGCCGAAAAAGATTTAAACAAACAACAATATTTACAAAAAAAGCACCAACCTCGCATTTTGTGTGGTTGATGCCTTATGTTCGTAAAGGGATGTATGCTTCCTTATGTCGTTCTATGTCCGTCGGTCTAATTACTCACCCACATTCTCCAGCGTCTCGCCGCGCAGGAACGTCCTCACTTCTCCATGCTCCACGCAGTACCGCCGTAGGACCTCCAGATCCAGTCCCTCCTTGTAGGTGTTAAAGTGCTTGTTTGATTGGTGTGTCATATTGCTCTTTTCTACTTTCATTGCCACAGCGGCTCGTTCTCCCATCCACGAGGGAAGCCCATCATGGAGGGTTGCACGGCAGGGTATCTATTCAGAAGTGATTTGAAGTCCTCAACAAAAGTGTTTTGGGGATTGATGCTGTTGAGCCAATAGGCGATGCAGCAAAGTTGAGGATAGAGGCGGTCGATAGGAAAATTGAAATTGTTTATCCATCGCTGGCGCATCCGTGACGTTATCTTTGGACGCACGGCAAAGTGTGCATTCCAAAGACGGGCATGGTGGGCACAATAGTTGCGGACGATGGTGAGACTCTCCAACCAACTGCGCAGATATTCATGCTGGGGCATGTCGAAATCGCGAGCCACACGCTTCATCAGGTTGAAGTCGTTCATGTTGTTGTAGAGCTTGGAAAGTGTGCCGAATGAGGCAACTTCAAGCGTCTTCCATGAGGGTGGGAATTCGGGTGAGTCGTATTTCCTGAAGTGTTCCAAAATGAACTCGTCACGACAGCGACCTAACTCCGTGCGCAGAGATTCCAGATTCTTATTGTAGCGGTATTCGTTGGCAGCAAGCGTGGAATCCATAAACCAGAAGGAGCCGTATGTCATGGCAAAGTGCTGGTTGATCTTAGTTCTCGATGCAATTTCAATATGCTGCAGGGCATTGAATACCAAAGAACGCAGTTCTCTGTCGAAGTTGTAAAGTGTCAGGACTGACGAGAATCTGCTTCCGCTTCGGAAACGATGTATGCGGCTGTTCTCTTCCATCACACGCCAATAACTGGCAAGACGGAAATAGCTGATGTGGTTGAGGACGGCTATGGCCTGCTCCTCATTTTCAAAAATAAGCCCTCGCTGTTTCAGTATGTTTATCTGTTCAGCGAGGGTGATGGGCTGCTTAGTATATTCCATATAAAAAGAAACGTCCCACCCTGGTCCGCTGGCCTTGCGACGAGAAGCGTGGTGGGATTTGTTGCTGCAAAAGTACTGCTTTTTTCTGAGATGGCCAAACATTTTGAAGGGAAATGCTGTTTTGAAGCTCATTTTTACATCTTTTTTGCAGTTTTTGCTCTGAAACTAAAAGAAAACCTCCCCGCTGCCTGTAGCTACTAAGCAAACGGGGAGGCGCCGATCATAGAAACTGGCATTTTATCTTTTTGCGTTATTATAGCATTACCTAATTAAAAAAACGACCCACCGATTTAAGCATTGTAAAGAGGCTTGGCGGGTTCTCGTGGTACAAAGGTACGACTTTTGTTCGGATTGACCAAACATTGTGATAAAATGTTTGTTTGAGAACACTATTTTATGTCTTTTGGGCAGTTTTTTCTTAAACTAGTTTTAGAGTTGCACCCTTGACGGGCTGTTTGTGGGTTTCTTCGGAGTCCTTTTGGTGTTGTCGGTTGTACCTTTGTGCCTTTTTATGGGAATAGTCCCAAATAACCATCAAATCAATTACAACAATGAAACGATTATCATTGATTGCGTCGGCTCTGGCGGTGCTGGGGTTGACGGCGTGTGAGAAAACGCTCGATGTCATGGACGATGAAATGTCCTCCGACTTCGGGCAAGTGAAGAACTCTTTGCTTCAAGTTCGGACACGAGCGGGAGAATCTGCTGATGAAGCGACAGTGACGTACCCTGTTACGGTGTATGTGTTTGCTGGTGACGAATGTCGGGCCACGCAGACCATCGGCGACGAGGGGCAGACGCTGAACATTCCATTGACGGAAGGGACGTACTCGGTGTATGCCGTGGGTGGAGCGTCTGCTGACGATTATGTGCTGCCATCAACGGACGATGCAACCAGCACATCGGCCATCGCGCTTCGCGAGGGACATGAGCATGACGACCTGATGACGGCATCGGCCACGGTGACGCTGATGGACGGCGAGGCAAACACCGTGACGCTGGGCATGGAACGGCGCACGATGATGTTGCAGAACGTGGTGATGAAGAAGATACCGATGGCGGCTACGGCAGTCTCTGTGTCGATGGCTCCTCTGTGGCAGTCGCTCATGGTGGGCTGTGACTATGCGGGTTCTGGCGGCTCGTATTCGCTGAACCTGGAAAAACAGAGCGACGGGAGGACATGGCAATCTACAGAAACGGTATATCTCTTGCCGTCATCGTCTTCGCCAGCGAGTATCACCGTGCGCATCACTACGCCTACCGGAACTCGCAGTTATACTTACTCGACGAGCAACGAACTGGAGGCGGGCTATAAGATCAACATCGAGGGGACGTACACCGAGACGGTGGGCGTAACGCTGAGTGGCACCATCACGGGAGCGGAATGGAAGGGTGAGCGTACCATCAGCTTTGACTTCGACGAAAGCGGCAGCAATACGTCGGGCGACTCGCCAAATGATAATGGCAGCAGTGACGGCGACCTGCCTGCTGTCGGTACGCTCTATCAAGGTTGCTACGTCCTGGCCAACAATGGCACAACCGCCACGTTGCTCTCGCCAAACGAAGCGTCGATAGGCAAGTCGCATACCACATATACCTACGACGCAGAGGGGCTGAACGAGGCCATCAGCAACTTGATTGCCACTACTGCCGTGGATGGTATCAGCGGTTGGCGACTGCCCACGTTAGCTGAACTGAATGCAATTTATTCGGCCAGCGAAATGGCCAATGCACTGTTCGAGGCCGATGGTGGGATGGCACTTGTCAATGCCCGCAGGTACTTCTATACCGATGCAGACGGCAACCTGCTCTATCGGATGCTTAGCACTCCCGACATGTCGGGCGATGCCGACTTTCCTTCAACGACTTACGTGCGACCAGTAACAGTCATCACCAAAGAGTAACGCCTTATGAAGAAGTATTTGTTTATC
>JAFZSI010000037.1 GCA_017619445.1 Prevotella sp.
ACCTCCTCGGCGATGGTGATGGCGTTCTTGTTCACCTCGTGGATGAGCAGGTTGGCCAGCGTCAGGTAGCAGATGGCGTTGTCGTCCTCGTGGCCGTTGAAATAGTCGCCGTAGCCGCCGAAAGCCTCACCAAGGCCGTGGCTGTAGTAGAGCATGGAGGTGACACCGTCGAAGCGGAAACCGTCGAAATGGAACTCCTCGAGCCAGTACTTGCAGTTGGAGAGCAGGAAGTGAATCACCTCGTCCTTGCCATAGTCGAAGCACAGCGAATCCCATGCGGGATGCTCGTGGCGGTCGCCAGCATAGAAGAACTGGTTGGGGTCACCACAGAGGTTGCCTAAGCCCTCCACCTCGTTCTTCACGGCGTGCGAGTGAACGATGTCCATGATGACGGCAATGCCGTTCTGGTGGGCGGTGTCTATCAACTCCTTCAGTTCCTCGGGCGTGCCGAAACGGCTGCTGGCCGCAAAGAACGAACTGACATGATAGCCAAACGAGCCATAGTAGGGATGCTCCTGAATGGCCATAATCTGAATGCAGTTGTAGCCGTCGTTGATGACGCGCGGCAGCACGTTGTCCTTGAACTCAGTGTAGGTGCCTACCTTCTCGGCATCCTCACCCATACCAATGTGGCACTCGTAGATGAGCAATGGAGAGGTGTTGGGACGGAATTTATTTTTCTTCCACGTGTAGGGCTTCTCGGGATTCCATACCTGTGCGGAGAAAATCTTGGTTTGCTCGTCCTGCACCACACGGCGCGTCCAGGCAGGAATGCGCTCGCCCTCGCCGCCGTTCCAGCGCACTTTCATCTTGTAGAGCTGGCCGTGCTTCAGCGCTTTCTCCGAGAGTTTGAGCTCCCAGTTGCCAGTGCCCTCAATACGCTTGCACTTGTATTTCTCGCTCTCCTGCCAGTCGTTGAAATCGCCGATGAGATAGATTTCCGTGGCGTTGGGCGCCCACTCGCGGAACACCCATCCGCGTGCCTGCTTGTGCAGCCCGTAGTACAGATGACCAGAGGCGAAGTCGCTCAGCGTCTTCTTGCCGTTACGGGTCAGCTGGCCGAGTTTCCACAGGGCGTGGTCGTGCCTACCCTGAATGGCACCCTCAAACGGCTCCAACCAGGGGTCGTTCTTCACGAGTCCAATATGCTTTATTTCCGTCTTTTTTTTCGTTGCTGCTTTCTTTGGCGCAACCTTTTTTGTTCCATTCATATTATATACGATTTAGGGTTTCTCAATGCTCAACTCTCAATTGTCAATTAACAATTGTCAATTCTCAATTATCAATTCCTCTTCCTGCCGTTCTCATATACGCCGCTCTCCTTCACGTTGCCGTTGCGGTCTTTTATCACATACTTTCCGTCGCGCTTGTCGTCGCGGTAAGAACCTTCAAAGCGCGTGCCGTTCTTGTCCTCCTCAATGGCCTTACCGTTGCGCTTACCGTTCTTGTAGATGCCCTTGAACTTGCTGCCGTCGGCCAGGTGGATAATCACCTCACCATTGGCCGCACCCTCAAGGAATCCGCCTTCAATCACGTCGCCGTTCTTCTTCACCAACTTGCCGTGGCCCGTCTGCTTGTCGTTCTTCCAGCCGCCGCTGTAGGTGTCGCCATTCTTCCACACGAGCGTGCCGTTTCCGTCTTTCTCGCCATTCTGGAAGTGGCCCGTATATTTGTCACCGTTGGCATAGGTGAAGATACCCTGCCCCGTTCGCTCTCCATTCTCATAGCCACCCTCGTACACGTCGCCGTTGGCAAACTTGTAGATTCCTTTGCCGTGCTGCACGTCGTTCTTCCATTCGCCTGTATAAACGTCGCCGTCGGCATAGCGGTTGGTGCCGCGCCCCGAGCGCTCGTTGTTCACCCACATGCCGTTGTAGGAACTGCCGTCGGCCCAGTCGAAGAATCCCCTGCCCCACTTCTTGTCGTTCTTCCATTCGCCGTCGTAGTAGGCACCCGACGCATAGGTGTATTTGCCTTTTCCGCTGCGCTTGTCCTGATACCAGTTGCCGTCGTAGCGGTCGCCGTTATAGTAGTACATGATGCCGTGCCCCTGCTGGTAGTCGCGGAACCACAGGCCCACATACTTGTTGTTGTTCATGAAATAGTACGTGCCCTGTCCGTGCTGCTGGTCCTGAAACCATTCGCCCTCGTATTTCTCTCCGTCAGAAAAAGTATATACGCCATAGCCCTGACGCTTACCCTTCTCATACTGACCCTCAAACGTGTCACCGTTCTTGAACAGCGTGTTTCCCTTGCCGTGAGGCTTGCCCGAGAGCATCTCGCCCTTATACTGACCACCGTCGCGCGTGGTGCACGAGCCTATAGATATTTTCTGAGAGAATCCTGCTACGGGCAGGAACAAAAACATTGCCAATAATATATTATGTTTCACTTTTATTTCGTTTTTATGGGGTTCAACTTCATTAAAAATCCGTCAGGATTTCGATTTCAACTTACAAAACTAAGAAAAAACCTCCACACGACAAAACATTTTTTACTTTATTCATATTTCACAAAACATTATTTATAATTATTAGGAACTGAACAAACAAATCGGGAATAATACTTCCCGGGTTTCATACTGATTTTGCAAAGTATTGCTTTAGTAAAATAAAACAGCACGTGGCGATGAAATTCTCTAGAGAATTTGGTGTTATTTCATGCGTTTTGCGTATCTTTGCCGCAAAACAAATAGTTAATGTTGAAAAACAGACCTATAAAAACAAAGTATATGAAATTCATTGGAGTGATTCCCGCCCGTTACGCCTCGACGCGTTTTCCGGGCAAGCCGTTGGCAATGCTTGGTGGCAAGC
The DNA here is from genome assembly GCA_017619445.1 of Prevotella sp. Classification (GTDB taxonomy): domain Bacteria; phylum Bacteroidota; class Bacteroidia; order Bacteroidales; family Bacteroidaceae; genus Prevotella. The sequence goes on from JAFZSI010000037.1 coordinate 2,814, forward strand.
GTGTGATAGAAAGAGTGTATGAGCAGGTGGCCGGGGTGATTGAGGACTGCTATGTGGCTACGGACGACGAGCGTATATATAATGCGGTGGAAGCGTTCGGCGGTCGCGCGGTGATGACTTCGAAAGACCATAAGAGCGGCACAGACCGCATTGAGGAGGCTGTGACGAAGATTGGCGGAGAGTTTGACGTGGTGGTGAACGTGCAGGGCGACGAGCCGTTTATACGACGTGAGCAGATAGAAACGGTCTGCCGGTGTTTCGACGACCAGCAGACGCAGATAGCCACGCTTGGCAAGCCTTTCGGCACGAACGGCTGCATGGAGGCAATTGAAAACCCGAACTCGCCAAAGATAGTTGTCAATAACCAGGGCTACGCCATGTATTTCAGCCGTAGCGTGATTCCTTTTGTGCGGGGTGTGGAGCGCGGCGAATGGACGGCGCACTACCCTTTCTTAAAGCACATCGGACTATATGCCTACCGCACGGAGGTGCTGGCCGCGGTCACACGGCTTCCGCAGTCGTCGCTTGAGGTGGCTGAAAGCCTGGAGCAACTGCGCTGGCTGCAGAACGGTTATAGAATAAAAGTGGGACTGACAGATGTGGAGACGGTGGGTATTGATACACCCGAGGACTTGGAAAAAGCAGAAAGATTTCTTTTAATGCACAATGAAAAATAATGATTCATTAAGCATTACCATTATCTACCCGTAGGGAAAGTTGGCCGGCATAGGAGATAATGACCTCCACCACATAACTGCTGGGACTGTCGGGAATGCAGAGCATGGCGTTGTAGTGGACGCCCTGCTCGTCAAGCCGCCCGAATTCAAAGTCGCTGAGCACACTCTGACGGAGAAAATCCTGTGGAACCTGCTTGGCAAAGTCTTTCTTGTAGAAATCTTTTGAAAACACCTTGCGCGCTCCGTTGAACACGCTGATGTGGATGATGTTGTCGTAGTAGATGTTCTGCACCTCTACACCCTCGTCGTTGTAGGATGAGGCATACACTTTATAGGTGGTGGGGTTCACTTGCACGTAGCAATGGTAGCGCTCGTTGTTAAAGACAACCACCGTGTCGCGCTTGATGAGTTTGCGCTGATTGACGGTTAGCACGCGCTTTTCCTCGAATGAGAAAATGTCGTCGGGGTCCTCGCTTTTCACCAGTCGCACGGCCTCGTTGTTCTGATTCTTGAAGATGAACAGGTGTTCGCCCTGCTTGACGATGGGATATTTCACGGTCTTCTCGCCCTTGAGCACCAGCGTGTCGCCGATAACCATGAAATGCACAGGCATGCTCATGCTGTCTGGATAGAGAATAGAGTCGCCCACAGCACGGAAGGCCACATCACCAGCGTCTTCGTTCAACCAAATGCCCTGCAACATCTGCTTGGCTTTCTTGTTCTCCTTTACAACAGGCGCAGACGGCTGCTCCTGACGGGTTTTCTTGCAACCTGCCAGGCAAACAATAAGCAGCAAAAGATAGGTGAAGTTTCTCATCTGTCGGTGTTGTTTGGTGAATAGTTTTGGGTTTTTAAGATGAATGAGCGTTGGTTTTACCTTTATATTATTGTGGGTTCTCGAAAGTGGAAGTGCTGAATTATTCGAACAGCACGGCTTCTTTCAGGCTGAGAGCCTTGAGGTCTTTGTCGCTCAGCAGCATGTCCTTGGCTTCGATGGGCCATTCGATGCCTATATCAGGGTCATCGAAACGGATGCTTGCCTCGGCTTGAGGCGCATAAATATTATCTACCTTGTATGTAAACACAGCCTCGGGACTGAGAACTAAGAATCCGTGGGCGAATCCGCGGGGAATGAAGAACTGACGCTTGTTCTCGTCGCTCAACTCCACCATGACATGCTGGCCGAACGTGGGCGAACTCTTGCGGATATCAACAGCCACATCTATCACACATCCCTTGATGACCCTCACCAGCTTGGCCTGAGAGTAGTCGCCCTTCTGGTAGTGCAAGCCACGGAGCACGCCATAGCTTGACTTCGATTCGTTGTCCTGAATGAAATCGGTCTTACCAACATGAGCCTCAAACTCATCTTTCTTGAATGCTTCGAAGAAATAGCCGCGTGCATCTTTGAAAACCTTCGGCTCAATGATATAGACCCCTTCAATCTTAGTTTTCTTATAGTCCATTGTTTGTCTATTGGGATAGTACAATATGAAAACAGATGCAAAAGTAAGAATAAAATTTGGGATATGAGAACAATTTGCAGCCTTTTTTGTTTTTAAACGTTTTTTTATTTGCAGATTTCGGGAAAAAACGCTAATTTTGCACTTGTGATTGAACTTGAGAGACATATTGAGATTCTTTTATTGAGCAATGATTGTGTCATAGTTCCTGGACTTGGGGGATTTATGACAAATCATGTTGATGCCCGATACGACGACAGCGACGGAATGTTTCTGCCGCCGTTGCGCACGTTGGGCTTCAACCCCAAGCTGACGCTCAACGACAGTCTCTTGGCTCAATCCTATATCGAAGCATACGACATCAGCTATCCTGAAGCCATCCACCGCATAGAGGACCAGGTGAACGAACTGCGTCAACATCTTGAGAATCAAGGAAATTATGAGCTGAACGACATTGGCACGCTCTTCCTAAACAACGAGGGAAATATTGAGTTCAATCCATGCGAGGCAGGCATTCTTACACCCTCGCTCTATGCCCTCAGTTCGTTTGAAATTGAGCGTCAAGTGACCACCGTTCCGTTCAAGACAAGCGAGATAAAGCAGCAACCCAACCGTCAGACAGACGTACAGCCAGCCGCTATCGTTCCCGCCACTTCCTCCCCACAGGAGGAGAACAACAAGGTGCCCGTGTCAGCAGAAAACGACGAGTCTGAGGAGAAAACAGCTCGTACGGTGAGTATTCGTGTAAGCGTGCTGCGCAACCTTGCTGCTGCCGCCGTGGTATTGCTGGCGTTCTTACTCTACTCCAATCCGTTGAGCGACAAGTCGCCCTCAACAGCCGCGATTGACAGCAGCGTGCTGCTTAAGGTAATGCCGCGTAACGCTACTGTTGGCACGACAACGATTTCCAACGAGGCCAAAAGCACCAACTCAGAGGCAGAAAGTAACAATAAGGAAACCGAAAGTTCAAAATCTGAAGTTCAAGATTCTAAGACGGAGGTTCAAGCTTCTAATGCCGAAGCACAGAATTCTGAGCCCTATTACACCCTGGTGCTGGCCAGCCATGTGACTAAGGCAAACGCCGCTGCATACGCCGATGAATTGAAGAAACAGGGCTTCGACGCACAAGTAATTACGCGCACTTCCACAAAAGTTATTTACGGTAAGTTTGCTACCCAGAACGAAGCCTACAACAAACTCCACCAGCTGGCAGGCAACAAACCGTTCGCAGAGGCATGGGTGCTGATGATTAAATAACCCCAAATCAATGAAGCGAGTACGTTGTCCCAAATGCGACAGTTTCATCACGTTTGATGAAACAAAATACCAACCCGGACAGACTTTGGTTTTCCAATGCCCTGAATGCAACAAGCAGTTCGGCATACGTATGGGCGTGTCAAAACTCCGCAACACCCAAAAGGAAGAAAACCCCGACGAGAACGCTGAAGACAACGGCTGTGGTTCCATCGTGGTCATCGAGAACGTATTCCATTACAAGCAAGTAATTCCCCTGCGCATGGGCGACAACGTGATTGGACGTTACATGAAAGGCAACCCACGGTGCAACACCCCAATAGAGACCGTTGACCCCAGCGTGGACACCTGTCATTGTGTCATCCAGGTGTCGCGCGACAAGAAAGGCCGACTCCGCCACATCCTCCGCGACGGTCCGAGCAACACCGGCACTTTTGTTGACAACCAAATCCTCGGCGACCGCGAGCGCCGCATCATCTCTGATGGCACCCTCTTCACCATCGGAGCCACAAGTATTATCCTCAGGCTCACTAAAGATGATGATGTTTAGGTGTAAAGTAGCAAAAAGTCACGCATATCATCATTATTTTTAGGTATTTTTGTGGGAACAACAGCAAATGCAACTCGGTTGCATTTGTTTTTTGTGTATCTTTGCAAGCAGAAAGAAAGCGTTTGATATGAAGTTATCGGAACTGAAAACTGGGGAGAGCGGAATCATCGTCAAGGTGAAAGGCCACGGCGGTTTCCGCAAGCGCATCATTGAGATGGGCTTTATTAAGGGGCAACGGGTTGACGTATTGCTCAACGCGCCGTTGCAGGACCCCGTGAAGTACAAGCTCATGGGCTACGAGGTGTCGCTGCGCCACGACGAGGCGGAGCAGATTGAGATTGTAGCCGACCTGGATGCTGATGTTGCCCAGCCGACAGAGGAAGTGATACAGAAGGCAACCGCCCCGTCTGCTGACCCCAAGCCGAAGACCGAAAAGACTGTGCGCGAGAATGCTCAGGAGGCTTTTCTGCGCGAGCGGCGCACCATCCACGTAGCCCTCATCGGCAATCCCAACTGCGGCAAGACCTCGCTGTTCAACTATGCCAGCGGTGCACATGCGCGTGTGGGCAACTATTCGGGCGTTACGGTGGATGCTACGGAAGCGCACGCCAAATTCGAGGGTTACGACTTCAACTTGACTGACCTGCCGGGCACCTACTCGCTGTCGTGCTACAGCCCCGAGGAGCTCTATGTGCGTCAGCACCTCACCAACAACCGCCCCGATATTGTCATCAACGTGCTGGACGCCAGCAATCTGGAGCGCAACCTCTATCTGACCACACAGTTGGTGGACATGAACCTGCGCATGGTGTGCGCGCTGAACATGTTTGACGAGTTTGAGAAACGCGGCGACCATGTTGACTTGCCTACCCTTTCAACGCTTTTCGGTGTGCCCATGGTGCCCACGTCATTCAAGACGGGCATGGGCGTGAACGAGCTGTTCCGCGAGGTAATCAGCGTGTATGAGGACCAGAACAAGACCACCCGACACATTCATATCAACCACGGACACGAGATTGAGGACGGCATACGCCACATTCAGCATTATCTGAAAGCTGACGAAAATGTGCGCCTGCGCTACTCCACCCGCTATCTCTCAATTAAACTCCTTGAGAACGACAAAGAAGCGGAGCGGTATGTGAGGAGCCTGGCCAACAGCGCGGAAATTATGAAGGCGCGCGACCATGCTGCCCGCCGTGTGCTTGAAGAAACGAAGGACGACTCGGAGACGGCCATCATGGACGCGAAGTATGGATTCATTCACGGCGCGCTGGCCGAGGCGGAGTTCCATCATGGCAACAAGCAGGACACCTATCGCACTACCCACATCATTGACCGCGTGATGTCGAACAAATACCTGGGGTTCCCCGTGTTCTTCCTGATTCTCTACATCATGTTCCAGACCACTTTCTCACTGGGCCAGTATCCCATGGACTGGATTGAGGCAGGAGTGGAGTGGCTGGGCAATTGGGTTGGAGCAGCGTTGCCCGACGGTCCGCTGCGCTCGATGCTGGTAGATGGCGTGATTGGCGGTGTGGGTTCGGTCATTGTATTCCTGCCGCAAATCCTGATTCTCTATTTCTTCATCTCCATCATGGAAGACTCGGGGTATATGGCCCGCGCCGCATTCATCATGGACAAGCTGATGCACAAGATGGGTCTTCACGGTAAGTCGTTCATCCCGCTCATCATGGGCTTCGGCTGCAACGTACCAGCCGTGATGGCCACACGCACCATCGAGAGCCGCCGCTCGCGATTGATTACGATGATGATACTGCCGTTCATGAGCTGTTCCGCGCGCCTACCTATTTATATTATGATAGCCGCCACGTTCTTTACCGTCAGCTATCAGTCGCTGGTAATGATTTCGCTTTATGTCATCGGCATACTGATGTCGGTAATTATGAGCAAGCTGTTCTCATCGTTTGTTATGCGAGGCGACGACACACCCTTTGTGATGGAACTGCCGCCCTACCGAATGCCCACAGCCAAGGCCATCGGGCGCCACACGTGGGAGAAAGGAAAGGAATATTTGAAGAAAATGGGAGGAATCATTCTTGTGGCGAGCATCATTGTGTGGGCATTGGGTTATTTCCCCCACAACGACGACCTGACTAAGCAACAACAACAGGAACAATCGTACATCGGACGCATGGGCAAGGCCATTGAGCCAGTGTTCCGCCCTCAGGGCTTCAACTGGAAACTGGATGTAAGTCTCATTGCCGGTGTTGGTGCCAAAGAAATTGTGGCTTCGACGATGGGTGTGCTTTATAGTGGCGACGATTCTTTTGGTGGCGACGAAAACATCAGCGAGGACACCGTAAAATATAAGCGTCTGCGCCAGCAGATGCTCGCCGAGGGCATCACTCCCCTCATTGCCTACTGCTATCTCATTTTCATTCTCCTCTACTTCCCCTGCATCGCTACTATCGTAGCCATCAAGAACGAAACGGGAAAGTGGAAATGGGCACTCTTTGCTGCCCTTTATACCACCGCCCTTGCCTGGGTGGTCAGCGCTGCGGTCTATCAGGTGGGAATGTTGTTCTGAGCTACATGTGATGTACAATAACAGTCAAGGATGCAACCTCTGCGGAGATTGCATCCTTGACTGTTATTGTGAGAAAATATATCTTAAAGCTCTATGGGCTCGTAGGGCAGTCCGAACACGTCGGCAACGGCCTTGAAGGTGACTTTCCCTTCCACGATGTTCAGGCCTTTGAAGAGTGCGGGGTCGTCCTTGCATGCCTTCTTCCAGCCTTTGTCGGCCAGCGCGAGCGCATAGCGGAGTGTCGCGTTGGTCAGAGCGATGGTAGAAGTGTTGGGCACTGCGCCTGGGATGTTTGCCACAGCGTAGTGGACGATGCCATCCACCTCATAGACAGGCTCGCTGTGGGTTGTGGGCCGTGAGGTCTCAAAGCATCCGCCCTGGTCGATGGCTACATCGACAAGCACGGTGCCTGGCTGCATGAGTTTGAGCATGTCGCGCGTGATGAGATGGGGAGCCTTGTCGCCCGGAATAAGCACAGAGCCCACGACAATATCAACGTCGGGTAGTTCCTGCTCAATGTTGAAGCGGCTGGAGTAGAGCGTGTGGACGTTGGCGGGCATCTCGTTGGCAAGCATCTTGAGCAGCGGCAGCGAGATGTCGGTAATAACCACCTCGGCTCCCATGCCTGCAGCCACGCGTGCAGCAGCCTGTCCCACGGTTCCTGCACCCAAGACCAGCACCTTGGCGGGTTTCACGCCAGGAACACCACAGATGAGCTTGCCCTTGCCACCCTTGGTCTTCTGCAGATAGTAGGCTCCGTTGATGGTGGCCATGCGTCCTGCCACCTCACTCATGGGAATAAGCAGGGGCAATGCGCCGTTGGCGAGCTGCACGGTCTCGTAGGCCAGACAGACGCCACCGCTTTTTATCATGGCGTCAGTGAGCGGACGGTCGCAGGCAAAATGGAAATAAGTGAACACCAACTGTCCTTGCTTCACCAATGGATATTCGGGCTCGATGGGCTCTTTCACCTTGATAATCATGTCGGCCACGGCATAGGTTTCTTCGATGGTAGGCAGGATCTTCGCACCTACTTTTGCATAGGATTCATCGGTGAAACCGCTGTTTTCGCCTGCGGTGTGCTGCACAAAGACCTCGTGTCCGTGGCGGATAAGTTCGGCAACGCCAGCCGGAGTCATACCCACGCGGCTCTCGTTGTTTTTGATTTCTTTTGGAATACCAATTTTCATAGTGTACTACTGATTTTATGGTTAAACAATGAAATGAAAATGCGGCCAAATGAGCGTGTTGCGCTATTCGACCGCTAAGTTAAGAAAAAAACTGCTTCGTTGTTCTCCAAAAGCGAGTTTTTTTCCAGAAAAAATGCAAAGTGTGGTAGGATATAACGTTTTGATGATAGGAAAACTACTCGTAGTCATCGATAACGGCGTTCATGAAGTCCATCATGGGCTTGCCCACTTTGAAAATTTCCACCATTTCATCGAACCATTGCTCACCCTGAAAGAATGTTTCGGGCACCTGTTTCCAACAGCAATAGTTTTTCATCCGCAGATAATCAATGTATTCATAGTCGCGCGGGAATCCAGCCGGTGCGGTCTTAAGATATTCCAGTCCAAAGCCGCGGGCGCCACCCCACTCTCCTTGACAAGGTTTACCGAAGTACTTCAAGAATTTGTCGGTTTCAACGCACTTTCTCCACTCATCGATGTTTGCCATAATCTCGTTTCTACATGCCGTGAGAATGTTTGTTGGCAGCCAGTAGTTGCCACAGGCCAGCAGACAGTTGCCGGGCTCTAAATGAATATAGTAACCTCCGTGGAGCGCCTTTTTACCATGAGCGGCAATATAGGCCCCGAGATGGTTTTTGTATGGCGACTTGTCTGACGAGAAGCGTGTATCTCGATAGAAACGGTAGGTGGCGTCCTTCACCGTGATGTGTGCTACGGAGGGGTCGAACTCTGCAATGCGCAGAATGGCCTTTGCTATGTCTTCCTCGAAGTTAGCACGCACGGCCAGATATTCGTCCTTATGTTCCATAAACCAGGGGCGATTGTTATTGGCACTGATGTCGCGGAGGAACTGAAGTGTTCTTTGAGTATTCATATTCTATTAAATGAGTTTAGGACAAATGGCGTTGAATTCGCACTTTTCACAATGTGGCTTGCGCGAGGTGCACACATAGCGGCCATGCAGCAACAGCCAATGATGGGCTTTGGGAATAAGGTCTATAGGAATGTTGCGGGTGAGTTCCATTTCCACTTTGTAAGGCGTGGTGTCGCGTTTGCTCACAAGTCCTAAACGATGGCTCACGCGGAACACATGGGTATCAACGGCCATGGTTGATTTGCCAAAGGCAACGGCCTGGATAACATTGGCCGTTTTGCGTCCAACGCCAGGAAGACTGATGAGTGCATCGGGATTGTCTGGCACTTCACCGTTGAAGTCGCTCACAAGTTTACGAGCCATCTCCACAAGATGTTTGGCCTTCGAGTTGGGATAAGAAACGCTTTTGATATATTCAAAAATCTCGGTTTCATCGGCTTTTGCCATTGTATTGGCATCAGGAAACTGACGGAACAGCTCGGGGGTCACCTGATTGATGCGCTTGTCGGTGCATTGGGCGCTAAGCATAACGGCAACCAGCAACTGGAAAACGCTGCCAAACTCCAGCTCTGTGTTTACTTCCGGCATCTGGTTGCGGAAATAGTCCAGCACATGCTCGTATCGTTGTTTGCGATTCATGGAATGATGGATTTTAGGGTAATTTATGAAAAGAACTGTATGATTTTGACAATAAAAAAGGGAAGGTGTTGCGAAACAGTATTCGTCACACCCTCCTTTTCTTATTATGTCGAACTATTATTTCTTTGTCTCTTTAGCCTCGTCTATTTTCTCTACGGGAGCTTCTTCTTTCTTTTCAGCCTTCTTGGTGTCATTTTTCTTATACGACTTGTTGAGTCCGGCAATCACCTCGTTGGTAATGTCGTAGCCCTTGTCGGCATAAAGAATGTTGTCGCCAGCCTTGCTCAGAATGAGCGCATATTTCTTATCCTTATTATATATGGCCAGGAAGTGCTGAATACTGTCGCGGAGGGCATTGTTGAATTTCTCGGTCTCAGCCTGGAACTCGTTGCTCAGACGGGTTTGCAATGCCTGAAGGTCAGCCTGCTGTTTCTGAAGGTTGTTGCTGATGGCCTCTGCCTGCTCACGGGTGTAAGCATTCTGCTGAATCTTCTGCTGGAAATTAGCGGCTGCGGCCTGCAGGTTGTTGCCTTTCTGGTTGATGGTGTTCTGAATGTTGTTGCCCTTTTTCTGAAGAATGAGCGAATACTCCTTGCAGAACTCATACTGCGACATGATGGAGTCAACCTCAACGTAGGCAATCTTCAGTTCAGCGTTCTCGTTCTCGGTGGTCTGCGACTTCTCGTCAACCTTGGGTGCAGCATTGTTGCACGATGCAAAGGTTAGCGTAGCAGCGGCTGCAATGGCCAATGTGCCAAAAATGTTCTTTTTCATTTTCTGTTAGTTATTTGTTGTTTTAATTATGTTGCTCAGAAAGCCTTGCCCTTTTTGCGCGCTTCACGGTCCTGGTCAACTACACAGTGAATGCCGCGATCTTTCATGGCTTTGCTGTCGTGAATATGCTGGGAAGTGAATTCTCCATTCTTCCTGAAAAGCAACTTAACAAGCAATAAAGCCATGCAGATAGCAATTATTAACACGCTTAATAGCAAGGTTTCAATCATTTTTTCGTACTTTTGCGGTGCAAAGATACTGCAATTCAAGTAGAAAACAAAATAAAAAGCGCGCTTTTTACTTTTTATTAGCTTGATAATGCAATATAACTGTGGTGAATTAATGATAATTATCACATAGAAACACACTATAATAGTAAAAACAAAAAATTATGACAGCATTGAAACCCGCTCGTGTGTTCGAGCAATTTGCGAAAATCAACGAGATTCCCCGCCCCTCAAAGCGCGAGGAAAAGATGATTGAGTACTTAAAGCAGTTTGGCGAAAGCCGCAACCTGGAAACCGTGGTCGATGAAACGGGTAATGTAATCATCAGAAAACCTGCTACGAAAGGCCATGAAAACCGCAAAACCGTTATTTTGCAAAGTCACATGGATATGGTGTGCGAAAAACTGGTAGATGTGGAGATTGACTTCGACAAAGACCCCATCCAGACTTATGTCGACGGTGAATGGCTGAAGGCAAAGGGTACCACTCTTGGTGCTGACGACGGCATCGGGTGTGCCATTGAACTGGCTATTCTCGACAGCGATGATATTGAACATGGCCCACTGGAGTGTGTGTTCACACGTGATGAAGAAACTGGCCTGACGGGTGCCGAAGGCATGAAGGCTGGTTTCATGACGGGTGACATGCTCATCAATCTTGACTCAGAGGACGAAGGACAGATTTTTGTGTCGTGTGCAGGTGGAAGAAACACTACTGCTACATTTACTTTCCAGAAAGAAGAAGCACCAAAAGGATGGTTCTTCCTTCGTGCTTCTCTGAAAGGACTTGTTGGCGGTCACTCGGGAGATGACATCAACAAGAAACGCGCCAACTCTTTGAAGATTCTTTCTCGTTTCCTCTATAAAGTGCAGGAGAAATACGGATTGCGTCTGGCCAGTTTCAATGCAGGAAAGCTTCATAACGCCATTCCTCGCGACGGAGTCATTGTCTTTGGTGTCCCCGAGGCAGACAAGGAGAATGTACGTGCCGCATGGAACGTTTTTGTAAGTGAGGTGGAAGAAGAATACCACGTAACTGAGCACACCATGCAATTCAACATGGAGAGTACTGATGCTGAGCCTGTGCTGCCTCTTGAAGTGAGCACTCGACTTGTACAGGCCATGCAGGCTGTTGACAACGGAGTGTTCGCCATGTGTCAGGAAGAAGAACTTGCTTGGCTTGTGGAAACCTCAAACAACGTGGCCAGTATTGTAACTACTGACACCCAGGCTAAAGTGCTCATGTCACAAAGAAGCAACGTCATGAGTGCGCTCGACAATCAGGCTGCCACGGTAAAGGCAGTCTTCCAACTGGCTGGTGCCGACGTGGTACAGGGTGACGGCTACCCTGCCTGGAAGATGAAAACCGACAGTCTGTTGACAGCCATCACCGTTGAAACCTACAAAAAACTATTTGGCAAAGACCCCAAAGTGCTTGGCATTCATGCTGGATTGGAATGCGGACTATTCTCTGAGAAGTACCCCAATCTTGATATGGTTTCATTTGGTCCTACTCTGCGTGGCGTACACTCACCCGATGAAAGACTCCTGATTCCCACCGTTCAGATGGTATGGGACCACCTGCTGGAGATTCTCAAGAACATTCCAGCGTAACAAAAACACACTAACACAAGTTCAAGACAATCATTATGAAAAGAATGCTTATATGCCTGTTCGTAGTTCTTACGGCAGTCAGTTGCCAGCAGTGGAAGGCTGAGCGTCTGGTGAGTAGCTTCCTAAAAGAAAACCTTAAGGAAGAATATGATTTCTCGAAGAAATACAACGACTTAGACTCTACGTTCAACATTACGGATAGTGTTGTGAACGTCATGAGGAAAATGGCTGGTAAAAACGAGAAATTCAAAAATCCTATTCAATATGAAGAAGGCCCAACCACTCGTCCGCTGATGATAGAACGCGTCAAAATGAAGGAAAACGACACGACTACGTTCACCATGACGTTCTATCTTGACAAGGAACTCAAACGAGTTGTAGCATTCAAGGAGAACTAATGATTCGTTACGTGTGTTCGCAAAGAGCCCCGGCTTATGTTAATCGTAAGCCGGGGCATCGTTTTAAAATGATACACTTAAAATCCTTTAGCGAATCTGGAAAAACCAAAGGCATAAGTGCATCATGCCAACATGCGTTCCATATAGTGTCTTACTTCTTTGCGTGCCGCTCCGAGGCGGTTTTCCACGTTCTTGTAATTCAAATTCAGTCGCTCAGAAATCTCGCTTACCTGCAAGCCTTCATGAATGTTCATGCGGTAAACCACTTGCTGTTTGTTGCTCAGACGGGCAATGCCACGCTCCAGAATCTCGTTGATTTCAACAGCCGAATAGACCGACTGCACGTCAAGGTCGTCGCTTGTGCCGTTGTGCACGAGGAAATGCTCGTACTCCTCCACCGAATGGCGATGGCGCCAGTAGTCGTAAATCAGGTTGCGCGTGACGGTGTAAACCAGACTGGGCATGGTGATGGGCGTTATCATTTTGTCGGACGAAAGCAAACGCAAGAACACGTCCTGCACGATATCCTCCGCCACGCTGGCGTAAAGGATACGCTTCGAAACGAATGCTTTCAGCTCGTTGTAATGTTCAGAGTAGTATTCGGCAATTATACCGGATTTAGTTTTTGGTTTTTCCATGTTAGAATAGATGGCCGTGTGAAATTGTCTGCAAATATAACATTTTTTTTCCATCTACGTAGCAAAAAACATTGAATTTTGTTTAAATGAAACAATTTAATAAGTTTTTGGCATGATTGGTACATTTTCGGGAAAAACGGATTGTTTTTATTTCGCCCGATGAAACCGCTAATAACATGAATTAGTACACTTATACCATGATTTTGGCACATTATTTGCAGAAAACATTCTGGATGAAGGAAGAATATTGAAGGATGAATCATGGATAATAAACAATAAAATCAAGTAAAGTTATGCAAAAAGGTAACATCGGGGTTACTACCGAGAACATTTTCCCCGTCATCAAAAAGTTCTTGTACAGCGATCATGAGATATTTCTGCGCGAGATGGTCAGCAATGCCATCGATGCCACCCAAAAGATGAAAACTCTGGCCGAAAAGGGCGATTTCAAGGGCGATTTGGGCGATTTGACCGTCCGCATTAGTCTCGACGAGAAGAAGGGCACGCTTACCATCAGCGACCGAGGCATTGGCATGACCGCCGAAGAGATTGACAAGTATATCAACCAGATTGCCTTCTCGGGTGTTACAGATTTCTTGGACAAATACAAGGATACGGCCAACGCCATCATCGGCCACTTCGGCCTGGGATTCTATTCCGCGTTCATGGTCAGCAAAAAGGTGGAGATCATCACGCGCAGCTATCAGGAAGGCGCACAAGCCGTGAAATGGACCTGCGACGGTTCGCCTGAATTCACCATCGAAGACACAGAAAAGGCCGACCGCGGCTCTGACATCGTGCTCTATATCGACGATGACTGCAAGGAATTTCTTGAGAAGCAGAAAATCCAGGAACTGCTCAATAAGTATTGCAAGTTCCTGCCCGTTCCTGTTGCATTCGGTAAGAAAACAGAGTGGAAAGACGGCAAGCAGGTGGATACCGAAGAGGACAATGTCATTAACAATGTTGAGCCCCTGTGGACCAAGACTCCATCAACACTCAAAGACGAGGATTACAAGCAGTTCTACCGTACACTCTACCCCATGCAGGACGAACCGCTGTTCTGGATACATCTTAATGTAGATTACCCATTCAACCTTACAGGCATTCTCTACTTCCCTCGAATCAAATCGAATATCGAGCTGCAACGCAATAAGATACAACTGTATTGCAACCAAGTATTCGTAACCGACCAGGTGGAAGGTATTGTACCCGAATTCCTTACTTTGCTGCATGGTGTCATCGACTCTCCCGACATTCCTCTCAATGTTAGCCGTAGCTATTTACAGAGCGACCGCGATGTGAAGAAGATTTCCACTTACATTACTAAGAAAGTGGCCGACCGACTGAACAGTATTTTCAAGGAAAACCGCAAGGAATATGAAGAAAAGTGGGACGACCTGAAGATTTTCATCCATTACGGCATGCTCTCGCAGGATGATTTCTACGACCGCGCCAAGGACTTCGCCCTTTTGAAGGATGTTGACGGCAAATACTTCACTTTCGACGAGTACAAGATGCTTATCAAGGAGAACCAGACCGACAAGGACGGCAACCTCGTCTATCTCTATGCCAACAACAAGGAGGAGCAATACACCTTCATCGAGGGCGCTCGTAACAAAGGCTACAGCGTGCTACTGATGGACGGTGAGCTCGATACACCTGTGGTTTCCATGCTCGAACAGAAGCTTGAGAAGAGCCGCTTCACCCGTGTTGACGGCGATATCATCGACCGACTCATTGTCAAAGACGACGCCCCGAAGAACGAACTCGACAAGGAGCAGGCTGACAATTTGTCACAGGTATTCCGTTCTCAGATGCCAAAGCTCGATAAAGCCGAATTTTATGTCGAGGTGCAGAGTTTGGGCGAGCAGTCGCAGCCAGTTGTCATTACCCAGAGCGAGTATATGCGCCGCATGAAAGACATGAGCCGCTTCCAGCCAGGAATGGCCTTCTACGGACAAATGCCCGACTCCTACAACTTGGTTCTCAACAGCGACCATCCACTCTTGAAGCGCGTACTCGACGATGCCACGGCCAACACAGCCGAGGCTTTGAAGCCCATTGAGGCCGAAATGAAAGGTCTTGACGCTCGTCTCGCTGCCATCAATCAGGCACAGAGCAAGAAAAAGTACGACGAGCTGACCCAGGAAGAGAAAGACGAGAGGAGCAATACGCAGAAGGCCATCGACGAGCAGCGTGACAAAAAGAACCAGCTCATTGCCGACTATGCAAAAGGCAACAGCATTGTTCATCAGCTCATCGACCTCGCCCTACTGCAGAACGGAATGTTGAAAGGTGCTGCACTCGATACTTTCCTGAAACGTAGCGTTGAACTGATTAAATAGAATAAACGGCTAAAGCAATGCTTTAACCATATACACATTCTATAAAGCAGGCACATCACTCGTTGGTGTGCCTGCTTTTTCTTATAAGGACACAACGCTTCGTATAGTTTCCACGACGTATTACTATGTTTTAGTAAACCTACACTTTACGTTCACAAAGCGGCACTTTACGTTCACAAAGTGGCACTTTACGAACACAAAGTGGCACTTTACATTCAAATTTTCTAGAGAATTCATACATACTTCTTCACGTTGCTTTTTCCATCCTTAGCTTGGCAGAAACAGCACTTGACTTTGTGCTTGCATTTGTTGATTATTGGACAAATAATGCACTAAATAGAACAACAGACATTGGTTTATGGGGCAGAAATATAGAAAAAGTGTTAAAAAAGTTGTTGCCAGAGAAAATAATCTGTTATAGATACGGTGTAAGTATCTAAAATGTTGTACCTTTGCAGCCGCTTTCGCGTATACGCGCGGAAACATAATTCACATAAAGTCTAACTTTATTAATTTCAAACTTATTTTTTTATTATTATCATGTCAAATTTAAAGAACGTACAGCCATTGGAAGACTTCAACTGGGAAGAATTTGAGAATGGCACAAGTGTGGACATCAGCAAGGCTGACCTTCAGAAGGCTTATGACGAGACGCTGAACAAGGTTGCTGACCATCAGGTTGTTGACGGTAAGGTGATTAGCGTTGACAAGAAAGAAGTAATCGTGAACATCGGTTACAAGAGCGACGGTATTATCCCCGCCAGCGAATTCCGTTACAACCCCGACCTCAAGGTGGGCGACACCGTTGAGGTTTATGTGGAGAATGCCGAGGACAAGAAAGGCCAGCTGGTGCTCTCTCACAAGAAGGCTCGCCTGAGCAAGAGCTGGGAGCGCGTTAACGCCGCTCTCGAGAACGAGGATGTTATTCAGGGCTACATCAAGTGCCGCACCAAGGGTGGCATGATTGTCGATGTGTTCGGTATTGAGGCATTCCTGCCCGGCAGCCAGATTGACGTTCACCCCATACGCGACTACGACATGTTCGTGGGCAAGACCATGGAGTTCAAGGTTGTGAAAATCAACCAGGAGTTCCGCAACGTGGTTGTGTCGCACAAGGCTCTTATCGAGGCAGAGCTCGAGGCTCAGAAGCGCGAGATTATCTCTAAGCTCGAAAAGGGTCAGATTCTTGAAGGTACCGTTAAGAACATCACCAGCTACGGCGTATTCGTCGATCTGGGTGGTGTTGACGGACTCATCCACATTACAGACCTTTCTTGGGGCCGCGTAAGCGATCCTCGCGAGGTTGTACAACTCGACCAAAAGATCAATGTTGTGATTCTCGACTTCGACGACGAGAAGAAGCGCATTGCCCTCGGTCTGAAACAACTCACTCCGCATCCTTGGGATGCTCTTGACAGCGAGCTGAAGGTGGGCGACCACGTGAAGGGTAAGGTAGTTGTCATCGCCGACTACGGCGCATTCGTTGAGATTGCACCGGGCGTTGAAGGCCTGATTCACGTCAGCGAAATGTCTTGGAGCCAGCACCTGCGCTCTGCACAGGAGTTCATGCACGTTGGCGACGAGGTGGAGGCAGTAATCCTGACTCTCGACCGCGACGAGCGTAAGATGAGCCTCGGCATCAAGCAGCTGAAGGAAGACCCGTGGGAGACCATCGAGGTGAAATATCCTGTTGGCTCAAAGCACACTGCCAAGGTTCGCAACTTCACAAACTTCGGCATCTTCGTAGAGCTTGAGGAAGGTGTGGACGGTCTGATTCACATCAGCGACCTCAGCTGGACTAAGAAGGTGAAGCATCCCTCTGAGTTCACACAGGTGGGCGCAGAAATCGACGTTGTCGTTCTGGAGATAGACAAGGAGAACCGTCGTCTGAGCCTTGGTCACAAGCAGCTCGAGGACAATCCTTGGGACACCTATGAGACGCTCTACACTCCCGGTTCTGTTCACACAGGTAAGATTACCGAGCTGCTCGACAAGGGTGCTGTAATCGCTTTGAACGAAGGCGGCGAAGGTTTTGCCACTCCGAAGCACTTGGTGAAGGAAGACGGCACTCAGGCCCAGCAGGGCGAGGAGCTCGACTTCAAAGTCATCGAGTTTGTGAAGGAAACCAAGCGCATCATCCTCTCTCACAGCCGTACTTTCGAGGAGGCTAAGGAAGAGAAGCCCGCACGCAAGGCTCGTCAGCCCAAGAAGGAAGAGGCTCCCGTTATCAACAACGTGGCTGCCGGTACCACACTGGGCGACATCGACGCACTTGCTGAGCTCAAGGCTAAGATGGAGAAAGGTGAATAAGCGAAAGTGAAATTCGCGCGGTTCACAACCACAATCCACTAAGGCGGACGCAATAACGTCCGCCTTTTTTCGTTATCTTTTCAGAAGAAAACAACGGTTTGTCCGAATTAATCCTTCATTGAGAAACGCCTATGAAACGAACGATTACCCTACTCTATTGCTTGCTCGTCGTGGCTGCATGGACTTGCACGGCCAGCGCGCACAACATATTCAGCAACAACGTGAAGTCGTTGCAGGTGATGGTCAATGGCGACTGGCGTTCGATGCCCGTCATGCGCTTAGGCACAAACGACCGGCTTTACATCGGATTTGATGAGCTTTCGCACGATTTCCACCGGATGAAATACCGCATTGAGCATCTGGAAATCGATGGAAGCGTGAGCCAGGAAATCTTCGAGAGCGACTATCTGGTAGGAATGAACGACCTGTTGATTGACGATTACGAGCAGTCTGTCAACACCAACCTGCTTTATACGCACTATAGCATCAATATTCCCCACGACCGTTGCCATCTGAAGCTGAGTGGCAACTACCGTCTGCGCGTTTTCGATGAGGATAACGACGACGAGCTGGTGCTCGAGGCTTTTTTCTATGTGGTTGAACCGCTGATGAATGTAGGGCTGTCGGTTGACACCAACACCGATATTGACTACAACGCCCAGCACCAGCAGGTGAGCATGACGGTGAACTACAATAATGTGCGTGTGACGAATCCTGATGACCAGATTTTCACCCTTGTCTATCAGAATGGCATCAACAGCATCGCTGAAAAACGTGTCAACGTGCGCCCCAATCTGCGCAACGACCACAGTTTGCAGTGGGTGCACAACAAAGCGCTCATCTTCAAGGCTGGCAACGAGTTCCGTAAGTTTGAAATGCTGGATGTTGACCGCAATTCCATGGGTATTGAGCGGGTGAGATGGGACGGCGAACTGTTCAATGCGTGGCTTTTCACCGATGAGCCGCGACCCAACTATCTTACCGATGTTGATGCCGACGGCGCGTTTATTATCCGCAACAGCTACAACAGCGAGATTGATTATACGTGCGAATACATAAAGGTGCATTTCACGTTGAAATCGCCGTTTTCTGACTTTTGTCCGGTCATCAACGGTGCCTGGACCAACGAGGGCGAAACCAGCCAGTACAACATGCAGTGGGATGAAGAGCAACAGTTGTGGAATGCCACCATTCTGCTAAAACAAGGCTACTATAACTACCAATATCTGCTTCCGCAATCATCGGAAGGCGATTTTATCGGGCTTCCCTCTGAGGGAAACTACTTTCAGACCGAAAACCGCTATCAGGCTTTCGTCTATTATAAACCCATTGGGGCACGCACCTGGCAGCTGGTAGGCTATCAGCAGGTGACGATGAAATAAGGCTCGGAAATGAATGTCTTTGGTAAAGCGCGGTATTCCCTAAAAGAACCCGGAAGAACCTAACCTCTGTTCTTCAGCAGCCGGTCCATTTCGTCGAACTGCTTACCCATGTTCAGGTTCAGATAGACATTATAGAGCGCAGGAGCCCATTTGTCTTTCTGGTCGGGAGCCAACGCGCGGAAACGTTCAAGATAAGGAAGAGCTTTCTTGTAGTAGCCTTTGATTTGGCTGCGCTTGGTGCGCGACTTTGAAATTCTGTCCATTTCAACGGCCAAATTCGAATATGCCAGGCCTGCATTCAAATATGCGTCGGCCAACGAGTCGTTGCGCGCGATGAGTGAGTCGCAAATGGCGATGCATTCGGCATAATGGCCAATGTTCAGCAACACATTGCTTTTGGCAAACAGAAAAACTTCATTCGTATCGTTGTATTCCAGCAGACGGTCAACAACTGCCAGGGCCGAGTCGGGCTGGTTGTTCTGCGTGAAATGCTCAAGCAACCGGGGATAGAAATACGGAAAGGTTGGCTCATGGCTGAAACCGCTTCGAAGCGAGCAGACATACTGCTTCTGGTTGCCCATCAGCCGATAGGTTTCTGCCAAATATTGAAGCACATAGCTTCTGTTTGCTGTGTCGCGAAGGGCAAGGTCGCGGTATTTCAGCGTCTTTAGCGTGTCTTGCAGATGGAAACCGCAGTACAAAGCACGGTATGCGGCCAAGGGAAGCCTTTGGTCGGTGGAATCGAGTTTCTCGTTACTAAAAAGAGGCTGCCGTGCACAGTCGATATAGGTATCAAAAAAGTCGAATCCATCGGCATAATTCTGTTTCAACATCTGAAAAACGCCGCCGTTATAGAGATTTGCCCTGTGCGACATTAGGAAAGCGGCATGCTTTTGTCGGTATTTCAAATTGACGCGCCCCTTTTTGTTTGGCTTGGCATCAAGACTGTCAAGCGTCTGGAGGGTGTTGAACATTTTTCTTACCGAAACAAACAGGTTCAACGTGTCGTATTTCTGCCGCAAGTATAATTTCTCGTTGCCTTGCTCGTATTGTTTGCGGATGGCTTCGAACAAAACAAGATAGATTTTCTCGTTTTGCCAGTTGGCTGAGTCTTTCAGCAATCTTGTCATCAATTGCTCAGCCTTGTCGAAGTTCTTGCCACTCTTAATAAAAGCCCGTGCCTGATCCATCTCTTTTTTCTGAGCGTTCATGCACGGTATTAGGGTTATCAAGAGAAGCGCCATGAATATCGTTCGCTTCATATTGGTATTTCAAACGGAATGTTTGCACGTGCAAAATTACACATAAAATTCTACACACCGCTACCTAATTAAAGAATATTATCAATTAAGCGCAAATTTTCTAGAAAATGTTTGGCCAAAGCATCGGTTTATGACAGCAAAGCATCGGTTTATTCTCGCAAAGAATCGGTTTGTTTGTGCAAAGCATTGAGTTGTGAAAACAGAGTGCGGCTTTACGACTGAATTTTCTAGAAAATTTGCGAATAAACCGCCGCTTTAGAAAAACAAACAGCAACACCACGATTTTGGCGCTGCTGTTTGTTGTTCTAAGATGATGAATTGTTGTTCAAAGTATGAGAATTGACGGAAAAATCGCCTATTTTAGTTTTGCCATTTTGGCAATCTCCTTTGCCTTCGACTTCTCCCCGAGATGGTAGTAAGCCTGATAGAGCGGCTTTGCCCAGTTTACGATTTTGCGTTCGGGGTCAAACACACGGCAACGCTCCAACAGATTTCTTCCTTCGGTGAACCAGCGCCGCTCTTTGGTGTCAATGCCCTTCGAAACATGGCACAACCCGCTGTTAAACATTGCCTGGAGAAAGTTGGGATCCAGTGCCAGCGCTTTGTTGAAACCCTCTATGGCCTTATCCCAGTTGCGGTCGTCCATCTCAACCTCACCATAGAGTGCCCATTTCTTCTTGTCCATATTGTCGAGCTTCACTTCCTCGCGAACAAACTGCTTCAGTTCCTGTTCATGTCCAGGTTGGGTGTAGTATTCCATGAGCAGACCAAAATAATAGCTGTTGGTGGGGAACCGCAAATGAAGCGCGTCGAGAGCCTCGATGTATTGCAGCGTGTCTTCCTTCGTGATGCAGCTCTCTTTGATGATGGCAATTTTCAGTTCGGCAGCTTCTTGGGCATATTCCTCATCCGAAAGAGCCACGGCAAGAAACTTATTGGCAGCATCGTAGTCTTTTGCCTGATATGAAGCCTGAGACGCGTAGAAGGCGCACTGCCCGTAGTATGGGTCAGATTCAGGATTTAAGTCGCTGAACAACGTGGTGTGGCGACAATTCAGATAAAGGTCGAAACAGTCCATTGCCCTGCTGTAATAACCCTTGTGGTAGGCATCCAAACCTGCGTCAATCACCTTAGGGCGAGCCCTGAGCAGGCGTTCGTGATTCATTTTGCGGTATTTTGTACGCTCCTCGATGCCTTTGTTTGCCAACACGTCATACATATCGCACAAAATGCCCGCTTTCAACGCCAAAACAGCCGCGTCGTTAGCAGGTGAAATGAGTGCAGAATCGACAATCAGATTATAGTATCCGGCTTTATCCTTATCGGTGAGCTCGTTTATCCCTTTAAAATGCAGGATGTCTTCGTTCACACTGGTGTGTTTGATGGTATATATTTCGTTTTGTTCCTGTGCAAAGGCAACGGAACAAATCATGAAGCCAGCGATAAGGCTGTAGAGTCGGAACATGGAAATGAAATTAAGGTTAGAAATGATAAAGAAAAGATTGATAAACGAGAGAACAAAAGAAAAAGAATGAAAAGCGGAAGGAAAAACAATCCGTTTCCGCTTTCCATTCTTAAGTCTTCAGTTAAGCTTATTTCTCTGCTTCAGCAGCCTTTGTGCGCGGGTCGTTCTCGCCATACAGGTTATAGTAGGCGTTGTAACGGTTGTAACCCCAGTTGCTTGTGTTCTTGTCTGGGTCAAGCTCCTTAGCCATGTCGAAGTATTTAATGGCCTCAGTATAAACCTCGTTACGCTTTGCCTTGTCGGCAATGTCCTGTGCCTGAATGCTCAAGCCAGTAGCGAGATAAGTAACAATGAGTGCGTTGTCTGGTTTCAGCTCAAAAGCCCTTCTCAGCATAGAAACAGCCTCGGCGGGTTTGTCGTTGAGCAGGTTGATGCCCTTGTCAGCCAAAGCAACGAAGTTGTTGGGATCCTTAGCCAGCGCATCGTCGAGCACCTTCAGCGCAGCCTCTTTCTCACCCATCATGTTGTGCATGTTGTAGATGCGCTCCAGCAGGGCATTGTTCTGCGGGTGCTCGGCATAGAGCTGCTCCAGGTTCTTCAGGAATGTCAGCGAGTCGGTCTTTGTCTTGAGGTCATCGCCCAAGATGGCAACCTTCAGGTTCAGAGCGTTCTCAAACTCCTCAGGATCCTTCATGGCAATCTCAGTGTATTTCAAAGCCTTGTCCATTTCTTTGTCCTGATAGCAGAATACACCGGTGAATCTTGCCACCTGTGCGAAGAAAGGCTGCTGCTTTGTACGGTCGCACTCAGCAAAGAGCGAAGCAGCGTCAGAATCAACGAATGCGCTCCAGAACTTCTTGGCGTCAGCGTGGTTCTGTGCGGTCAGAGCATCCTGTCCTGCATTGACAAGCTGCAGGCGCACGGGCCAAACGCGCGTGCTGTTGTTCTTGGCAAACTTAGGTGCAACCTTTCCTTTCTCGTTAGGCATCTGGTCGTACTTGTCGCACTCAACGGCAGCCTTAACGGCATTCAGAGCGGCCAGGTTCATGCCTTCTATGTCAACAGGCTTGTTTTCCTTCATCACCTGATTCTGTGTCTGGGTAGCACTTTCTTTATTGTACTTATCCAGAGCCAGGTCAACGAGTTTGTTGTATGCCTTTGCTTTTTCAGCGGCATCTGTCAGTTCGTTGAGCGAACTATTCAGCATCGATTCAGCCTCCGCATAGGTTTTGGCTTTCAAAATGTTCTTCAGCGCAGGGCTGTCGCCTGCAAATGCACAAGTGGCACCCAGTACCAACAAGGCAATCAAAGTGAATTTTTTCATTTGCTTTTGAATTAAAAGGTTATTCTAAAATGTTTATAATCAGTTGTTTGATTTGGTTGTTTATATCGTTATGATTCTACGGGTTCGTCGTCAACCTCCAGTTCGATGTCGTCGATTTCCAATTCCTCAATCGGTTCATCGTCAACAACAACATTCTCTTCGCCATTATCTGCGGGCTGTGAGTCAGAACGGAACTCGTCGGCTTTTTTCTGCCATTGGGCGCGGCTTTCCTCCTCAACAGTTGCCTCAAGTTCGCTGCTCATCACCTTGCATACGCTTGCAATGACATCGTTCTTCTTAGCGAGGTTAATGAGACGCACACCCTGCGTGGCACGGCCCATGACACGGCAGTCGGCCACAGCCAGACGGATGGCAATGCCGCTCTTGTTGATAATCATCAGGTCGTTCTGGTCAGTAACAACCTTGATGGCCACCAGGCGGCCGGTCTTTTCGGTAATGTTCAGCGTCTTCACGCCCTTGGCACCGCGGTTGGTTTTGCGGTAGTCCTCAACCTCCGAGCGTTTGCCATAGCCTTCCTCGCTCACCACCATGATGGTTTCCTCGTCGGGACGGTTCACCGCCACCATGCCTACCACGGCGTCGTCGCCTCCGTCAAGCTGCATACCACGCACGCCCGTTGCCACACGGCCCATGGCGCGCACGGTGTGTTCGTTGAATCTTACGGCTCGTCCGTTGCGGTTGGCCATGATGAGTTCGTTCTCGCCATTGGTCAGACGCACGTCAACCACCTCGTCACCTTCCAGGATGTTGATGGCAATCACTCCGTTGGCCCGGGGACGGCTGTAGGCTTCGAGACAAGTCTTCTTCACAATACCGTTCTTTGTTGCGAACACGATGTAGTGTGAGTTGATGAACTCCTGGTCGTTCAGTCCCTGTCCACGCAGCCTCAGGATGTTGTTCACCGAGTCATCGCTGTCAATGTTGAGCATGTTCTGAATGGCTCTTCCCTTCGAGTTCTTGTCGCCCTCGGGAATCTCATAGCACTTCAACCAGTAGCAGCGTCCCTTGCGTGTGAAGAACAGCATGGTCTGATGCATCGTGGCCGGATAGATGAACTCCGTAAAGTCCTGGTCGCGCGTCTTGGCGGCCTTGGCTCCCACTCCACCACGGGCCTGCTCGCGGAACTCGCTGAGCGGCGTGCGTTTGATGTAGCCTAAGTGACTTACGGTAATCACAACGGGGTCGTTGGGATAGAAGTCCTCGGGATTGAACTCCTCGCTCGAATATTTGATTTCTGTGCGTCGTTCGTCACCATATTTCTCTTTCACCTCCTGCAGCTCGTCCTTCATCACCTGCTTGCAACGCTCGGGATTGTCGAGAATCTCCTGCAAGTCGGCAATAAGCTTCTGCAGGTCGTCGTACTCCTGATGCAGCTGGTCAACGCGCAGTCCTGTGAGCTGGCTCAAACGCATATCCACAATGGCTTTCGACTGCAGTTCGTCCAGATTGAACCGGCTTTCCAAATTGCGCTGAGCCTCGGTAGGAGTCTTTGAGTTGCGGATGATGTGCACCACCTCGTCAATGTTGTTCACCGCAATGATAAGGCCCTCCAGAATGTGCGCCCTTTCCTGTGCCTTGCGCTGGTCGTAGCGGGTGCGGCGGATGGTCACGTCGTGACGGTGTTCCACAAAGTACTTCACGCACTCCTTCAGTGTCAGCAAGCGTGGACGTCCTTTCACCAATGCGATGCAGTTCACGGAGAACGAACTTTGCAGTGCGGTCATCTTGAACAGTTTGTTCAGAATGACGTTGGCGTTGGCATCACGTTTCACGTCGATGACGATACGCATGCCCTGACGGCCGCTCTCGTCGTTGGCATTGCTGATGCCGTCCAACTTTCCGTCTTTCACGAGGTCGGCAATATACTCAATCAGCTGAGCCTTGTTCACGCCGTAGGGAATCTCCGTCACCACAATCTTGTCGTGCGTCTCGTGGCTTTCAATCTCAGCCTTGGCGCGCATCACAATGCGTCCGCGGCCCGTCTCGTAAGCGTCCTTCACACCCTGAATGCCATAGATGTATGCACCTGTTGGGAAGTCAGGAGCCTTGATATACTGCATCAGACCCTCGGTGTCGATGTCGGGGTTGTCGATATAGGCACAGCAGCCGTCAATCACCTCACCCAGGTTGTGCGTCGGAATGTTCGTGGCCATACCCACGGCAATGCCGTTGCCGCCGTTCACCAGCAGGTTGGGCACCTTCGTAGGCATAACAGTGGGCTCTTGCAGCGAGTCGTCGAAGTTGGGAGCCATGTCCACCGTGTCCTTCTCCAAGTCGTCCATGATGTGCTCACCCATCTTCGAGAGGCGGCACTCTGTGTATCGCATGGCGGCTGCTGAGTCGCCGTCAACACTACCAAAGTTTCCCTGGCCATCCACAAGCGTGTAGCGCATGTTCCAGTCCTGCGCCATGCGAACCAAAGCTCCATAAACAGAGCTGTCGCCGTGGGGATGGTACTTACCCAGCACCTCGCCCACCACGCGGGCGCATTTCTTGTAAGGTTTGTCACTTGTGTTTCCGATGCCTGCCATGCCGTAGAGAATACGGCGGTGCACAGGCTTAAATCCGTCGCGCACGTCGGGCAGCGCACGGGCCACAATCACCGACATGGAGTAGTCGATGTACGAGGATTTCATTTCCTCCTCGATGTTGATTCTGATGATTCTGTCATTGTCAACGGTCAAACCGTTGTCGAATGTTTGATTCTCGTCCATTTATCTGTTTTTTCTTCTGTTATTTAGTTACCGTTCTGTTACCGATAATCTGTGAAAATCGCATCAGAGGCCCTTTATTTGCGTTCTAAGACGTTTTGGCCCTCTAACAAGTTACAAAATTACACAATTTTTTACAGCCGTGAAAATGTTTTCAACGAATTTTCACCACTCCAAGCCAAAATTATAGTTTATTCACGGTGCATTTCACGGGTGCAAGGACTAACATCTGCCAGCCGATACTCGGCTTTACATCCAAATTCTATAGAAAATTTGGACGTAAAGCAATGGATTGTGTTCATAAAGCGGCACTTTGGAAAAACAACGTAGGGAGTGGTTTTTCCAAAGTGACGCTTTAAGACAAAGATTTCCAACTTATATGATTCACGGGAGTTATCTGGAGGAGTGCCTTGAGCAAAGCGAAAAATATGAATTCCGAATTCATTGTGAGTTAACAGTAGTTAGCAGATTACTTAAGACCGCGATAACTTCAGTTTTTTCGCTCTGCTCAAGGCACTCCTCCCGATAACTCCATGAATAATTCAGGCTATAGAAACCTGACATACCACCAGACAGCAGCTACAGCCAACAGCGTATATAACACCGCCAACACTATGGTGCTGACCAGTATCAGTGAGCGCGGCATCTTGCCGACAATGCGTTTCACTTTCTCGCTTCTTAACTCTATCTTATCCTGATTCATAATGTATTGATATATATTTGGGGGAGTTATCGGGAGTTAGCAGGAGTTAGCTGACAAATCCGCGATTAAGCGAGAGTCAACCAAGCTTGCTTGGAGTTGGCCGAGCGGGAACGGATTATCAAAATGCTTTTTCTCTCCTAACTCCTAACTCCTCTCTCCTAACTCCTTCCCTACTTCCCAAGCTCCAGCTGGTTACGCACAAGACGATAATACACTCCGCGCTTGGCAGTCAGATTGTCATGCGTGCCTGTTTCTGCCACACGTCCATGGTCAAGAACAACAATCTGATCGGCATCTCGCACCGTACTCAGACGATGAGCCACCACAACCACTGTGCGACCACGGTAGAACTCTTCCAAATGCTCTACAATCATACGCTCGTTGGTGGCATCCAATGAGTTTGTGGCCTCATCAAGGAAGATAAACTCTGGCTGCTTATAAACAGCACGGGCAATCAGTATGCGCTGTTTCTGACCTTGACTCAGCCCCACACCGTCGCGTCCGATCTTCGTATTGAATTTCAACGGCAGACTCATGACAAAATCCCTGATGCAAGCCATCTCCGCAGCGCGCTCCAGTCGTTCTGTGTCAATCTCACCGTCATCCACGGCAATGTTGCGGGCGATGGACTCTGAGAAAATCACTCCGTCCTGCATCACCACACCGCATCGGCTACGCCACTCGCGCAGGTTCATCGTGCTGATACCGCACCCGTCGATGGTGAGCGTTCCTTTGTTCACAGGATAGAAGCCCAGCATCAACTTCACGAGTGTCGTTTTTCCGCTGCCCGACGCACCCACAATGGCCGTCACCTTACCATGAGGAATATTGATACAGATGTCCTCAACCGTGTAGCGAGGGTTGTGATAGTCATATTTGAAGCTAACGCTATAGAACATGATGCCCTGTTTCCTTGAACTTTGAGCATTGAGCATTGAACTTTGAACTTTAGCAGCCCCCTCCGGGGCAGAAAGAGGAGCTTTCCCCTCCTCCTCCATCTGGTGAATCTCGCCGATGCGATCCAAACTTATACGCACATCCTGCAGACTGTAGAGCATGCCCATGAGCTGCTCTACGGGTCCGTTCAGCTGGCCGATGATATACTGCACGGCCAGCATCATGCCCAGCGTCATGGAGCCATGAATCACTGCCGCTGCCGCAATGACCGTCACCACGATGTTCTTCGTCTCGTTGAGCAGCACACTGCCCGCCTCCTGCATCTGCTGTAGCTTCAGGCTTTTCATCTGAACCCCGAACAAATCAGCCTGCACATCCTCCCATTCCCAGCGGCGGCGGCACTCGCATCCTTGCAGCTTTATCTCCTGCATCGACGTGAGTAGCTCGTATGTCTTGTTGCTGTTTATGGCCTGCCGTTCAAACAACTCGTAGTCAAGCACCTTACGGCGGCTTAGGAATATCGTCATCCACGCGCCATACAGCAGGCTTCCCGCCATGAACGCCACAAACACCAGCCAGTTATACACCAGCAGCACCACACCGAATACCACGAAACTCACCATTGAGAACGTCAGGCTCAGTGTCTGCGACGTAATGAAGTGCTCCACACGCCCATGGTCACCCATGCGCTGCATCAGGTCACCCATCAGCTTCGTGTCGAAAAACGCCATGGGCAGCCGCATCAGCTTGATGAAGAAGTCGCTCAGCAGCGATATGTTGATGCGCATGGAAATGTGCAACAGCAGCCAGCTGCGGATGAAGCCCACCATAGTGCGGCTTACCGTGAGCACCAGCTGTCCTATGAGCACTAACCAGATGAAACCGATGTCCTTCTGCTTGATGCCAACATCCACAATGGCCTGAGTGAGGAACGGCAGCACTAACTGCAACAGGCTGCCTAAAAGCAGCCCCAGGGCAATATGAACGAAATACTTGCGATACTGACGGATATAACCCAACAGAAAACGGAAGCCAAAGTGTCCTCCATCACTCTTAACACCTAACCCCTCACTCCTCACTGCTAATTCCGAGGGTTTCTCTATAAGCATGACGATGCCCAGATCCTTACCGTCCTGGCAGGTGCTGAGCCAGTGGCGTGCAAACTCCTCGCGGCTGTAGCATATACGACCCCTACCCGGATCTGCCACATAGTAGCGACCACGCCGCACACGGTAGAGCACCACAAAGTGATTCTGGTTCCAGTGCAGGATGCAGGGCAGCTGAATATTCCCAAGCTCATCAAGGCTCATGCGTCCGCTCACGGTGCGCAAGCCTAATTCCTCCGCAGCATCGCTGATGCCCTTCAGCGAAACGCCATCCACCGTGGCATGGCACAGCCGCTCAACGTCACCCGCGGCAACCTCAAGCCCATAATACGCACATACCATCTGCAGGCAGGCCACGCCGCACTGCATGGAATCATGCTGACGACGTAAGGGGAATTTCTTCATATTACAGCCTGTTTTTTTTTACAGCTTTATGCCCTGTTCCGAGCCATGCAGCACATTGCCCAGCTTGATTTGTTGCTTGGGATTCCTGCGGAGGGTATAGCGCACGGTTACCCACGGACTCCAGCATTTCAACTGCTCCTGATGCGTACACGACGACCAGGTGTCTGTACGGACTGTTGTCTCTGTCACATTACCGAACAAATAATCAACGTTTACTCCAAGGTACAATTCACGGGTGGCCTGCCAGCCTGCTGCCACCCTTGAAATCAAAGGTCTTTTATATGACAAACTGGATATGGCCGTGTAGCTGTAGTCTTTCAGTTGGAACAATGAGCTTAATTCCCATTTCTTCAGATTCAGACTACCGCCAAGACTGACAGAATTGCTGTGTTTCGCCGTCTGGTCCTCAAAGAAGTCCAAGGAATGGCTGTAGCTCAGGTAAACAGCCCCTAAGCCCTTTGCCAGACTGTAGTTTATGCCTGTACTCAGCAGGTTCAGCCTTGCGTATTTTCCCGCATTCCTGTATGTCCTTATTAATATGCCATTATCAACATATCCATGGCTTTCTATCATATCTGTGTAAAAAGAGCAGCTCGTTCCGGCGCTGAAACCCAGGCGATTTGCATAAAGGCGGTAAACACAGCTTATGTCACGGAGGATAATGGGTTTTAAGTCAGGATTGCCCCTTATGACAACCAACGGGTCGGTTGAAGTGTTAAAGGGGTTCAGCTGGCCGACAGATGGCGAGGTGTTTGTCCGCGTGTAGCTTAGGCGGAAAGACTGAAGCGGGTTGAAAGAATAATTCATACTAAGCGAGACATGGGGCCTTGCATAGCTGCTGTTTTTGTCACCGGCTGTGAGCCACGTCCCCTTTATGCCGGCAGACGCCATGAAGCGCATTCGATTCCACTGGCCGCTATACGAGGCATAAGCATACTCCTGCCACTCCTTGTGGTCAAACGGCGGCTGCAACACCGTCGTTAATTCTATTCTGTCGATTGTCATTCTCGTGGAACTACCAACTCCTACGCTGCCTGTATCCCATTTATGGGAGTAGTCAACGTCCAACGAGCCCGAACTGCGGTGGTTTCTGAAACGCATGTCTGCCAGCGATGACAACAGGTCCGCATCAGTATATGACTCCTCTGTTTTCCCTTCCAGTTTGTTTTCATTCCGGTTATAATACATTTTTATTTCCAGGCTTCTGTCCTGTTTTATATCATGCCTGTAATACGCGCTGAAAGTGAGCACAGAATATTTATTCTTGTGATTCGTCATATATGAAAACGGGCGGATGGCATCTTCTTGAAAAAAGCCGTTTCCCCAGCCCTTTGACCTGTCGCTCGATAATGTCAGACTCGTCTCTGCGGCAAAATAGTCATTATCATTGGGGGTCCACTTCAGCATCAGTTCGCCATAACCGGTTTCACCGTCATTCCGCAATCTGCCCTCATTGCGCTTGTAATAAAGCTCATCCTTTTGCCAGGAAGAAATGCTGAAATCCTTATGATGGAGGAAAACGCAGGAAAAGTCCCCATACAAAGACAGTTTAGGATTGCCTGTCTCAAAGCTCACGTTCTCTTTGCCCTGATGCACGGGTATATACTGTCCTGAGTTCAGCTCTACCCATTTATAAGCCTTCCGCTTCTTTTTCAGCCTGATGTTCAGAATGTTTCTTACGTTATTATGGAGATAACGGGCATCGGCCACGTCAATCACCTCTACCGACTCAATGTCTTTGGGATTGATGGGGGCAATCCCGGAGTTAACACTCTTCCCGTCAACCAGGACCAAGGGGGTAATGCCATCCATAGTCTTTACACTCTGCTCAAGGCGGCTTACTCTCAGTACGGGTATCTCCTGCAATGCCTTGAACGGGTCACCACTGTTCTTCGCATATTTGGAAAGATAAAAGATTTCCCCGTTGGCCGTATGCTTCACATGGTAGCTGCGGTCGCCCTCAACAACCACCTCTTCAAGCATCTGTGTGTCGTGGCGCAGCACAACGAGGTTCTCTCTCCTGCCTGATAACAGTACAGTGGCCGTGGTCATACCAATGTAACTTACCCTGCCCGTCACCTCAACAGAATCGCAGGCGATGGCGAACACGCCCTCCTCGTCTGTAATGCCACCGCCTATCTGCGTGGAGTCTGTTTTGTTCAAAAGGGCAACGGTGGCGTAGGATACAGGATAGTCTTCCTCATCAACCACCCTGCCCCTGATTTGTGACTGTGCAGACACTTT
Source organism: Prevotella sp. (assembly GCA_017619445.1). Lineage (GTDB taxonomy): Bacteria > Bacteroidota > Bacteroidia > Bacteroidales > Bacteroidaceae > Prevotella. The sequence continues at coordinate 33,837 of JAFZSI010000037.1, forward strand.
CATATTACCCCCGGCAATAAGCAGCAGCGTGACAAGGACTAAATAGGTGTAAGTATGATTTTTTTTCATTCTGTTTGTTATTATAACGTGAGTTCGACGTAAGCTTTATGCCTTGCTCTTTTATTCGGATGGTGTTGTTCTGCCTTATTTTCTGCTTAGGATTCTTGCGCAGGTAGTAGCGTATGCCAAAGAGGGGGCACCAGGTGCGTTTCTGTCTGCTCCATGAATAAGACGTATAAGAATCCGTGCTGGTCGTTGTCTCATACTTGTATCCGAAGAGCCAGTATAAGCGTGAGTATATCAGCAGGTTGGGCGTTGTCTGGTAGCTGACTGATACCATTGACAAGTTGGGAGTCAGGTATTTTGTCCTTGAAATGGGCGTGTATTCACTGCTGGTCAGACCTATATTCCCCGATATGTTCCATTTTTTCGGGTTCAGGTTAAACCCGCAACTTAAGAGACTTCTGTCCTTACGCTTCATATTCTCGAAGTAGTCAATCTGGCAGGTGTATGAAAGATGTACCTGCCCCAGACCCTTGGGGAGATTGTAATTGATATTGGGTCCGAATTCGAACAATCCGTAGTGGCCCATGTTTCGATATGTGCTTATGAACGCGCCGTTCTCCGTATATCCGTAAGGCTCGATGACATCTGAGGCATATTCGAAGTTTGCGCTTAACGATATATACAGGTTGTTGTGGTTGAACGAATAGCCTCCACCTACGTGGCGTTTCATCTCGGGCTTCAGGTTTGGGTTTCCCTTGGATATGACCATTGGGTCGGTTGACATGTTGTAAGGGTTGAGCACTCCCACTTGGGGAGAATAGCTTGTCTTGCTGTAGCTGAACTGGACAGAATGCGCATTGCCGAGACGGTAGCTGCCGCTGACAGAAAGATGTGGGGTGAAGTAGCTGTTTGATTCACCCCCGGCATTGAGCCATGTCCCCTTCACACCTATTGAGCACATGTAGTACAGCTTGCCCAACTGGCTGCTGAACGAAGCATAGAGATACTCGCTCAGCTCCTTGTGGATGAAAACGGGCACATGGTCGCTTATCTTGTCTATATTGTCATTGGTCCACGAAAAAGAGCTGCCAAGGCCAAGGTAATGCCTGTTGTTCCAATTCTGCGAATAGTCAGCGTCAACCGTGGATGATGTACGTCTGTTTTTATACTCTAACGGATAAAAGCCTGAAAGCGACTGTAGGTCACTGTAGGTTTCCTCCTGTTCACCTTTTGTCTGGTTGCCGTTCACGTTGAAGGCACCGTTCAGCTGAATTTTCTGTGAATTGGAGAAATCGTGCTCGAAGAGCATGCTTGCGGTCAGAATGTAGTATTCTATCTTGTTGAGCGATTCTCGGATGAATGTGTGGCTGCCGTCCTGATTCATTACGCCGTTACCCGTGTATGAAGAATTACCGTCTATGGCAATCACACTTATCTGGCCGCCAATAAAACTCTTCTCGTCTGGGTTCCATTTCGCCATCAGTTTGCTGTCTGTCCTCAACGTATTGTTCCTTGTCTGTCCCTCGCTGTACTTGTCGTAGCCTGGACCATGCTGATCCATCAAGTTTTCTGTCTCCTTGTGATAAGTATTTGACAAGCTCAGATCGCCATATACAGAGAATCGCGGGTTTCCTGTCTCGAAGCCGCCGAAACTGCCCGACTGCATGAGTGAAGGTATCGTGACGGCTCCGCCCAGTTCATTCCACAGGTAGGGCTTCCGCTTCTTTTTCAGCCTTATATTCAGTATTTTCCTAATGCCCTTTTGCATATATCTGGCATCCACGGCCTCTATCACCTCAACCGAGGCTATTTCCTTGGGGTCAATGGGAGAGATGCCCGAATTCACACTCTTGCCGTCAACGAGAATATAATAAGGCAGTCCTTCAATGGTTTCCACACTTTTTGAAATGACATCTATCCTCAGTTTCGGTATTTCCTGCAGTGCCCTGAAGGGATCCTTGCTTTTCTTTGCATATTTTGAAAGATAATAAATCTCTCCTGTAGCTGTGTGCTTAACGTGGTAGGTACGGTCGCCCTCAACAACCACCTCTTCAAGCATCTGTGTATCGGGCTGAAGCATCACCGTGTTCTCCCTGTCAGAGTAAAGGGGAACCATGGCTGTGGAAAGGCCGATGTAGCTCACTTTGCCTATCACCTCAACAGAATCGCAGGCGATAGCGAACACTCCCTCCTCGTCTGTAATGCCACCGCCTATCTGCGTGGAGTCTGTTTTGTTTAAAAGGGCAACAGTGGCGTAGGATACAGGATAGTCTTCCTCATCCACCACCCTGCCCCTGATTTGTGACTGTGCAGACACTTTCATATTACCCCCGGCAATAAGCAGCAGCGTGACAAGGACTAAATAGGTGTAAGTATGATTTTTTTTCATTCTGTTTGTTATTATAACGTGAGTTCGGCGAATATATTTCAGTTCGGGGGATAAAACTCGTTAAACAACTTTGCAATACATAATCACCTGAGAGAGTGGATGGCAGAATGATGCTGCTCGTTGCAGCGGGCATCAGCGTCTGGTAAATGACATCGTCATCGGCCTCTATTGGCGTTATCCCGCGGCGGCGGCTGGTTTCCAAGGCTCGCTGTCGCAGCTGCCGGACAATCTGTTCAGATGTACTTTCTGTCATGCTCTATTTGCTTTCGTCGTTTGATAATATAACACATAAGAAAAGGAAATGCAAACAGAACTTAACATTAATTATGTTTTTTCTCTTGTATTCGCTTTGAAGGAACTCGTTTTTCAACATTTTTGCAGTAAAAGGGGGAAAAGGAGTGAAGGAGAGAAGTAGTAATAGTTGAAAACAGTGAATTTGGTACTATGAATGTGCTGCTACAGTGCGGTGCAGGCATCGAGGAAGATAATCGCGAGAAGTGCGGTTGTGAAGTGTTTCATAAAGAAAATTAGTTTAATGGTTCTTACTGCAAGAATTATTTATACGAGCAAATATTCTAGAAAATCTGAGCGTAAAGCAAAACGTTGTATTCACAAAGCGGCACTTTAGAAAAACAACGTCGGATGTGGTTTTTCTAAAGTGCCGCTATAAGACAGAATTTTCTAGAAAATTTGAACGTAAACCTACGAGTTGTGATTGTAATGTGCAGGTTTGTATTTGCAAAGCATCACTTGGCGTTTGTAAGGCATAGTATTACTGAATCTGCATGTTACTACTCCGAATCTGCTTTTCTCACCATCCATCCGATGACGGGTTTCACGGCGAGTGAGGTGGCGTTCTGTTCAACGCCCACGAATCCTGCGTAGAGTTCCATGGGTGTTTCGTCTATCAATGAGCTATCAGGGGCGATGCGTTTGTAACGGAAGCCCACTCGCACCATTTCCGAATCCATATCTGCGTTCCAATTGACTTTGCTGAGGGTGTTGCCATTTTCGTCAGGAAAAAGCCTAAGCATCCAACCGTTGATTTTCGTCGGCTTTTCGTCACTACACGGGCCTCCTTTCAGCTCATCCACCTTGTGTTTCTTCACTACAGACTGCCAAAAGCGGCGGTTTGGCCGGCCTTCAGCCGTATTGATGAACTCCTGAAGCAATGGTTCGAGCTGCCCGACCCATTTAGTGAGTCCGTACTTGCTCAGTTTGCGTGTTTTTTCGAGCACGAGCCGCCAGTCGGCTGGCGTTCCTAAGAGCGTAACGGACGGAATGCCGCAGGCAAAGTAGAACACCGTATAGTCAAAAAAGGCCTTGACTGCATCCATCAGAGTGATTTCTGATGCCAATCGTTCGGGCAGACCTGTGGTGGTAAAGTTGGCCGTGATAGTTTCTGCAATGCCGTCTTTGGTGTATGCGCTTATCTGTTTGTTGAATCCGTCGAGAATGGCGGGCCAGTCACCTGTTTCGGCAAGCAAGTCGTTTTGTGACCTGACGGCAATTTCCATTTTTCCTTCGTGGCTTACCAATAGGCTGCGCAACTGTTCGGCATGGGCATTCACATATTTCGAGAAGCCCTGAGCGATGAGCAGCCAAATCATGTCTGGCGAAAGCACCACGGGCCGGTGCTCGGCATAGGCTTTGACCAGACATCGGAAAAACACATCGGTGCCTACGTGGGCCAGGCTCTGATCAGCGAAGCTGCTGGCGATGAGTTGGAGACTGTCGCCGTCAATTCCAAACTGCCGAAGAAGCATTTCGGCAAGGTCAGCACCGTCTGTCATGTCCAGCGACGCGGGTTCGGACAGATTCTCGTCAACAACGAAAGTGATGGTTCCCTGACTTTGCGCAACAATCTTGGCCTCGCCCTTACCTCCGGCAAAGGCACAGATGTTTATGCCTGACATTAGCATGACGATGATAAGACAATAGAAATGGTTTTTCATGGTATTGTATCTAAAAGATTTTGTTCGTTGCTGACAGTTCAATGTGCAGAGTTGATATACTCAACAATCCACTGCCCTACTTCGCGCGTGCCGTAGGTAGCACCGCCTTCGACCTGAATCTCTGGTGTACGCACGTTGGCATCGAGCGAGGCGGTAACGGCCTCGCGCACAAGTGCGCCCTCGTCGTTGAGCGAGAAATGCTCTAACAGCATGGCAACGGAGAGTATCTGTGCCAACGGGTTGGCCAGGTTCTTGCCTGCGGCCTGCGGCCATGAACCGTGGACAGGCTCAAACAGAGGCGTATGCTCGCCGAGCGAAGCAGAGGGCTGCAGACCCATTGAACCGGTGATGCAGGAGGTCTCGTCGGTAAGAATGTCGCCGAAGGTGTTTTCTGTAACAATGACATCGAAGAAACGCGGCTCGGTGAGTACGCGCATCGAGGCGTTGTCGATGAACATGTAGTCGGTGGTCACGTCGGGATACTGCGGCTCCATTTCCTTAGCAATTTGTCTCCACAGGCGGCTGCTTGCCAAGATGTTGGCCTTATCAACCACGGTGAGATGGCGTTTACGCTTTTGTGCTGTCTCGAAGCCCACACGCAGAATGCGCTCAATCTCTGGACGGGTGTAGATGTCGGTGTCGTAGGCAAGGTCGTTGTCCTGGTAGCGTTTGCCAAAGTACATGCCGCCGGTAAGTTCGCGAATGACAATGAAATCGGCACCGCGGAGCAACTCATCTTTGAGCGGCGATTTGTGCAAAAGGCAAGGGAAGGTGGCCACGGGACGGATGTTGGCAAAGAGACCTAACTTTTTGCGCATGGCCAGCAACCCCTGCTCAGGCCGAACGGGAGCTGTGGGGTCGTGGTCGTACTTCAGGTCACCAACGGCGGCAAAGAGCACCGCGTCGGCACGCATACATACGGCGTGCGTGGCCTCTGGATATGGGTCGCCCACAACATCAATGGCATGGGCACCACAAATGGCCTCCTCGAAGGTGAACTCGTGGTTGAACTTTTGGGCAATGGCGTTCATAACGGCAACGCCCTGTTTCATAATTTCCGGACCTATGCCGTCGCCCGGAAGTACTGCAATCTTTAATTTCATAATGAATGGTATTTTTTTACTTATTCTTTGTTTTCTTGTTCGCCTTCGTAAATGTTGAGCATCTTGAAAGTGGCCTTGATGGCCGCTTCGGTCTGGTCGGCATCAAGCCCTCGGGTGCGGATGAGCCGTCCGTTGTCGTTCCAAGTAATGACGGTCTGCACAAGTGCGTCGGTACGTCCGCCCGGCGGAATACTCACCTGATAGTTGGCAAGAATGGGGAAAGTGCGGTCGAGATATTTCTTATAAATGTAGCGCAACGACTTTACGAAAGCGTCGTATTGTCCGTCGCCCGTGGCACTTGCCTCGTATTGTTTTCCGTTGATTTCTACTTTAATGTTTGCTCCAGGCTTCAGACCGTAAGCCGTTGAAACAACATAACTTACCAACTTTACTTTATCTTCTGGTGCATCGTGCTTCAAAACGTCGCTCACAATATAAGGAAGGTCTTCTTGGGTAACGATTTCCTTTTTGTCGCCCAGCTCAGTGATGCGCTTTGCCACCTTCTTTTGCTGTTCGGGTGTAAGCACCAGTCCAAGTTCCTCAAGGTTCTTTACAATATTCGCCTTGCCGCTGTTTTTTCCAAGCGCATATTCGCGGCGACGCCCGAAACGTTCGGGCACAAGCTCGTTCTGGTAGAGGTTGTTCTTGCGGTCGCCGTCGGCATGAACGCCAGCCACCTGCGTGAACACATTCTCGCCCACAATAGGCTGGTTCGAAGCGATGGCAATGCCGCTGTAGCCTTCAACAAGTTTGCTGATGTCGTTTAGTTTGCCCTCGTTGATGCTGGTACGGGCATTGAATTTGTCTTTCAGAATCACCTGAACACTTGCCAGCGGGGCGTTGCCGCAGCGTTCGCCGAGACCGTTGACGGTTACGTGTAGTCCTTTTGCGCCACTGAGCGCAGCTGCCAACGAATTGGAAACCGCCAAATCGTAGTCGTTGTGGGCATGGAAGTCAAAGTGCTTGCCGGGATAGCGCTTGAGCATTTTCCTGAAATACTCTACCACCTGTAGGGGGTTCATAATGCCCAACGTGTCGGGAAGCATGAAGCGTCGAACAAGCGGTTTGCCATCGTTGTCGGCAAGTGCGGTGAGCGCATCCATGAGCTGATACACGTAGGCGGGATGTTCTTTCATACCGCCAGACCAGTCCTCAAGATACACATTCACAGTCATGCCCTTCTCTGCGGCATAGCGTATGCTTTGGGTAATGTCGGCAATGTGTTCCTCGGGAGTCTTGCCCAACTGCTCAAGGCAATGCTTCTGCGAGCCTTTGGTCAGCAAGTTGACAACGCGGCCACCGCAAGCATCTATCCAGTCGATGCTGCGCCCGCCATCAACAAAGCCCAGCACCTCCACACTTTCAGGCAAGCCTAACTGTCGTGCATAACGGCATATCATAGACACCGCGTCACGCTCACCTTCAGACACTCGCGCCGAGGCCACCTCAATGCGGTCAACATGCACATCTCGCAGCAACATGCGGGCAATCATCAGCTTCTCGTGGGGAAGAAACGAAACGCCACTGGTCTGTTCGCCGTCGCGCAGCGTACAGTCAAGAATTTCTATGAAGGGAGATTTTACTGGTTGACTTTTTCCCATGACTCTGTTTTGTTTTGATTGGAGAGAAGAAAATCGATGTCGTCGAGTCCGTTCATCAGACAATGCTTTTTATAGCCGTTGATTTCGAAATGCTCACTTCGGCCGGTCGCTTTGTTGGTTACTTGCTGGTTGGGCAAATCCACCTCCACCTCCATGCGGGGATTCTGCTGGATGGAAGCGAACAGTTCCTGCAGGAACGGCTCGCTGACCACTACCGGCAAAACGAAATTGTTCAGTTCGTTGTTCTTGTGAATGTCTGCAAAGAATGAACTGATAACCACGCGGAAACCATAGCCGGCAATGGCCCAAGCCGCATGTTCGCGGCTGCTGCCAGAACCAAAATTCTTTCCAGCAACAAGGATGCAGCCATCATATGTAGGGTTGTTGAGAACAAAGTCTTTCACAGGGTTTCCGTCCTTGTCGAAACGCCAGTCACGAAAAAGATAGTCTCCGAAACCTTGTTTGTCAGTGGCTTTGAGGTAACGCGCCGGAACAATCTGGTCGGTATCGACATTCTCCAACGGAAGGGGCACACACGTGCTTGTTATGATGTTGAATTTATGTTTCATCTCTAATGATGTGTTTATTGAGTACTATCTATGCTAACTTTTGGTGCTTAAGCCATCAGTGTGCGCGGGTCGGTAATGACACCTGTAACAGCAGCTGCTGCAGCAACGAGCGGCGACGCAAGTATGGTGCGCGAACCCGGCCCCTGCCTGCCTTCGAAGTTTCGGTTGCTTGTAGCAATGCAGAGTTTGCCAGCAGGAACTTTGTCGTCGTTCATGGCAAGACACGCCGAGCACCCCGGCTGACGGATTTCGAAACCGGCCTCCGCAAGAATCTTATCCAGTCCTTCATCTTTTATCTGTCGGACAACAGCCCATGAACCCGGCACGAGCCAAGCTGTGATGTTATCTGCCTTTCTGCGGCCTTTTACCAAGGATGCAAAAGCGCGGAAGTCCTCAATGCGTCCGTTGGTGCAAGCACCGAGAAACACATAATCAACGGTATGGCCCAACAGTTGCTCGCCAGGAGTAAAGCCCATGTAGTTTAAAGACTTCAGGAAGCTGGTACGGCCAGCCTCGTTGATGTCGTTGAGTGTAGGGATATGGCCTGTAATGGCAATGCCCATGCCAGGATTGGTGCCGTATGTGATGCGAGGCTCAATGTCTTCGGCTGCGAAAGAGAGTTCGCGGTCGAAAACAGCATCGTCGCCACTATGAAGCGTACGCCAATATGCCACGGCTCTCTCCCACTCCTCACCTTTTGGCGCATGCTCACGTCCACGCAGATACTCAAAAGTTGTTTCGTCGGGCGCAATGAATCCACCGCGAGCTCCCATCTCAATGGAAAGATTGCACAATGTGAGACGGCCCTCCATCGACATGTGACGCACCACGTCGCCCGCATATTCAACAAAATAGCCCGTTGCTCCCGATGTGGTGAGCTGTGCCATGAGGTAAAGAGCAACATCTTTAGCCGTCACTCCTTTTGCCAGCGTTCCGTTGATGGTGATTCGCATGGACTTGGGCTTCTGTTGCAAGATGCACTGTGAAGCCAAAACCATCTCTACCTCGCTGGTGCCAATGCCAAAGGCCACAGCACCCATGGCACCGTGAGTACTTGTATGGGAGTCACCGCATACGATGGTCATGCCCGGCAATGAAAGACCTTTCTCAGGGCCAACTACATGGATGATGCCGTTGTCAGGTGACATCATGCCGTAGTAGTTCAGTCCAAACTCACGAGCATTACTTTCCAATGCATCAACCTGTTTCTTCGACACAGGGTCTTCTATGGGCTTGTTCTGGTCGTGCGTGGGGGTGTTGTGGTCGGGCATGCAATAGATGCGTTCCGGGCGGAAACACTTCAATCCTCTTGCACGCAGTCCGTCGAAAGCCTGTGGTGAGGTCACCTCATGACAATACAGCCTGTCAATATACAACTGTGTCGGGCCGTCTTCCACTTGCTGGACGACGTGTTTGTCCCATATCTTATCGAATAACGTGTTCATGGATATGTGTATTGATTATTTGAATTTGTTGATACAGTCAATATATGCTTCAACCGATGCGGTCACAATGTCCGTGTTTGCACCGAAACCGTAATACAGGTTTCCATTGTATTCCACCTGCATGTGCACTTTTCCCATGTCGTCGGAACCTTTCGAGATGGCCTGAATGGTAAACTCCTTCATGGTCATTTGTTTCAGGATGATTTTCTTCAGCGCCTTGACCGCAGCATCCACGGGGCCGTTACCCGTCGAGGCAGCCTCGAATTTCTGTCCGCTGATGTCGAGCCCAATGCTTGCAACGCTACGTACGCCCATGCCAGTAGTGACCTGCAGGAAATCGAGCTTCACGGCATGTGTCTCAGCCGTGTCAGCGCCAGCCAAAGCCAATATGTCGCCGTCGCTGACTTCTTTTTTCTTGTCTGCCAGCTTGAGGAACTTATCGTATAACTTGTCAATACGGCTCTCGTCGTCGATGTTAACCCCCAACACGCTGAGTCTGTATTTCAGAGCCGCACGTCCGCTGCGGGCTGTCAGCAAGATGCTGTTGTCGTCGATGCCTACATCTTTGGGGTTGATGATTTCGTAGGTCTGAACATTCTTCAACACGCCGTCCTGATGGATTCCGCTTGAGTGCGCGAAAGCGTTGCGACCCACAATGGCTTTGTTGGGTTGCACAGGCATGTTCATCAGGCTCGACACCATGCGGCTTGTAGGATAAATCCGCGTGGTATTGATGTTAGTGTCGATGTCCAAGTGCTTGTGGCATTTCAGAATCATGGCAATCTCCTCAAGCGACGTGTTGCCTGCTCTCTCTCCGATGCCGTTGATGGTCACCTCCACCTGTCGTGCACCGTTCAGCACACCATTGAAAGTGTTCGCGGTAGCCATACCCAGGTCGTTGTGGCAATGAGTCGAGATGATGGCCTTGTCGATGCCGTCAACATGCTCCATCAAGTATTTTATCTTATCTCCATATTCGTTGGGAAGGCAATAGCCTGTAGTGTCGGGAATGTTTACCACGGTGGCACCGGCTTTGATGACCGCCTCAATGACACGGGCCAGGTATTCGTTCTCTGTGCGCCCCGCGTCTTCGGCATAGAATTCCACGTCTTCCACAAACTTCTTGGCATACTTCACTGCAGCCACAGCCCGCTCGATGATTTCCTCGCGGGTGGAGTTGAATTTATATTTGATGTGCGAGTCACTGGTGCCGATACCGGTGTGTATGCGCTTGTGCTTGGCATATTGCAGCGATTCTACAGCCACATCTATATCTCGCTCAACGGCACGTGTCAGGGCACAGACAACCGGCCATGTGACGGCTTTGGAGATCTCTATCACCGAATTGAAGTCACCGGGGCTTGAAATAGGGAATCCTGCCTCAATGACATCAACACCCAGTCGTTCCAAGGCTTTAGCCACCTGTATTTTCTCTACTGTGTTCAGCTGACACCCAGGCACCTGCTCACCGTCGCGGAGCGTTGTGTCGAAAATAAACAATCTGTCGCTCATAATCTAAAATTCATTCATTTGGTTTTGTTCAATCTTTTTGTTCATAAAAAAACTAAAAAGCCTTTCACACATGGAAGTGAGAAAGGCTTCATATATATTCGTTATAGAATACGCTGCTCAAAAGCACAAATCATCACTTCCGCCTACTAATCGCAGTCGAATAATAGAAATGATGCTAAGAATTGTGCTGTTGCTAATCATCTGTTGTTTCCTTTGATGTTAATTCTTACATGAATTCTTCAAATCGGCTGCAAAAGTAATGTATTATTTTGAACTGAACAAATAAATTATTAGATTTTTAATCAAAAAAGTGATATTTTGTTATTAAACACGGCTACAGAAGTCGTTTTCTGTTACTTTCTTGCCAGTTCAGCATTTATTTGCTGTGCTATCTGTGCCATTCCCTTTATCGAAGGGTGGCCGTTCATCTTATCGATGTCGTGCAGCTGAATATACTTCACGCCATAATAGTTGCAAATGGTTTTCATAGACTCTGTGATGTCGTCGCGCAGTTCAGAGTTGATGAGAATGTACAGGCGGGTGTTGGGATAACGCTTCTGCATATGGTCTATCATGTAGGCCATAGCCGGGCGGAAGGTGTAGAAGTCGCCTTTGTTCCATTTCTCATACTTGTACTCGCCTACGGGTTCGCCCGCCCAGCTGTCGTTTGTGCCGCCAAAAACAAAGATAATGTCAGGACAACCCAGGTAGTCCATGCGGGTGAGAAACGAGCGCTCGCTATAGTCGTTGCCGTCATAGCCCTGGTAGCCGATGGTCGAGCCACTGTAGGAATTGTTCTGGCACAGCTTCCACCCGTTCTGCTTCACCACTTGGTGCCACCACGTCTGTGTCACGTCTTCCACATCGGTATTGCCTACATGCTTGGCATAATACCACATCTCGTTGGTCTTGGGACTCACATACCCCTCGTAGGTGGAATATGAGTCGCCGAGTATAGAAACCGACTCGCGCACTTGTGCACCAGCCACAGCGCAGCAGAGCACACACATTATTAAATTAATAAACCTTTTCATTTACTATTTACGGATTTACTATTTACGGATTTACTATTTACGGATTTAGGTTTTAGACAATCTCCTTTTCTCCTTTACTCCTTCCCTCCTTCCCTCCTTTACTCCTTTACTCCTTTACTAAAACACATTATCACCTGGGAGTGGTGGCAGTCCCATCGGGTCAAAATCGCCTGGAGCACTGCCATTCATGCGCGAACCGAGAATCTCTCCACTGCTCGATGGTGGGATGTAGTTGTCGTTTGGATTCTCGAAGCGGGTGAACTCGCCACGGAAATTCAGCAGCACATCGCCTGTGGCACCCTTACGGTGCTTGGCAATAATGATTTGCGCCTTGCCGTGCAAGTCGTTGCCTTTCTCGTCGTTGAATATGCGGTAATACTCAGGCCTGTGCACGAAACACACCATGTCGGCATCCTGCTCAATGGCTCCCGACTCGCGCAGGTCGCTCAGCTGTGGCCGCTTACCCTCCAGTCCTTCGCGCCCCTCCAGTCCTCGGTTCAGCTGCGACAATGCCAGGATAGGAATGTTCAGCTCTTTGGCCAGTCCTTTCAGCGAGCGGCTGATGGTGGACACTTCTTCCTGTCGGCTGCCGAAGCGCACACCGTTGGCATTCATCAGCTGAAGATAGTCAATCATAATGATTTTCACCTTTTTCTCCCTCACCAGTCGGCGCGCCTTGGTTCGCAGTTCGAAAATCGACAAGCCCGGCGTGTCGTCTATGAAGAGCGGTGCATCTTCCATATTTCTCAGGTTCTTGTCTAAGCGGTCCCATTCGTCGGGCGACATCTGTCCGTTCAGTATTTTCTTTCCCGAAATCTCGCATACGTTTGCAATCAGGCGGTTCACCAGCTGCACGTCGCTCATTTCCAGTGAGAAGAAGCCCACGGGAATGTTCTGGTCAATGGCAATATTCTTGGCCAAGGACAGCGCGAAGGCTGTCTTACCCATAGCAGGTCGCCCGGCAATAATCACCAGGTCAGAGTCCTGCCAACCCGACGTCTTGTCGTCAAGGTCTGTGTAGCCCGTTGAGATTCCCGTCAGTCCGCCTGCCGTTTCGTAAGCCTTCTGCAAAATATCCACAGCCGACTTCAGCACAGGCCCTATCTGCGTATAGTCCTGCTTCATGTTGCGCTGCGACAGTTCGAACAGCGAGCCCTCGGCTTCCTGCATCAGTTCGTCAACGTCAACCGTCTCATCATAAGCCTGCGTCTCCAGTTTGCTTGCATACTGAATGAGTTGCCTTGCCAAGAATTTCTGCGCCAGAATCTTCGCGTGATACTCCACGTGTGCCGAGGAGGCCACGTTCTGGTTCAGTTCCAGCAGATAGATGGGGCCGCCCGCATCCTCCAAATTGCCGTCGCGCTTCAGCTGTTCCGTCACCGTGGCAATGTCCACGGGCTTCTCCGCCAGGCTCAGCGTCTGAATGGCCTGGAATATCTTCTGGTTACGGGGTTCATAAAATGTCTCGGGATGCACCATCTCGCTAATCATCGAGAAAGCGTCCTTGTCAACCATCAGCGCACCCAGCACCAGGCGCTCAATGTCTGTTGCCTGTGGCTGCAAATGCCCGTACTGAGGGTTGATGGGGGTTGATGTGTGTCGTTTGTTAGTATTGTTGTCTGCCATAGTGGGCACAAAATTACAATTAATTCTTGAAATAAAGAAACAATTAATCTGTTTTCTTCAATCACATCAGAAGATATTTTCCTGTCTTTTACATCCGTAAAAACAACGCTATATTTTACGCATAAATTCTCTACAAAATCTGAACGTAAAGCACCACGTTGTTCCGGCAATGCTAAGAGCCATTTTCTTAAAGCCAAGCTTTACACATAAATTCTCTAGAAAATTTGAGCGTAAAGTACCACGTTAAGAAACTGCCATGTAGATACAGAAATACCACGCAGGCCGTTATGCTACCTATATCAGCCAACAGGTACAAGAAGGAAAGAAAAAAACTGTGCAAAATCTGTTCACGGATTTTGTGAACAAATTTTGCACAGAAGGGGTTTCATTTGTAAAAAAGAGAATAGGAGTTTACTCCAGTCCGCGGGCTTTGAGCAGAGCAGAAGCGTCGGGCGAGGCCATGCCGGTGAAGTCGCTGAACATCTGCATCAGGTCGCCCGTGTTGCCTCGGCTGAGAATCTTGTCGCGGAAGTCCTGCCCCACCTCGGGCTTGAGCGGGCCTCGTTTGCTGAAGCAGTCGGCGATGTTGACGGCCAGCACTTCTGTCCACAGGTAGCTGTAGTAGCCTGCCGCGTAGCCTCCTCCCCATACGTGGTTGAAGTATGAGGTGCTGTAGCGCGGTGGTATCTGCGGATTGAGCAGTCCTATGTCGGTGAGTGCCTTGGTCTCAAACTCTGCGGCCTTGTCTGCTGTGGGCAACTCGTCGGGGCCGAGCATGTGCCATGCCATGTCGAGGCAGGTAGCCGCAAGGTTCTCGCCCAGCGCGTAGGCGGAGTGGAAGTTTATAGACTTGAGCATGCGTTGCTTGAGTTCCTCGGGCATCGGCTGGCCTGTGTCGGTGTGGCGTGCAAAGTGGTCGAACACCTCGGGAATGGATGCAAACGACTCGTTGAACTGCGAAGGCATCTCCACAAAGTCGCGTGCCACGGATGTGCCGCTCAGCGAGGAGTAGTTGCAGTTGGCGAGCATGCCGTGGAGTGCGTGTCCAAACTCATGGAACATGGTTGTCACCTCGTCCCAGGTGAGCAGCGAGGGCTGTCCGTCGGGTGCCTTGGCGTTGTTGCACACGTTGTAGATGACGGGCTTCAGGTGGCGCAGGTTGCTCTGCTGTATGAACTCGCTCATCCATGCTCCTCCGCGCTTGGTGGGACGGCGGAAGTAGTCGCTGTAGAACAGGGCCATGGGTCGTCCGTCCTTGTCGCACACCTCAAAGACCTTCATGTCGGGGTGATAGGTGGGAATGTCCTTGCGCTCCTTGAACGTCAGGCCATAGACACGGTTGGCGGCGTAGAACACGCCGTTCTTCTGCACGCTGTCAACGTTGAAGTAGGGTTTCACCTCGTCGTCGCTGATGCTGAGCATTTCTTTCTTCATCTTGGCAGAGTAGTAGAAGCGGTCGTAGGGCTGCAGTTGGAAGTCCTCGCCCTGTGTGCGGCGGGCATACTGCTCCACCTCGCGTGTCTCGGCCTCGGCCTTGGGCTTGTAGGCGGCTATGAGCTGGCGCAGGAAGGCATAGACGTTCTCAGGATTCTTGGCCATGGTCTTCTCGAGTGAATAGGAAGCGTAGTTCTTGTAGCCCATGAGTTGGGCTTGCTCGGCGCGCAGGCGTGCAATCTCGCTGACGAGCGGATAGGTGCAGAAGCGCCCTGTTCCGTCTGCCCGGTGCACCGATGCCTCAAACACACGGCGGCGCAGGTCGCGGTTGTCGAGACTGGCCAGCAGGGGCTGCTGCGTGGTGTTGATGATGACGATGCAATAGGGAGCCTTTGCGCCGCGGCTCTCCGCATCCTTGGCACACTGGGCAATGTCTGCCTCGCTCAGGCCGCTGAGTTCCTCTTTCGAGTTCACCCACACCACGGCGTTGTTGGTGGCGTCGGGCAGCATGTCGCCCCACTGCTGCTGCAGTTCCGAGATGCGCAGGTTGATTTGTTTCATGCGTTCCATCTTGTCGGCGGGCAGCAAGGCACCAGAGCGCACAAACTGCTTATACACCTCCTCGAGCAGTTTCTTGTCCTCGCCCTTCAGTTGGTTGCGCTCGTGGTCATACACATACTTGATGCGCTCGAAGAGTTGTTTGTTGAAGATGACTTCGTTCTCGAGGTCTGTCAGCAGGGGAATCACCGCCTTCTCGGTCTCGGCAATGACGGGCGTCTTGTGGGCGCTTACCAGGCCGAAGAACACGTTGACCACGAGTTCGCGTGCCGCCCCACTCTCCTCGAATGCCACGATGGTGTTCTGGAACGTGGCCTTCTGCTTGTTGGCGGCAATGCGCTGGATGGCCTTGCGCTGCTTCTCTATCTCCTGCTTGATGGCGGGCAGATAGTCGGTTTCCTTGATTTTGCTGAAATCGGGAGCGCCAAAGGGCAGCGTACTTTTCTGCATGAGTGTGTTTGTGGTGGTTGTTTTCACGGCAGTGCGTTTTTTTGATTTTACTACCTTGCGTTTCTGTGGTGTGCCATTCTCAATGGCCGACATTTCGGAAATGGGCTGAAAAACCACGGCAGCAAGTGCAAGTGCGAAAAATGTCTTTGAAAATTTCATGTTGGTTAGATTTGTATTTGTATTTCTGCTGCAAAAATACACAATTTATGGCAGAATGAGCCTGATAATTTGCAAAAAATGTTTATCTTTGCAAGAAATAATTCATGGAGTTATCAAGAGTTAAGAGGTCATCGACCTCTGGAGTTAACTGACGAATCTGTGGAGAAAGGATTATGTAATAGTCTTGCTAATGTCCGCTAACTTCCGTTAACTCCAGATAACTCCAGATAACTCCCGTAAATTTAATAGTAAAATATTCTACTTTCGCATGTTTCACATTCTCAACTCTCATTTATACTTTTTTTCGCTAAAACAGAGTTTTTTTATTTGTTTATTTGTACCTTTGCCACCAGAACAATAAACAATTATGAATTTTTTTGCATATAGGGGTATTTG
>JAFZSI010000038.1 GCA_017619445.1 Prevotella sp.
GTGTTGCTTGATGAACTTTGCGAACCCGATGTTGGCTTCCTCTTTCTGGGTGGCAAGAATCTCAGTCATGCTGCTGTCGGTGCTGCTCAGTTCCAGTTCCCAGTGCACCAGGCGTTTATATACCTGATACCAGTCCTCGCAGGTCTTACAGTCCTGAATCTGCATGGAGATGTCCATGAAATTCTGTTGGTAGCCGCTCTGTGTTACTTCGGTGACGATTTGTTTCTGGTGGATGTTTTTCTTGAGTGTAAGCAATATTTGGTTTGGGTTGACGGGCTTGATGAGGTAATCGGCAATTTTCGAGCCGATGGCCTGATTCATGATGTCTTCCTCTTCGCTTTTAGTGACCATGACCACAGGTGTTGCTGGCGATATTTCCTTAATTTGCTGTAGCGTTTCAAGGCCTGTCAGTCCTGGCATCATCTCGTCGAGCAGTATCAGGTCGAAACTGCGCTGGCGGCACTGGTCAATGGCGTCGGTGCCATTGCTGACGGTCACCACTTCGTAACCTTTTTTTTCGAGAAACAGAATGTGTGCCTTCAGCAATTCTATCTCGTCGTCAACCCAAAGTAATAGTCCGTTGCTCATGATTTTTAATTCTTTATTTGTAAAGGAGTAAAGGAGAGAAGGAGTATAGGAGGGAAGGAGAAATTCTCAAATCTCAAATCTCAAATCTCAATCCTCAAATCACAACCCCTCATTTCTCAGAACCCTTCGAGGTCGTAGTATTCATCTTCCACGTCAAACGGATCCTGTTGTTTCGGCTGTTGTTTTTTCTCTTCTTTTTTAGGTTCAGGCTTCACCGGTTGCTTATTTGCAGGCTTGTTGGTGGTTGTCTGCTTGGCGTTTTGTTTTTCCTGCTCAGGTTTTTGAGGAGCCTTGCCCTGAGAGCCTTGTTTCTGCTTGGCGTCCGTGGCCTGTTTGTTGTCCGGCGTTGTCTTCGAAGGTGTAGCCGGGGGTGCTTGGGTCTGCTGTTTGGGAGCAGGCTCATCGTCGTCGAAGATGAAATAGTCGCCGTCGTCAACTTGCTGCGTGACAGTCGGCTTCACAGGCTCTGATGCCGGTGGAGTGGTTGTAGTATTTCCCGTCTGCGGAACAACGGGTGTTGCAGGCTTGGCTGGCGGCTCAACAGGCTTGACGGGTTCTTCCACTGGCTTTGCAGGCTCCACGACAGGCTTAACAGGTTCTTCCCAAGGAATGACGTCATCTTCCACTGGCTTTGCTGGTTGTTCTACAGGCTTAACAGGTTCTTCCAAAGGAATGACGTCATCTTCCACTGGCTTTGCTGGCTCCACGGCAGGCTTGGCGGGTTCTTCCACCTTCTTCTCTGTTTTGTTTGCCGGTTTCTCAGGCTCCACATCGGTTTTTTCCTTTTCTTTTTCTTTCTGTTTGGAATCCGTTTCTTCTTCCACAGGGATGACGGTTTCTTCAGGAATCACAGGCTTTCCGGGCGCAGTGGTTTCTTCTTCCAACGGAATGACTGTTTCGGTGGAAGGTGGCGGAGCGTTCTCGAAATCGAAGAAACCGCCAGCGTTCTCAAATCCGTCGTCAGTCTTATTGCCGTTCTCCGATTCTTGCTCTCTGCGATATTCTATTTCGGCCGGTTCGGTCAGCAGCCTGTATGTGCTGATTTTGAGTGGTGCGAAATTCTTTTCGTAGAACTCGTCGTAATCGTCGTAGCTGAACTGGTTGCCCAAGAGTTCAAGGTTCTTCTCGCTGATGATGATGCTTCGGCTCTTGGCCGTCAGTTCAAGCAACTTTGGATTGCTGTATAGCTGGCGGGCATACTGCAACGCCTCGTCGTAGCTGCGGAATCCAGCCACGCTCATGCGGTGGAGCCCATCGTCATCGTCGGTGGTGATGTCGAAATTGCGCACCAGGAAGCTGGTGAAGTTGAATTTCGCCAGTTCGAACAGCAGTTTGTGCTCGTCGAGCGAGTCGGGCTCATAGGCAACCATAAAGACAAACGGAATGTCGCGGTCGGCAATCAGTTCGCGGGCAGCGATGCTGTCGCTGTCGTTGAGCACAATGGAACGCCGCTCCCACACGTTGCCCATGTCGAACTTGCCCCCATGCAGCCGTCGTCCGGCCTGCACTCCGTTGATAATCATGCCAGCCAGTTCGCTGATGCGGCTTTGCGGATATTTTTCCACCACTTCCTTCATGTCTGCAAGACAGCCGCTGGCATCGCCAGAATTGAGTTTGCTTAGTCCGCCAATGAAGATGAATTTGTCGCGGTTGGCGCCCATCGGGAAACGGCTTTTCGACACGTTGGTGTTGCCGGCCACTTCGGTGTAGCGGTCGGCTTTGAATGCCTCGTAGGTGGCGGCATAGAGAGAGTCCTCGATGTGCTCGCCAAAGAGGGAGTTTTCTTTGTAGTAGGGGTCGGAGAGCAGCATGGTCCACTGGTTGTCGGGATAGGCGGCCTTCAGCTTGTCCAAATAGACGTTGGCCATGGCCATGTTGTTCTTGCGTGCGTAGAGCAGGTAGAGGTGGTAGTAGGCATCGGCCATTTGCTCAAAGTCAGGATAATTGTCTGTGAGCCGTCGCAAGTGTTCCTCGCTGAGGCGCAAATTGTCGAGCTTGTCCTTGAAAATGACACCGGCGTTGTATAATCCCACCTCAATGATTTTGTTGCTGGCCTCCACCTGTTCGGGTGTGAACGGAATCTGTGCCAAGTAGTATTCGCGTTTGTGGGGGTCGTTCTGAGCACTATCGGTGACGTTGGCCAGCGAGTCTTCAATTGCTTTTGCACGCTCCAAGGAGTCGCGCATCTCTTCGGTCATCTCGCCTGTCATGTCTCCGAACGAGGCCACCACGGTCTTGTTGGCGCGCTGCCAGTTGTCCACATTCTCGCGTTTTCCCCAAAGTCGCTGGAAGGTTGTCTTACCCTGGCTTACGGCAATGGGGTTGTAGAAATACCATTGTCCGTCGCTCTGTTGTTGCATACCGGGCAGGGTGGTTTGGGTGGGCAGGCGACTGTTCTGACCACCCTGTTTCTGCAATTGCTCTTGTGCGGCGGCCTCTGCTGCTGCGCGTCGTTCCTCGCGTTCTTTTTTCTTCAGAGCGTCAATGACGCGGTCGATGGCCGCGTTGCGGTCTTTTTCCGACATCTTGGCCAGTTCTTGCAGCGAGTCTTGCAGATGAATCGACTCGGTGTGTGGAGCCAGTTCGTCGAGAATCTTTGAACGCCGCGACAGTTCCTCGTAGTCATCACGGTCTTTGTCGAGCAGTCCGATGGCCTCACCGTAGCACCGCTGGGCATCTCCGAATTTCTCTTTTGCCCAATAAAGGTCGCCCAGATGCAGCAGCAACACACCTTTCTCAATGCCGCTTCGAGTGGCTTTCTGATTGCCTTTCTCGTAGGCGGCGATGGCGTTGGTTGTGTCGCGCTGGGTGAGATAGATGTTTCCGATGGCGTAATACACCTGGTCGAGATAATCCTTGTTGTTGTCCGAGGCAGCCATGCGCTTCAGACGGCCAATCATCTGCTTGGCGCGCCCGGCAGCCATCACCTCTGTCATGGCAATGCGGGCATTGAACTCCAGTTCGTAGGGCGGATTGAGGCCCACAACGTGTTTGAAAGCCTTGTAAGCCTGTTCGCGATGGCCGAGCGCGGCCTCTATCTGTCCCATCAGGAACCATTCGCGCGCTTTCTGCTTGCGGCGCATTTCATGTTTGATAACCTTGCGCAGGTAGGGTATGGCTTCCTCAAATCGTTTCAGATGTATATAGTAGTCGGCGTAGGTGTAGTCCCACTCTTTGACGGCCCGCCAGTCGAGCGAGTCGCGCCGCATCTTGGTGATTACATCCTCTGCATCGTACATCCAGTCTTGTTCTATATAGCATTTTGCCAGCCAGGCGCGCGCCTTACCATAGATGGCTGGCTGTGTGGCATATAGTCGGCTCATGTAGGCAAAGGTAGAAGCAGCTTCTTCGAAGTCACCCTTCATGAACTGCGAGCGTCCCAGCAGCATCCATGCTTTCCACAAGAAAGGGTTGTACTCGCGTCGGTTGAGCCACTCAATGTCGCGCTCGGTTTTTTTCTTGTTGCTGTTCCATTCGGGGCGACGCTTGATGCTGTGCCGTTTGATGGCCTTCTCGCTTTTCTCAATGGCGCGTTCAAAGTTGCCTTTACCCAGTTCCTTGCTGTTTTTGTTGCCTACGGTGTAGAGCGGAATCATTTCCGTGTAGTTGTCCTTGTTTCCTTTTTCTTTTTCCAGCGAACCGTCGATATAGGCCTGCGCACCGTTGTAATAAGTGTTGTAACGGGCGTTGAACGAATGCCACCAGCGGCTTTTGGCCGTGTTTTTCTGGGTGGAGCAAGATGAGAAAATGAAAAGGGCGAAGGGCAGCAGGAAGAACAACACGGCCAACCGCGACACGTTTGCTTCCTGTTTCTCGCCGAGCATCATCACCACCTCGTCTTTCAGTTGGTCGGGCAGGTTGACGCCACGCAGAATAAGGCTTCGGTTCCATCCAGCCACCTCATCCTGCCGCATGGTGTAGAGCACCTCGCGAAACTCCTCGGCTTCCTCGTCGGTATATTGGTCGGACTCACGTCCCCGGTAGGCATCCAGCTCCTCGTCGTCGTAATACTCTGTTTCTTTGATGGCAGCCTCCATCATGCACTCCTGCTCGCACTTTGAGGCATTGACTGTGTCTTTGCCTGTCACGACTCGGCCATCCAAACAAGTTTGGCGGCTCTCGCTGCTCCAGGCATTGCTGCCGTCGCAGGTGGCACACGAAGGATTGTTCACCACGGTGCTCCCCTTGGCGTTGCTTTTGCCGTGGGTAAGCGCAGTGAACAGTGCCACTATCAGACCTAAACCGATTAGAAGTATGATGAGATAAGCCAAAGCCGTAATCTGTTTTTTATTGTAGATAGATAAATGTCTGTTGAGACAGGAATGCTTACAATTCCTCTTTTTCTACCCTCACACCCGCTTTCTCAAGGTCGGTCCAAAAGGCGGGGTAGGATTTGCTCACCACACCCGGGTTGTTAATCCGCAAACCGGGAATCTTCGAGGCCGCCGGTGCAAATGACAGGGCCATGCGATGGTCGTCGTAGGTGTCAATCACAGGATTTTCCATCGGCTCGCACCGCTCGCCGTCCCAACGCAACTCGCTGCCGCCCACATCAACCAGCACAAACCCCAGCTTGCGCATCTCGCGCTTCAATGCCTCAATGCGGTCGGTTTCCTTGATTTTGAGCGTGGCAAGGCCGGTGAAATGAAACGGAATATTCATCATTGCACAACAAACCACAAAAGTCTGAGCCAAATCGGGAGAATTGACAAAATTGTAGTCTAAACGCGGGAGCTTGGTGCGGTTTTTCTTCAGGGTCACCGTGGTGGGCACACCCTCGCCGGTGGTCTCGAAAACCGTCTTAATGCCCAACAGGCTGAATATGTAACGTGCCGACGAGTCGCCTTGACGGCTGCCGTCGATGAGTCCCGTCAGTCGAATCTCACTGTCGGTGTCGTCGCTCAGAGCCAGCATCTCATACCAGTAGGAAGCCGCGCTCCAGTCGTTCTCAATCAGGTAGTCGCGCTCCACGTAAGGCTTTGGCTCCACGCGAATGGTGTCGATGCCCGTCCACTCTGCCTTCGCACCGTAGCTGTGCATCACACTGATGGTCAGGTCGATGTAAGGCCGTGAGATAATATCGCCCGTAAGTCTCAGTTCCAGCCCGTTCTCCAAAGCGGGTCCAATCATGAGCAAGGCCGAAATGTATTGCGAGCTGATGCCTCCCGGAACCTCTATTCGTCCGCCCTCCAAGTGTTTGCCCACGATGCGCAGAGGCGGAAAACCTTCCTCGCCAGCATAGCTGATGTCGGCACCAAGATAGCGCAGGGCATCCACAAGAATGCCAATCGGGCGGTGCTTCATGCGGTCGGTGCCTGTGAGCGTATGCTCACCGTTGGGCGTGGCCGCTAAGAATGCAGCCATGAAGCGCATGGCCGTACCCGCCGCCTTGATGTCTATCTCGTCAGGCATTTCTTTCAACGCTCGGACGGTCACCTCCGTGTCGTCGCAGTCAGACAGGTTCTTGGGCAACATAAGGTCGTCGGTTGTCGGTTGACTGCCCAAAGGCCTCTGCCAGCCCCTTGCCAATGCGTGAATAATAAGTGCGCGGTTGCTGATGCTCTTCGATGCGGGCAACTCCACCGTCGCGTCCAGTCTTTCGGGAACAAAAAGGGTATATTGTGTCATTCTGTCGTTTTTCTATTTACTATTCTTCTCTCCTTCCCCTTTACTTTTAACGCACAAAGTTACACTAAAGTGTGTTATTGGCAAAATTAATTTTGATTTATTAGAATTTTAATGGATTTCTCATAACTTCCGTCTCACTTTGAGCACGGAAAAACAGGCAAAAACAATGGTTGGTCAAAAAAAGTGCTCATAAAATTTGGTCAATTCACAAAATGTATGTACTTTTGCATCCGCTTACAAGCAAAAGGATCGGGATTTAGCGCAGTTGGTAGCGCACACGTCTGGGGGGCGCGAGGTCGCTGGTTCGAGTCCAGTAATCCCGACCAAAAGAAAATCCAAGCTGTTGATTCAACGGCTTGGATTTCTTTTTGCTCTCTCCTATTTAAACTTTAAACTTTTAAACTTTGAACTTTTAAACTTTACTCCTCTCTCTTATTTGGTTGTGGGCGCGTGGGGTGATTCTTTCTTAGAATCAACAACCACAAAGCCAAAAGCCTACTCTATTTTTCCAATTACAATCATGGCTGTAGCAAATTGATGCTTTACGCGCAAATTTTCTAGAAAATCTGAACGTAAAGCATCGAGTTGTTTTCACAGTTCCAGACATGGTGAAAACAAAGCATTGGGTTACGAATGAATTTTCCAGAAAATTTGCGCGTAAAACAAAGAGTTGTTTCCGTCATCTGGTGATGTGCGGAAACAACTCTCAATGTGGGGTTTGGGTTAATACACTTTGTCGTTGAGCGGGCGGGTGCAGCCCCATTGTTTGGCAAACTTCTCGAAATTCTTGTTGACGATGAGTTTGATGGTTATGCTTGCCAACACGCGGACAAGCCACGGATAGCGCTCGGGACCGGTAAACTTGGTGGCCTCTGGTGTGAAGAAATTGCCATGTTCGGCAAACGAACGGCCCATGGCAACGTAGGGCTTTACAATCCTTTCTGCCATCTTGGCACCCGATGTCCTGATTGTGAAACTGCCGCCTTTCACCAAACAGCCGTTGTAGGTGCAGCCCAACTGAGCGGGCAATGACTGTAGGAATCGTTCGCCGAGGCGCAGCTGGTGACCCTCATCGAAACCACCGTGAAGAATGAACGACAGTTTGGCCGGCTGCTTGCGCGCTGTGGGCAGGGTCTCAAGGAATTCGAGCATGAGGCTCGGCACACACTCTACATACAACGGCAGGGCGAAGAGGATGTTGTCGTGGGTGAGGAAGGCCTCGCGTGCGGCATCCCACTCCTTCCGGCTCGAAAGGGAATACAGGTCGTATGTAGCCCCCGTTTTCTCCAGCCCTTTCACAAACGACTGGATTATTTTGTCTGTGTTGCTGTATTTCCGCACTCGCGGACTTCCGTTGATAATGACTACATGCATGGCGTTTCCTCCTTTCTTTTAAACTTTGAACTTTTAAACTTTAAACTTTTAAACTTTAAACTTTTAAACTTTAAACTTTCTGTTTCGTGTTCGTTTAGGGTGAGAACTCCTAACGAGTGTCCTCCGAGATTCACAGCGGTGCGCTCGCACCATTCTTCCAGTAATTGCCTGTCACCATCACCGTTGTAAATAAGACCCACGTCCAGTGGATGATAGCGCAGCTGGTGGCGCAGGCTTCCGTTGCGAAATTCTACATACATGTTCAGCATTGGCATGATGCGGTCCAACACCCGTTTTCCCCGGTAGTCGAGGAACCCGAAGCGGGTGTCTGAGACAATCCACAGATTCTGCACATCTACCAATTTCCTGATAATCGCTTCGTAATCGTCCTTAATGGCGCACACGCCAGGCGTTTTCAGCCAGCACTGGTTGCAGCCGATGCAGTGCGCAATCTTCATGTGCGAGGTGTTGACAATCTCCACCTCGCCTTCTTGCTCAGGAATAAACGTGTTTATCTGCCCTGAGACATCTTTTTCTAATGTGTTTAATACCAGTATTTGTTTCATAATAAATCAACCAAAAGGATTAGAAACAGGTGACACATGCACCAATAGTTTTTTCATAATTCCAGGCGGAGCACGCGGATAGGCCTGCCTTCACCCATGTACTGGGACTCGTCGTAACACAGTTCCCCTGTAGGAACAAAACCGCACTTCTCCATCACCCGGCCCGAGGCGGGGTTGTCCACAAAGTGACCGCTAAGCAGCGAGGTGAGCGCCGTTGACTTGCGGATGTGGTCAATCATCAATTGCAATGCCTCCGTACAGATGCCGCGGTTCCAGTAGGGTTTTGCCACCCAGTAGCCTGTGATGGGTTCACCGTCTCGGGTTGGCAGTTTGCAGTCGCACGACGCGCCATAGCCCATGGCTCCTATCGGCTCGTTCGTCTCTTTGAGAACGATGGCCCAAGTGGTCGTGTCGCGGTTAAACACCGTGCGAATCACCTCAAGGCTTTCCTCCACACTCTTGTGCGGTGGCCAACCGGCGCGAGGCCCCACGTCCGGGTCGCTCGCATACTTATACAGCGTCTCTGCGTCATTGTCCTGCCAGGGGCGCAATAGTATTCTTTCTGTTTCCATCATTTGTCAATTATGAATTATGCATTATCAATTATCAATTGTCAGAATTCCACGCGATATGCGATATTGGGAAATGTCAGCGAAGTGTATTTATCTACAATCTCGTGGGTTTTCAGGTTGAAAGTCTGCCCCTGGAACGTGCGCATCTGCAAGTATTCGAGGATGAAGTGGTGGGCCGTATGCTTCTTGTTGATGGTGTATTTTACCGAGAAGGCATAGCCCACGTTCATTCCCAACTGCTGGCTGAAGGGGTTTGCTCCGTCCTGGGGGATTGTGCGGTCCTTACGTTTAGCAACATCATCATAAGTGGTGCCGGGAGCCATCGGAGTATAACGGTCGCCACCCATCAGCGTGAGTCGGCCGTTCATACCGAAGACGTTTTTACGACCTTTTCCTGTCATCCACTCTTTACCGCCGAGGATGTTCACGATGTAGCCACGGTCGTGGCGTGAGCGATGCCATTCGCCCTGTGCGTCACGATATTCCGACTTAAACAGAGTTGCGGTGAACATGCCATATAGCCCACTTTTCAGATAGTGCTCCAACGTGAAGTCGATACCGTAGTTGCGGCCTGCACCCTCGTTCACCAGCGCCCTGTCCTGATAAAACAGATTGTGGTTCACAATGGAATAGGTGGTTCCCTGCTCCACAGGCACGTCGAAGAGCCACTGCCAGTAGGGCTCAATCTTCAGCATGGCATTCTCGCCTAAGCGCTGGGCGAACGAGGCCGAAAGATGGTGCGAGCGAGTCAGTCCAAGAGAGGAATTAACCCCCTCCTCTTTAAACTTTAAACTTTTAAACTTTGAACTTTTAAACTTTGCTCCTCTCTCCTCTCTCCTCTCTCACAAAGTAAGTGTCGGTTGATTCCTTGCGGCTGTTCAGGGCGTAGGCCACAGACAGCGTGCTCGTCGGCGATGTCTTATACTGCAGGCTGACACGAGGCTCAGCTAAGACCTGGTTGTTCAGATTAAACCAAACCAGATTGATGCCTGCCACCGCAGAGAGTCGGCTGCTCAGACTTAGCTTGTGGCTGGTGTAGAGACGCGTGAGGCCAGTGTTGCCATCAGAGTCATATACACGATACAATGGTCCGCCCACCTCCTTGACACAGTCCATCCAGGTGCGGAAGTCCATGTGGCGGTGCTCGAAGCCGTTCAGCATTGTATAGCGCGACGAGAACTTGTGCTTGTGTTGCGTGCTGACAATCACGTTCCACGACCTGTTGCGCCCGTTCATATCAGGCATCTTCCGCAGCTGTTCGTCATAGTCGTTCACGCCCAGTTTCTGATAGTTGCCTGTAAAGGCGACGTTCGAGGTCAGCATGCCGCCCGTACGGAATCTACAGGTATGAGTAACACCGCCAGCCCAACTGCGTTGGCGCGACCAAGAATCGTTGGAGTCCCACAGCGTTTCCCACTCCGAGGGGTCAGGCACCAGATTCTCGTAGTTGTCGATGAGTCCTGTAAACCATACGGCGAAAGTGCCTGCACTGGTAGTAGGGAAGTTGAGCTTGAAACTCAGGTCCTGATAGTCCAGCGTTTCCTTCTCCATGTTGATGGCGTGCAACTTTTTGGCTATTTCAAGGAAACTGTAACGGTAGTTCACCAGATACGAGGCCTTGCTGTTTTTGCCCAACGGACCTTCTGAGGCAAAATCCACCCCTAATGTTCCCACCTGCACGGCATGTTCATGCCTGGTGTTGTTTCCCACGCGCATCTTCATGTCGAAGACACCAGCAAGGGCGTTGCCATATTCGGCAGGCATGGCCCCTGTCATAAAGTCGCTGTTGGCCAGCACCGTGCCGTTGAGCGAGGTGAATATGCCGCCGCCTGCCTCTGTAATCTCGGCAAAGTGGTTGGGGTTGTTCACCTCCACACCCTCCACACGCCATTGCAGCATCTGCGGCGCATTGCCGTGAATAGAGATGCCGTTGGTGGCGCCGCCAGTAGCCACGCCCGCGAACATCGATGCCGTGCGCGCAGGGTCGCCCATGCCGCCAGCATAGCGCGAGGCCTCCTCCACGCTGAACATGCGTGCACCCACCTGCGCCATTTCGTTCAGCGCCGTCTGTTTGTTGACACGCGGCCTCACCACTATCTCTGATAGTTGCGAAACGCTCTCCGTCATTTGCAGTTCCAACACAAGTTCCTTGCCAGAGGTCACCAGTTGCTCCTTCAGTACAACCGGTTCGTAGCCTATAAAGGAGGCGCGGACAGTGTGACGGCCTACCGGCACACCGCTGATGACGAAGTTTCCGTTCGCGTCAGTAACGCTGCCCATCGTTGTTCCAGACGATTGGTGCTCACCATCGTCTTCCACTGTGATTGTTACGCCCATCATGGGCTCCCCAGAGCCGACATCGTTCACATGGCCGCGAACGGTCTGAGTGGTTTGTGCTCCCAAAGCCGTTGTCACCATCAGCACAGCCGTCACGGCCATACCCCGAAAAAACATCTTATTCATCTTTTACCTTTACTTTCTGTTTAAGGGGATTTGTAATCCCCGTCTCTCAATAGACGTTGCAAAGGTACGATAAGTTGCAGACCCCACAAGTTTTCTGGGATATTCTGCACAATTATGTGATGACGAGTTGTCTCCCGCCAGCGAAAATGATGTATTTCTACATTCGCTGACGCTCAGCCTGTCCGGCACCAGTGCCCTTGTACTTGCTCTTAGAGGCGTTGAAGGTATAGCGGAGCGAGATGTTCAGACGGTGGTTGCTGCGCACTTGGCTCTCTGTCATCTGATAACCGCCACAACTCATACTCATGTCCTGAACGCTACGCTGCAGCACGTCGTTGATGCTGGCGCGCAGACAGAGGGCATCATTCTTCAGCCAACACTTCTGAACCACGAACCCAAGACGATAGGAGGCCGACTCCATGTGGAAGTTGATGACATCACCCTTAGTCATGATGTTCATGTTGGCCTCCAGTTGCCAACGGTGTGGCAGACGGAAAGCATTGTTCAGGTCGATGAAGAAGATAGGCTTCGTGTAAGTCTCCTTGACCTTGCCTGTCGCCGAGCGTGGATCGTCGAATTCCATCGTGTTCCAGAACTTCTGTCCGCCGGCAGTCCAGTTCGGGCTCCAGATGCCGAAGGTTGGGTTGGCAGAGAGGAAAACGGCGAGATTACGGACAGGCTTGTCCAGATTGACACGCTTCATGATGACTACCCCGTCGCTGTTATAAGCGAATGGCAGTTGCGACATGGTATTGTCTCGACGCTCGTAGGCAGCAAAGAGGTTTAGCCACTTGTAACGGGCATTGAGGCTCACCTCCTGCATCGTAGCGTTCTTCAGCGTCGGGTCACCCTGCATCAGCATATATGAATTGATGTAAGTAATGCGGCTGCTCAGGTCGTTATAGTTCGGACGGATGGTTTTAAAACTATAGGCCAGCGAAGTCTGGACGGGGCCGAACTGGCGTGCCCACGACAGGCTGGGGAAGAATTCGTCCTGATAGCGCCTCATATTGACTTTGTCTTTGCCTGTCACGACTCGGCCATCCAAACAAGTTTGGCGGCTCTCGCTGCTCCAGGCATTGACTTTGTCTTTGCCTGTCACGACTCGGCCATCCAAACAAGTTTGGCGGCTCTCGCTGCTCCAGGCAGT
>JAFZSI010000039.1 GCA_017619445.1 Prevotella sp.
CGGAAGCGGCAAGCACAACAACTGGAGCCTGTCAACCGACACGGGCGTGCTGCTGCACGCTCCCGGAAAAACGCCCGAGCAGAACCTGCGCTTCGTCACCTTCATCGTGGAAACCCTCATGGGCGTGTACAAGCACAACGGCCTGTTGAAGGCCAGCATCATGAGCGCCTCAAATGCCCACCGTCTGGGTGCCAACGAGGCACCGCCCGCCATCATCAGCTCGTTCCTCGGCAAGCAGGTGAGCGAACTGCTCGACCATATTGAGAAAGCCGACAAGGACGACCTGTTTGCCATGGCCGGCAAGCAGAAAATGGAACTCGACATTCCCGAGATTCCCGAGCTGCTCATCGACAATACCGACCGCAACCGCACCTCGCCATTCGCTTTCACGGGCAACCGCTTCGAGTTCCGCGCCGTGGGCAGCGAGGCCAACTGCGCCAGCGCCATGATTGCCCTCAACGCCGCCGTGGCCGAGGCTCTGGTCAGCTTCAAAAAGCGCGTTGACGAGAAAATACTTGAGATTGCGCCCCAATATGAAAGCTCCGGGCACTCTGCCACCTACCATGCCATCATCGAAGTGCTGCGCGAGGACATCCGTACCTGCCGCCCCATTCACTTCGACGGCAACGGCTACAGCGACGAATGGGTGGAAGAGGCCACACGCCGCGGACTGGACGTGGAAAAGTCGTGCCCTATCATCTTCGACCGCTACCTTGACCCCGATAGCATCAGCATGTTCGAGAGCCTTGGCATCATGAACCGCAAGGAACTGCGCGCGCGAAACGAGGTGAAATGGGAAACCTACACCAAGAAAATACAGATTGAGGCCCGAGTGCTCGGCGACCTCACCATGAACCACATCATACCCGTGGCAACGCAATACCAGACACGGCTGGCCAAGAACGTCAGTGCCATGCGCGAGGTATTTAGCAATGCAGAGGCCGAACAGCTCTCCACCCGTAACATTAAGATTATCCGCGAGATAGCTGAGCGCACGCAAACCATCGAAACCATGGTTGATGAGCTCATCGAGGCGCGCCGCGTGGCCAACCGCATTGAGAGCGAACGCGAAAAAGCCATTGCCTACCACGACACGGTGGAGCCAAAGATGCAGCAGATACGCTATCACATCGACAAACTGGAGCTCACCGTGGCCGACGAGCTGTGGACACTGCCCAAATACCGCGAACTGCTGTTCATCAGATGACAATATAGTAGTACACCACCTCCAGAAAACACAAAAATAAGACATGACAACCAAAACAGGCTTAGTACTTGAAGGCGGTGCGCTGCGCGGACTGTTCTCCGCCGGCATCATGGACGTGCTGATGGAAAACGCCATCACCTTCGACGGCATCGTGGGCGTGTCGGCCGGAGCCGCCTTCGGCTGCAACTACAAGTCGGGGCAGGTAGGCCGCGCCATACGCTACAACAAGCGTTTCGCAAAGGATAAACGCTATTGCAGCATGGAGTCGCTGTGGCGCACAGGCGACCTTTACAATGCCGAATTTGCCTACCGCATCGTGCCAACTGAACTCGACAAGTTCGACGACCAGGCTTTTGAAAGCAATCCCATGGAGTTCTATGTGGTGTGCACCGACGTTGAGACGGGCGAACCCATCTATCAGCCTGTCATGCGCGGCGGACAGTGGGCCTACGACTGGATTCGCGCCTCGGCTTCCATGCCTGTGGTGTCGCGGGTGGTGGAACTGGATGGCTACAAGCTTTTAGACGGCGGCGTAAGCGACAGCATACCACTGCGATTCTTCCAGCGCAAGGGCTACGAACGCAACTTGGTCATTCTCACACAGCCCGAAGGATTTGAGAAAAAGCCTAACCGACTGATGCCTTTCATACGCTCGGCACTCAAACACTATCCCCGCATGGTGGAAGCCATGCAACAGCGCCACCTGATGTATAACGACCAGCTTGAATACATCCGTCAGCAGGTGCGCCGCGGCAACACAATGGTCATCTATCCCCCTCGCCCACTCCCCATCGGCCACACCTCGCACAACCCCAAGGCCATGCAGCGCGTCTATGACATTGGCCGCGAGACAGCAATGCAACTGCTTGACGAGATAAAGGCTTTTCTCGGACAGGGCGCAAAATAATCCCACAACTTCTATCCTCCCGCAGCCAACCCAAATCTTTGTCACCTTATTTGCCCACGTTGTACGGGCCAATTTTACCCTTATAAATACAACGCTGCACTTTACGTTGAAATTCTCTAGAAAATTTCAACGTAAAGCAATGCTTTGTATCAGTAACTCTATGCTTTGTTTGCGTAACTCATAGCTTTGTATCAGAAAAACGTATGTTTAGTACCGCAACTCGCGAAATTATTTAGAGAATCAGTGGTGTTGAACGCAGAAAGGCCACCTTGCGGCGGTGCAAGGTGGCCTTTCGAGATGATTTTGTGCACAAATTGTGCACAAAATTTTGGTTTTTAACTCAACTTTCGGAAGTATTCAAAAAGCTGACAGTCAACGCCCCCCTGCCCCCTCTAATCTTAGAGGTGGAGCAAGTTACTTCCATTTACAAGGCAAGATAAATAGTGGTATTATACTCCCCCTCTAAGATTAGAGGGGGCAGGGGGGCGTTGACTACAGGGCATTCCTGACTTCCGAAACTTCAATTTTTAACATTTCCTCAGAACTTATAGACGGCGAAGGTCTTGGCGGGCACGGTGACGGTGAGGGTGTTGCCGTTGGCCTCAACCGTGGCAGTACGGGGAACGACGGTGTTCTTCTTGTCGATGGTGTTCACGTCGTTCAGACGGTCGGCGTGGAGGGTGGTGACGGTGCCAGCTGGCAGCGTCTTGATTCCCTTGAACGTCAGGTTGATGGTCTGGTCGGCGTTGCCGGTGTTCACAATCTTGACAATATACTTACCAGCATCCTTGTCATAGACCGCCGAGGCGCAAAGGCCGTCCTGGCCCGTGACGGGCTTGCCGCCCTCGGTGAGGCTGAGCACGTTGGTGCCGGCATTCTGACCATAGAGCTGCTGAACGTAGTAATTGGGTGTGCGAACGGTGGAAAGGTTGTCCATCCAAATGAGGTCGGGACGCCACTGCCATCCTTCGACATGCGAGAACAGCGGTGCGTAGGTGGCCATGTGAACAAGGTCGGCGTTGCGCTCAAGTCCGGTCATGAAAGCTGCCTCGCAGAGGCTGGCCTCAAAGGTGTTCATGCCTGTCGGAGTGGCCTGATGGTCGCCCTTGGTGTGACATGCGTACTCTCCTGCAAACACTTTGGGGCCTTTGCGGCTGTAGTTGTCGTAGCGGGTGACGTTCTGCATGAACCACTGCTGGTCGCGGTAGTAGTGTTCGTCCACGAGGTCGGCCTTCAAGCGGCGCATCTGCTCCCAACCATAGGAGAACTGCTTGCCGTCGTTATCGTCGGGCGAGGGACCGCTGGTGCCCACCACTTTAATCTTGGGATACTTGGCGCGGATGGCCTTGAGGAAGGGCTCAAGCCGCTCGGGATAGAGCGGGCCCCACTGTTCGTTGCCCACACCGATGAACTTCAGGTTGAAAGGCTCGGGGTGGCCCATCTCGGCGCGCAGCTTGCCCCACTTGCTGTCGGCAGGGCCGTTGGCAAACTCAATGAGGTCGAGCGCATCCTGGATGTAAGGCTCCAAATCCTTGACGGCCACATGCACGGTGGCGGCATCCTCGTCGCGATTCTGGAACTGGCAGGCCAGACCACAGCTCACGATGGGCAGCGGCTCGGCTCCGATGTGCTCAGCCAGCAGGAAGAACTCATAGAAGCCCAAGCCGTAGGTCTGGAAGTAATTGGGATACATGCGGTGGGCGAAGGTGTAGTTCCAACGGTTCTCGTTCAGGGGACGGTTCTCGGCAGGTCCCACGCTGTTCTTCCACTGGTAGCGCGTGGCCAGGTCTGTGCCCTCAACAATGCATCCGCCAGGGAAGCGGAAGATGCCCGGGTTGAGGTCCTTGAGGTCGTTCACGAGGTCGGCCCTGAGTCCGTGCCAGTTGTCCTGCGGAAAGAGCGACACGTGGTCGAGGTCTGCGCCGTTGGCTGTTTCCAGGAAGATGCGCATCAGCGCCTTGGCGTCGGTTTGTTTGGCGCTGAGCGTGGCCGAGTATTTCTTCCACTGTTTGCCGCTGATGTTGATGCGCTGGGTGCTGACAATCTGGTTGTCGCTGCCCACCAGCTCAACGCGGATGCGCGCCGGGCCGCCGCTATTCTCACGGGCATAGACCGAGAAGTCGTATTTCATGCCCTTTTTCACGCCCATGCCGAAGAAACCGCGGTTTTCCAGACCCGTGCGTTTCTCTAAGTGACCGGAGTCGCCTAATGCCACGTAGTGGGGATTGCGCTCGAAAGCGGGATTCTGGTCTTTCACCTCTACATTGCCGAAGGTGTTCCAGCCCATCAGTCGCTGGGGGAACTCGAACGAGCGGTTCTGCACCATCTCGGCGTACAGTCCGCCGTCGGCACCGAAGTTAATGTCCTCGAAGAAAATGCCATACATGGTGGGTTGCACAGGTGCGCCCATTTTCTTGGCGTTGATGGTAAACTGGTGTTGGGCATTGGCCGCGAGCGAAGCGAGGGCCATTGCTGCCACGAGGGTCAATGTTCTGATTTGTTTCATCATGATTGTTTGGGTTATGTATTATTAATCTGTTTTACTTGCTGCTTTTCAGGTTTGTTGGTGCAATAAATGCGTTTGTTGGTGCAAAAATACAAAAATCCACCTCCGCAGAGGTGGATTTTTTGCATTGTTAGGTGGATATTATGCTTTTTTATGTTTCTTAAAGGGGCAAAATGGTGAAACGCATCACCTTGTCGCCATAACCCACGCGGAATTGGGGCAGAGCCTTTGCGTTGCCGCTCCAGCTGTCGATGCCTCCCACACCCGTGTGCTCAGCGTCGATGAACAGGTTGGTGAACTGCGACTTCTGAATTTGCTCCGGATGGCGCTGCTCCTTGTCGTCGCCGTCGTCAAGGTCACTGATGTTGTAGTGCAGCGCACTGGCAAAGAAGGGATTGTCGCTGACCACACAGATGCCGTTGCCCTCGGCGTCGGTCTGCTGCCACCAGCGTATGTCGCTCTTGGTGCCTGTCTCCTGCGGACGCACATACGGATAGAACTGCTCGTTGGCTGTCTGGCGGTAGATGCCGATGTTCTGCGACAGTTTGCGGTCGGAGTAGTTCTCCACCGGTCCACGGCCATAGTAGCGACTGATGTCGGTGCTGTAAGGCATCTGCATCACCATGCCAAAGCGGTACATATCGGGTTGCGAAGCGGCACGGTCGGTAGTCATTTTCTGCTCTATGTCGAGGCTGCCGTCGGCATTGGCATGATAAGTGATGGAAAGCTTGGCCATAACGCCGGGCATGTCGTAGTCGGCGCGCACGGTCATGGTTTTCTTGTCGGCAGTAAGTGCGGTGAGCTTCAACTGCGGGTCGTTCCACACCTTATACTGGCGGTTAATGCGCGAGCCCATGTCGTTGTCGGTGGCTGCACGCCAGAAATTGGGCTTCAGTGTGCCGCCCTTGCCCAGCATCTGCTTGCCGAAAAGCTTGTACTCGCTGATGAATCCCGTCTCGCGGTTGAACTTCAGGCTGATGTTGCGACTGCTGATGTCGAGTGTGGCAGTGTTTTTCTTGTCCTTGAGCTTCAGCTTGCGGCCTTTCTTGTCGGCCAAATTCAGCTGAACGCCCTTGCCGGGAGCCACAACAAACTGCTGATAGGCCACCTGCTGACCGCGGTTCACCAGGTTCTCGGTGCGTTTCTGCAAGTAGCGCACATTGAGCAGCACCTCGCTGGCATCGTCAATGCCGTCGAGCTTGTAAGGCAAACTGAGCTGCACGCGCTGCTGTGGCTGGCAGTTCAGGATATCCACCTGACCCTGCTGTGCCTGGGTGCCGTCAACGAGCAACGACCATTCCATGCTGTAATTGTCAAGCGAACGGAAGAAATTCTCGTTATAAACGCTCACGATGCCGTTTTTCAAATCAACAGGCTCGGTCCAGATGTTCTGATACTCGTAGGCCACCTCGTAGGCATGAGGATTGAGCTGGCGGTCGGGGCCAACAATGCCGTTGCAGTTGAAATTGTTGTCGCTCGGGTCGTAGGTGTTGTAGTCGCCGCCGTAAGTGTAGGCCGGGAACGAAGGTACGCCATCCTCCGCGTATGTGACAATGGATTTCGACTGTGCCACGGGCTGGCGGTGCAAAGCCTGGTCAACGAAATCCCAAATGAATCCGCCCTGGAATTTCGGGTACTTGCGCACCATGTCCCAATATACCTTCAGCCCGCCGCCAGAATTACCCATCGTGTGGTTGTACTCGCATTGTATGAGCGGCTTCTGCTTCGAGGCGTCGGTGGAATATTTCTCACACCATTCGGGTGTGGCATACATGGGGCACATGATGTCGGTGTTCTGTCCGCCGTGGGCCTGCTCCCACTGAATGGGACGACTCTGGTCCACGCTCTTTATCCACTGGTATGCAGCCGTGAAGTTGGGACCATCAACAGTCTCGTTGCCCATCGACCAGATGATGATGCTGGGATGGTTGAACTGCGTCTCCACGTTGTGCTGGTTGCGCTGCATAATCTGGAGTGCGAACTGTGGTTTCTTGGCCTCCGAGTCCTCGTTGTAGCCAAAGCCGTGGCTTTCCTGATTGGCCTCGCCCACAACATAGAGTCCGTAGCGGTCGCACAGGTCATACCACTGCGGGTCGTTGCAATAGTGACTGGTGCGCACGGCATTGATGTTCAGGCGTTTCATCACCTGAATGTCCTGAATCATGCGTTCGCGGCTCACCAAGTAACCACCGTCGGGGTCCATTTCGTGGCGGTCGGCACCCTTGATGAGCACGGGCTGGCCATTGACCAGCAGCTGCCCGTCTTTGATTTCCACTTTCCTGAAGCCAACCTTCAGCGGAACCACCTCCACCAGCTGGCCGCGCTTCTTGCCGTTCAGCTCATACACCTTCGCAATGAGCGTATAGAGATTCGGGGTCTCGGCCGTCCATTTTTTCACATTGGCCACACTCAGATGGACGCCCATGCGCAGGCTGTCGAGCGTGGGGTCGCTCTCGGGCAGGGCCATGAAAGTCTGCTGACCCACCAGCGTGCCTGCAGCGTCGTAGAGATAGTAATCCACCGAGGCACGGCCCTTGATGTCGGCCTCCACACACAACTCACCGTCGGTATAGTTGTTCAGCAGGTCGGGCACGGCGCGCAGGTTCTTCATCTGTACGTCCTGACGGCGGCAGTACAGATAGCTGTCGCGGGCAACGCCCGACAGACGCCAGAAGTCCTGGTCCTCGCAATAGGAGCCGTCGCACCAGCGGAACACCTGGAAGGCAATGAGGTTCTCTCCGGGATGCACAAACTTGGTGATGTCGAACTCGGCAGCAACCTTCGAATCCTCGGTATAGCCCACATACTTGCCGTTCACCCACAGGTACATGCACGAAGTGACGCTGCCGAAGTGGGCAATCACCTGACGGCCGTCCCAGTCGGCGGGAATCTCCACCACGCGGCGGTAAGAACCCACGTGGTTGTCCTTCACCGGTGCCTCGGGCGGATTGTTCTTGAAGTGGCCGCGCCAGGCAAAGCCGATGTTCACATACACCGGGTCGCCATAGCCGTTCAGCTCCCACAAACCCGGCACGGGCATGGTCTTCCACTGCGAGTCGTTGAACGCCTCGGCATAGAAATCCTGCGGACGCTGGTCGGCGTTCTCCACCCACTGGAATTTCCAGTCGCCATGCAACGACAGGTAGTTGGCCGACTGCTTGGCATCGCCCTTCAGCGCCGCGCGCTCGTTCTCGTAAGCAAAGAACGATGTGTGCACCGGCAAACGGTTCACCTCGTTCACCTGCAGGTCGTGCCACTCGGTGAAAGTGGGCACCCGCATGGTGTCAGGGTCAACCTGAGGTTTAACTACGCGCTGTGTGCGCACTTTTTTACTTGATTTCTTCTTGATGGTTTTTGCCTCAACACTGCCGCCAACCAACAAACCGGCGAGCGCAAGGAAAAGAATGCTTCTTTTCATCATCTGAATGTTATGGTTTTGAAGTTTATAGTTTCGTTTTCTCTTTGGATTGCCTTACTGACTGCAAAGGTATAAAGAAAAACGCGACTAAGTGAATAAAAAACAAACATTTTCGCCGCCAAACCGCTTTTTTTCATTATTTTTGCAACATGGAAAATCCTTATATCAAACAATTCCCGCAACTCATGGCGGGCAAGAAGATTCTCTATGTGCACGGATTCGCCTCAAGCGGACAGAGCGGAACCGTCAGCCGTATGCGCACTGTCATGCCGCAGGCCACCGTCATCGCGCCCGACCTGCCCATTCATCCGCAGGAGGCCATCAGCCTGCTGCGCCAGGTGTGCCAAACCGAGCAACCCGACCTCATCATCGGCACCTCCATGGGCGGCATGTACACCGAGATGCTGCGCGGATTCGACCGCATCCTCATAAACCCCGCACTGGAAATGGGCGAAACCATGGTGAGCCACAACATGACGGGCACACAGCAGTTTCAGAACCCGCGCTTAGACGGTGTGCAGCAGTTCATCGTCACCAAAGCCCTGGTCAAGGAGTACAAAGAGATAACCACCCACTGCTTCGAGGGCATTGACGACGACGAGCGCCGCCGCGTGACCGGGCTCTTCGGCGACGAGGACACCACCGTCGATACCTATGGGCTGTTCAGCCAGCACTACCCCAACGCCATCCACTTCCACGGTGAACACCGCATGGATGACCGCTCGTTCATGCACTCCGTGCTGCCCGTCATACGCTGGTACGACGACCGTCAGGAGCACCACCAGCGCCCCGTCGTCTTCGTGGCCTATGAAGCCCTCACCGACTCGTGGGGCAAGCCCCGCAGCAGCTGCCAGAAAGCCTTCCGCTGGCTCATCGAGCAGTACGACCTCTATATCGTCGCACCCGCCCCGAGCAACAATCCCCAACAAATGTCTCAGGTAATGACCTGGGCCGAGCAATACATCAACGTGCCAGCCTACAACCACGTCATTTTCACCAACCAACAGCACCTGCTTGTGGGCGACTACCTCATCGCCCCCGACAACGAGCCCGACAGCAACGCTTTCCTCGGCACCCGCATCCCCTTTGGCAGCGACACGTTCAAGACGTGGGAAGACATCATCACCTTCTTCGAACGCCTCGGCGGACAATAAGCCCTGCGCAGAAAAGAAACAAAGGACAGAAAAGAAAAGGGAATTGTTAAAATCGGAAATTCTGTGCACAAATTGTGCACAAAACCGTTTGTGAGGGCGGTTTTTATGTTTGCCTGCTACAAACGGATGCTTTAGATTCCTATAACTACGCTTTGTTTTTCTATATCTACGCTTTGTTTTTCCATATCTTCGCTTTACAAACGCAAAGTGCAGGTTTACGCCCAAATTCTCTAGAAAATTTGGGCGTAAACCGATGAGTTATGAATTGTAAAGTTTTGGTATATGAACGCAAAGCGGTCAGAGGGAAACGGTGTTTGTGGCTTTGCTGCTCTTGGCGGTGAGTTGGATGGGACCTGTGCCGGTTTTCTCTATATAAACCACCAACTGGCCGTGGAACAAGCGCATGTGGGGCTCGACAAACGACTCGAGGGAGGTGGCGTCGCCGTTGCAGACGGCCTTGAAGCGGCCCGCGCCAGTGACCGTGAACTCCACGGGATCGTCGGCATCGGGACAGAGGTTGCCGTCACGGTCGGTCATGCTGACGGTGACAAACACCATGTTGTCGAACGTCTCGGCTTCAAACTTCAGTTGCGAGGGCGGGCCTGCGGTACGCACGGTCTGAGAGCCTGCCTCGCGGCCTTGTTCGTCGTAAACCACCACACGAAGCTCGCCGGGCTCGTACTTCACATCGTTCCAGCGCAGACGATAGCGGTCAAGGAAGCCCAAACCCCTCCCGACCTCCCCAAAGGGGAGGGGTGGTGTTGGGTGTTGGGTGTTGGGGGTTAGGTGTTGGGTGTTTTGTTTTCTGATTCTTCCCTGGCTTTTGCCGTTGAGGAAAAGCTCGGCTTCGGGATAGTCGGTGTAACAATACACAGGGGTGACCTTACCAAGGCGGTCGGGCCACGTCCAGTGGGGCAACAGGTGGATGGTATGCTCGCTTTTGTTCCAGTGGCTGCGGTAAAGAAAATAGCGGTCCTTAGGCAGGCCGGCGAGGTCGCAGATTCCGAAATAGCTGCTGCGCGCTGGCCAATACTCATCGTAGGGTGAGGGCTCGCCAAGGTAGTCGAAGCCTGTCCAGACAAACTCGCCGATGACCTGCGGACAGTCGTCCTGCCACTGCCAGTCGTCGTCGGGCAGGTTGCTCCACGGACAGTACTCCACATCATAGCTTGAGCACTGGCCGTCGGCACTCAGAATGGCCTTGGGGTCGTAGTTGGGCGAATAGGATGCGAAGCGCGAGTTGTCATCGGGCTTCACGGGGAACTTATACACGCCTCGGCTGCTGACGGTTGAAGCGGTTTCGGAGCCAAGCAGGAATCCCTGCGGCAGCTGGCGCAGGTTGTCGGCATACTTGTGCACACGGTAGTTGAAACCCGGCACGTCCATCACCTGGGCGAAGCCACTTTTCAGCGCATCCTCAGCGCGGTCCATGCCCTGTGTGACAGGCCGCGAAGGGTCAAGCTCGTGGCAGAGGTCCTGCAGGTGGCGGGCAATCTCGCGCCCTTCTTCGCTCCACTGCTCGGGAATCTCGTTGCCGATGCTCCACATCACGATGCTGGGATGGTTGCGGTTGGCAAGCACAAGGTTGGTGATGTCGCGGTCGCTCCACTCCTTGAAGAACCGCGCGTAGCCGTTCTTGCACTTGGGATAGAGCCACATGTCGAACGACTCGGCCATGACCATCATGCCAAGCGAGTCATAGACCTCCATCTGCATCTGCGAGGGCATATTGTGCGAGGTGCGTATGGCATCGGCTCCCATGCGCTTCATGATTTCGGCCTGGCGGATGATGGCACCCTTGTTGACGGCCGCTCCGAGCGGGCCGAGGTCGTGGTGGAGGCACACACCCTTGATTTTACGGGTCACTCCGTTGAGCTGGAAGCCGTGCTCCTTGGACACGCTGATGGTGCGCAGTCCCACGTTAATGGTTTTCTCGTCGATTATCTCGCCCAAATCGTCGTAAATGTCAGAGTTGGCTTTGGCTTTGCTCTCTTTAGCATACAGCGTGGCGCATATCTTATATAAATAAGGTGACTCAGGCGACCAAAGCTTGGCGTGTGGAATCATAATGCGCGTAGCAGCCTTGCCGTCGCGCATAGGGGCAGGAGCGATCTGTGTCAGCACTTTGCCATCGGCACCCATTAGGGCAATTCCGACGGCCATGCCTGGCTGCCAGTTAGTTACAGGCACCTCGACTTTCAGCTCGGCAACGTCATTCTTGTACTGATGAATTTTGGTGGTCTGCGTATAGATGCCCCAGTCGTCGATATGTGCCTTGCCTGTGAGTATGAGCTTCACGGGACGGTAGATGCCAGCACCGGGATACCAGCGCGAGCTTTCCTCTACGTTCTGCAGGTGGACGCCAATGTCGAGTTTGCCCGTCTGCAAGTAGGGAGTAGCATCAATGCGGAAGGCGTTGTAGCCGTAGGCCCAGTAACCAGCCTCGTGTCCGTTGATTGTCACGCGCGGTTCGGCCATCGCGCCGTCGAAAACAAGCTCAGCAGATTCGTACCCCTGCGGCACGGCGACGGTGGTGCGATACCATCCCTCGCCTATCCACGGCAATGCCCCCGAACGACCGCTCTTTTCAGTGGCCTCGGTCTCACCATTCTGCTCTATGGCCACGGTCTGCAGGTCCCATTTCTTGTCAAACGGCCCGCTGATGGCCCAGTCGTGGGGCACCGTCACTTGTTGCCACGACTGTCTGTCGCGCGAAAACTGCCAGTTGTCAGAAAGAGTGATTTCCTTTCTCACCTGTGCCATGCCGGCAAGGCTTGCCATTAATGCCAGGGCTAATAGTTTTAGTTTCATTGCCATGATTGTTTTTATGGTTTGTTTGATTGCTTTTCGGGCAAAATTAAGAAAAAAAAGGTGACGAAACAAAAAAAATGACTACTTTTGCATGGTGGCAGCGCAAAAGAGGATAATTCTTTTACATTTAATCGGATTTAGTCACTAACCATGGCCATGGAAAAGACTCAACACAACCATTCAAACCTACAGGCATCCGACCTTTTCGCAAGGGTGGAGGAACTGACGTCAACGATAGCGTCAACGTCGGCGGAGGACGTGCTCGCCAATGCATACCGCCAGCTGCACGAAACGTTGGTGCTGACGTGCGCCGCAGGCGTGAGCAACACGGGGCAGGCGTTTGGTAACCTGTTCAGTCAGGTGGATTTTCTTTGCAAACAACATGGCATCGGCGTGGCCGACAAGATTGCCATTCAGACTATGCGCCGCCACTCCAATCACCCTGAAGGACTTACCACCACCGAGTTGCTCCATGACGCTCGGGCATTGAGTCTGTTCATTGCCGCTGTCTGCAATACCCGCGTGCCTGACGGAGAGAGGAGAGAGGAGAGAG
>JAFZSI010000040.1 GCA_017619445.1 Prevotella sp.
AGAGGAGAGAGGAGAGAGGAACCCACCCCAGAACCCACCCCAACCCTCCCAAAGGGAGGGAGCGGAAAGGGAGGGAGAAGACAGGGATTGCAAATCCCCTTAAACAGAGGGAGACTGACCGACATTCGCTATATCCGCTGCATCGTAGGACAATGCTCAAACCTCACTTTCACGGCCTCCACCGAAAAGGACAATGACTTGCTGACCGTCAGCATTGCTGACCCCGCCTTTACTTATCTGCGCCCGTTGCTGCGCGAGGGCATGCAACTCAACTTGCTCGACTGCAGAAGAGAGAGGAGAGAGGAGGGAGGAGCGGGGATTGCAAATCCCCTTAAACAGAGAGAGGCTGACGGACTGAAAACGATTATCCCAAGCCTCATCGTGATAGAGCCCGACTTCATGGTTGACATCAGCAGCATCGCGGCGTGTTTCCAGCCTTACGGCCACCACCCGCTGCTCTACACCGTCAACAGGATGAAGCCAAGACCCAACACGCAGGCCACCCTGCTCGGTAACTTTGCCGGAGCAGCCCTCGACGACATCATCAAATCGTCAGCGGGCGCGTCAACCTCAGCAAGCAGCTACGCGCTCAACAACACCATCCGCAACAACTTCCGCGACAAGGCCTTAGAGTTCTGCACCTGCATTCCCTTCGATGCTAAGAAGTTCATGGAAGACGCTAAAATGCAGGCCGAGAACCTGCAGCAGACCGTCAGCCAACTGTTCGGCCCCACGGCTCCTTACTCGCGCGACAAGGCAATGCTGGAACCGTCGTTCGTATGCGAGCAGTTGGGCATACAGGGGCGCGTTGACCTGATGACCACCGACATGCGCCTGCTTGTTGAGCAAAAGTCGGGAAGGAATATGAATATTGAAAGAGGAGAGAAGCAGAACGGCGGGCACATGCAGTTAGAGCCTCATTTCGTGCAGCTGTTGCTATACTATGGTGTGCTGCAACACAATTTCCAGTTGGGTAACAACCAGGTGGACATACGGTTGCTCTACTCGAAATATCCGCCGCAACACGGTCTCGTGGTGGTGTCTTTCTATCAGAAACTGTTTCACGAGGCCATCGCTTACCGCAACCAGATTGTGGCATGGGAGTTAGGAATGGCGCGCGCTGGCTTTGCAGCCGTCATCGACCGGTTGACGCCCGAAACTCTGAACACGAAGGGCGCAACAGACGGTTTCTACATGCGTTACCTGCGGCCATCACTTGAAGCAGTAACCAGTCCGCTGCACCGTCTTTCGCCCCTTGAAAAGGCATATTACACCCAGATGATGACGTTCATCTACCGGGAGCAACGCGTGGAGAAACTCGGTGCACAGGAAGGCTTGAACAACTGCACCGCCGACCTCTGGAACATGCCGCTGAGCGAGAAGCGAGAGACTGGGAACATCTTTGTTGGGTTAGGAGTTAGGAGTGAGGAGTTAGGAGTGATGAGTGAGGAGAGAAGAGAGTACTCTGCCCCCGAAACACAGACGGTTGTCTGCCTCTCAATCCCCGACCAGGGCGATGATTTCCTGCCCAACTTCCGCCGCGGCGACATGGTTTATCTCTATGCCTACAACGACGAGCCCGATGTGCGCAAAGCCATCCTGCACAAAGGCGTGATATGCGACTTGCGACCCGACACCATCACGGTAAGCCTCAACAATGCGCAGCACTTAGTCCCCTTTGCACGCTACGCCATAGAGCACAGCGGCAGCGATGCCACAATCAACGCAGCCATACGAGGGTTGCACGAGTTTGCCTGCGCACCCCAGGAACGGCGCGACCTGTTGTTAG
Organism: Prevotella sp.; assembly: GCA_017619445.1. GTDB lineage: Bacteria > Bacteroidota > Bacteroidia > Bacteroidales > Bacteroidaceae > Prevotella. The sequence continues at coordinate 1,790 of JAFZSI010000040.1, forward strand.
GCCAGCGGCCACCACGCCGTGACACCTCGCTTACCCTCTCGCAAAGCTACAACCCTACCTATGACGACCTGCTGCTGCGCGCCAAACAAGCGCGAGACTTCTTCCTGCTCATCGGACCGCCGGGAACGGGCAAGACATCTATGGCCATGCAATACTTGGTGAAAGAGGAACTGACCGGCAACGCCTCCATCCTGCTCACCGCCTACACCAATCGCGCAGTGGATGAAATCTGTGCCATGCTGGCCGACAACAACATTGACTTCCTCAGACTGGGCAACGAGCACAGCTGCGACCCGCGCTTCAAACCGTACCTGCTCGACAGTCTGTTAGGCGACAGCCCGAAATTAGCGGACATCAACGCCCAACTCGCGGCAAAGACCATCGTGGTGGCAACAACCTCGATGCTGGCAGCCAAGCCTTTTATCTTCAACCAGAAGCACTTCACCCTGGCCATCGTTGATGAGGCCAGCCAACTGCTCGAGCCCAACATCGTGCCGCTGCTCGCCACCCACCGCAACGGACAATGCTGCATAGACCGCTTCATTCTGATTGGCGACCACAAACAACTGCCCGCCGTGGTGCAGCAAAGCGAACTTGACGCGGCCGTCACAGACCCGTTGCTCCACGCGATAGGTCTGCGCGACTGCAGAAACTCGCTGTTCGAACGGCTGATCATGAGCACGAGCGCCAGCACAGCGCAGGAATCGCCATTCGTGGGCTTGCTGCGCCGCCAAGGACGCATGCACCCCGAAGTCGCGGCCTTCCCCAACACCATGTTCTACGCAAAAGAGCAACTCCTGCCCGTGCCCCTACCCCATCAGGAAGAAACCACCATCTATCCCTCAACTCCCGCTCTCCGTTCTCCGCTGACCACCCAACGAATGGTCTTCATCCCCTCGGAGTTCTGCACCCAGCCTTCACTCTCCGACAAGGTGAACATCAGCGAGGCCCGCACCGTTGCCCGCCTGCTGCTGTTCGTCTGCAAACACTATGGCCAGGAGTTCAATCCCTATAAAAGCGTCGGCGTAATAGTACCCTACCGCAACCAGATTGCCATGATTCGCCGCGAACTGAAAAAGCTGTTTGAGGAATGTGAAAAGGAAGCCCCCCATGTCCTCCCCAGAGGGGGGAGAGAAGGAGAGAAGAAGCCTCCCCTCGGGGAGGTTTGGAGGGAGCCCGGAGAAAGCCTGCTGAACGATGTGTCCATCGACACCGTGGAGCGTTACCAAGGCTCGCAGCGCGACATCATCATCTATTCGTTTACCGTGCAGCACCCCTATCAGCTGGACTTCCTCACGGCCAACAGCTTCACCGACACCGACGGCAGCATCATAGACCGCAAACTCAACGTTGCCCTCACACGAGCACGGAAGCAGACCATCGTGTTGGGCAACGAGCAAGTGCTTTCCGGCAATCCCATCTTCCGCGCACTCATCAACCACTGCTATCGTCTCCCGACCGAGGACAAAGAGCGAATCCTCTGACAGAGAGTTTTTTGACAGAGAGACAAAGAGGAGATTCCCCGACAAAGAGGATTTGACAGAGAGACAAAGAGTTGTTGTTGCCAAGCTATGCTTTGTAACAATAACTATTGACTTTGCATATACCAAGTATCACTTTACGGTCACAACTCATTGCTTTACGCTCAAATTTTCTAGAAAATCTGAACTTAGAACATTACTATGTATTTGGGGAAGCAAAAGAGGCTAACCTAAAACCCCAATTCTCAATTCCAAATCACAAACGTTCCCTATTTTTCGCCCCCTTACTTATCCACCTTTTTCCTGTCATGCCATTCTCACAAAGATATGTATAAATCCGAGGTCAGCAAAGGACAAATAAAGCCTGACCATTTGGCCAGGCTCAATAGGGTATAGATAGATAAATTAATAGATGGGATAGACTGTATAATTGATGTCGGAAGAAGATTTATTTTTCTTTTGCACCTTAGGCTGCGGCAGTGAATGAGGGAAAAACTTACGTTGAATCGCAATAATCACCATGATTACCGTCTTGAGTATAAAGTAGCCGATAGCACATCCTACAACAAGCAATATGAACAGAAAATCCAGCATATCCAAATCCTTTCCTATATTTTTCACTACAAATATACGATTTTTCTTTGGTAAAAGCAAATATTCTCCTCAAAAAACAACGCAAAATTTACGTAAAAGCGTCAATGCTCTTCTTCTCAGCCTCTAACTTCTTCAGAACCCGTTGCTGCTCGCCCAGCTCCTTTGTCACCTTGTTGATTTCTTGCCGCGTCTCGTCGTACTTGACAGCAATTTCGAGGGTGCGTTTGTCGATTTGTATTGACATGGCTTTGCTTTTTTAAGCAAAGATATGGCAAAAGAAGAAAAGATAAAAGGACGGGAAATGGGGAAATAAAAATGCTCCCGTGAGAGGGAGCTTACGTATTAAAATATTTGTCCGAGGTGTCTGCCAGTAGAAGAGCAGCCATCGTGCCAAAAATGCCACCAGCCAGTATGTTTGCCTTGCTTCTCCAGCTTCTTTATATATCTGATACGAAAGATGCCTGCAATGAATCCAATGGAAGCCCCGATGATTATTTCTAACATGACAGTTTCCTTTCTTTCCTTGTTCCTGTTGCAAATATAATGCTAATTTGGCATACTTGCAATAAAGAGAAGAAAAATCCACGTAAAATTTTCGTAAAAGACCGTCCGACACCAATCAGCCACCGACTTTTGTCCGAAAACACACATAATCTGCAGAATTGGCCAGGATGCGCCCATGCGTGCCGGGAACGCACAGGTCATCGGGGTTGAAATCCAATCCGCGCGTCTCTGCCCATTTCCGCCGCAGCTTCACGATGGCGATGGCAGAGACATACATGTCGCCCGAGCATCTACGGTAATCATTACCCCCACATCAAAGATGCAGGGGCGGGCGTTGATAGCAGGTCGTCAAACAATACAACTATACAACAGCCAATAACTCGCGGCCTATCTTATGGATGCCATCCACGATACGTTTGCGCTGCTGTGGGCGAGGATGCTTCAGGCCGTTTGCATAGTGGCTCAACAGATGCTGGTTGATGCCGGACGCACGGCTGATGGCAGCAAGCGATACAAAAGGCTCGTAGGCATGAAGCATCGTGGCAACATCCATCAGATGATAATCAAACTCGTAATCTCCATCAACGAGCCACTGCGGAACATCATCACCATCTTCCAACATTCCGTTAATGTGGAAACGAAGGGTCTCTGGAACCTCACGAAGGAGTTCATCATAGGTCTTGGCTGTCAAAACAACTGCACCAGGAACGTTCTCACCAAGAGAAGCACCGAAATTCTTGTCGCACCATGCAACATCCACTCTTATCTTTTCCATTTTTTCAAGATTATTATGTTTGTATGTAGAAAGGCTGGGGCGGTCATTTCCACCCTGTCTGTTTCCAAATGCTGTTGAGAAGAAATTGGTTCAAAACCTCGTTGTCTTTACCTCTGACTGTCACTTTTCCGTGTTTTGTCGGATGCTTGAACTATCGGTGGTCACCGCTTGTGTGCCTGCTTTTTAATTCTTCCCATCCGTCAGCTTTCAGCAGCTCGATGACTTGTTTTACTTTGTATCGTTTCATTGTTTTACTGTTGTATTGCTTGACAACACAAAGGTAATAAAATAAATACTTATACCCAAATCTTTTCAACGAAAAAGTATTATTATTATACTAATTAACAGAATAAGCCGTAAAAGCTGCACAACACGGTGCCAACAAAGATAATCATAAGCAAAAGTCGGGCAAAGGACATAAGAAAATACCCCTGACACATGCTTGTGTCAAGGGTTGTGTAATAATTCTGTTATGTGTTCAATAGACAGGATAACAACGATAAGGAGTACCGTCGGCCTTCAGATGAACTTGATTCTTTCTGCGCCTTTTTCTTGCTTGCTTGTTTTCCCATAGAAGTCTTTCTTCTAACGTCATATTTCTCGTTGGCGGATAGAAATACCGATAAATTGCGATAATCACCATGATTACCGTCTTGAGGATAAAGTAGCCGATAGCACATCCTACAACAAGCAATATGAACAGAATATCCAGCATATCAAAATTCTTTCCTTTTATTTTTCACTACAAATATACGATTTTTCTTTGGTAAAACCAAATAATCTACGCAAAATCCACGCAAAAATAACGTAATAATGCATTCACAAACCGAACGGGCACAAAAAAAAGGGTCTTCGCTAAGACCCAACCTTTGTTAACCTTAAATCTAATACTATGAAAAACACGATGCAAAGGTAAGAGTTTTACCTGACAGCACCGTGTTTTTTTCTATCAAAAAGCGAAAAAGCGTTATTTTCTTGACATAAATCAACTGCAAATCGAAAGAATGTGTGCGAAAACAGCTTTTTGTGCGCGGGAACAACAGCTATTGTTTCCTAAAATTCTCCGTTCCTTGATTCAGGAAATCCATGTAGTCGGCCACATTCTCTTTATAGACGAACGAGGGTCCGAGGGGGCGGCCCTGATGGTCGAGCGTGACGTAGAAGGGCTGGGCATTGAACCCGAACTTGTGGCGTTGCAGATAGCTCCACTTGTCGCCCACGGTGCGCAGGGTGCGCTGTGTGCCGTCGGCCTCGGTCACCTGCACATGGGCGGGCAGCGGTGTCTTGTCGTCAACAAACAGCGAGATGAGCACATAGTCGTTGTTGAGCTTGTCGGCCACGGCGGGGTCGGTCCAGACAGCCGCTTCCATCTTGCGGCAGTTGACACAGCCGAAGCCAGTGAAATCGATAACAACGGGCTTGCCCGCAGCACGGGCGGCAGCCATGCCCTGCTCGTAGTCGGTATAGGCAGCGCGCACCTCCTTGGTGTTCAGGTTGAAGTCCTGCGTCCACATGGGCGGCGCAAATGCGCTGACGGCCTTGCAGGGTGCTCCCCACAGCCCAGGCACCATATAGATGGCGAAGGCAATGCTGACGAGTCCGAGCATGATGCAGGCCACGGGCATGGGCTTGTTGGCCGTACCGTCGGCCTCGCAGTCGCTCTGGAACTTGAGCTTGCCGATGAGATAGAGCCCGAGGGCACCGAAAATAACTATCCACAGGCAGAGGAACACCTCGCGATCCATGAGCCGCCAGCCGTAGGCAAGGTCGGCCACAGAGAAGAATTTCAGCGCGAAAGCCAGTTCAATGAATCCGAGCGTCACCTTGATGATGTTCATCCATCCGCCCGACTTGGGTGCCGACTTGAGCCACGTGGGGAACAGGGCAAACAGTGTGAAAGGCAATGCCAGAGCAATGGCAAAGCCAAGCATACCGATGGCAGGTCCCCACAGGTTGCCCGAGGTGGCAAAATCAACGAGCAGGAACCCGATGATGGGGCCTGTGCACGAGAAACTGACGAGTGCCAGGGTGAATGCCATGAGGAAGATGGAGAGCAGGCCGGTGGTGGTACTGGCCTTTGAGTCAACCTTGTTGGTCCATGACGAGGGCAGTGTGAGTTCGAAACATCCGAAAAAACTGAGAGCGAACACGACGAGCAGCAGGCAGAAGAACAGGTTGAAAATGGCATTGGTGCTGAGTGCATTGAGGGCACTGGCACCGAAGAGAGCGGTGACAATGAGACCAAGGGCAAGATAAATGACCACAATGGAAAGGCCGTAGGTAATGGCGTCGCGTATGCCGCGTCGCTTGTCGTCCTTGGCCCGTTTGAGGAAGAAACTGACGGTCATGGGAATGATGGGCCACACGCAGGGCGTGAACAGCGCCACGAGGCCGCCAAGCAATCCCATGAGGAAGATGTACCACAGCGAGCGGTTGCTGGTGTTCTCGCCGCCGTTGAAGGCGTTGAGTTCCTTGATGACGGGTTGCCAGAGAGCTGTCGTGTCGGCAGGAAGCGATGAGCCGGCAACGGCTGAAAGGCTGTCGGCTATAGCCAGTCTGCGCAAAGAGTCGGTTGCAGCGGCAATAGCAGCTAATGAGTCGGCCTTGGCTTTAGCAGCCAAAGCATCGGCCTGCGCGTCTTTGTCTTTGGTATCGGCATCAGCCTTGGAGTCGGTTGGCGCGTCTTCGGGGCCGTCGCCACTATAGCTGAACTCCACCTGTGTGGGCGGCAAGCAGTTCTGGTCGTTGCAGGCACCAAATTCAAGAAATCCTTTGATGGCATACTTCTTGCCAGTTATCTTGTAGCGCTGGGTAAAGGTGACACTGTTTTCAAAATAGCGAACTTTCATGCCAAAAAGATTGTCGAACTCGCTGATTTCCTTGCCTTGAGGCTTGAGTTTGCCCGATTCTGCTGCACCCTCTGCCTTTTCGGTGGTGAGCGTGGCAGAGATTGGGCCGTCGTCTGGCATACCCGTAGAATAGACATGCCATCCCGACTGTATCTTTCCGGTAAACACAACGTCAACTTCGGTAGGCGACACCCGTTTTTGCTGAACCGAAAAACTGACCGGTGACTGCGCACTTGCCGCTACAGTAATCATGACCATCAGCATGGCCAATGAGAATGATTTGAGATGTTTCATTTACTCCTGTTCTATTTTGAATTTACAATTTGACATTTTTTTATGCAGAGCTCAAGGAACTCCAATTTACAATTTATTTGTGCATTTAACAATTTGACAATATATTTAGGAGAAAAGGAGTGGAGGAGCATATCTCATACCCTCGTACCTCCGTACCCCCGTACCTCCGAAAAAGAGGTTATTGTCAATTATCAACTTTATCCTTGTGCGTCATAATGTCGAGCACATAGCGGTCGGTTTCGTCCATGCCCCGACTGCCGATAGCCACAAGGTTGCGGATGCTCTTATCCACATCGTCTTCGATGATGCCCTCCACGGAAGAAACATACTTGTGCTGCATGGCAAGCATGGCACTGAGCACGGCTGTGCTGACCCCCGAAGTAAGCTTGAGGGCGCACGAAGGCTTGGCACCATCGCAAATCATGCCTGTGAGGTTGGCAATCATGTTTTTCACAGCGTATGAAATCTGTTCAAACGAACCGCCCATCAGGTAGGTGATGCCACAAGAGCTGCCCGTGCTGGCCACCACGCAACCGCAAAGTGCGGAAAGCGACCCGAGGTGCTGCTTGATGTAGATGGCGGTGAGGTTGCTCAGGATGAGCGCGCGGATGAGCTCTTCCTCGGTGTTGTGGTTCTCCTCGGCAAAAACTACCACGGGCATAGTGGTACAGATGCCCTGGTTGCCGCTGCCGCTGTTGCTCATGACCGGTATCATGGCCCCAGCCATACGTGCGTCGCAGGCACAACTGGTGACTGACAGCACCTTCGAGAAAATGCTGTCGCCCATGATGCCACGGCCCAACGGGCCGCAAAGTGTCTTACCAAGCTGATGGCCATAGTTTTCGTGCAGTCCCTGCGCAGCCGCGTTCTCGTTGAGCCGTTTAGCCTCGAGAATAAACTCGAGGTCGGCCACGTCGGTGGTGACAGCAAACTCATAAACGGTGCTCAAGGAGAGCTTGATGTCGTCGAAATCATCGGCGCTGGCCTCACAGGCCGCCCTGTTGAGCGTCACCTCGCCATCTTTGCAAAGATAAACAAAATTGGTATGCGTACCTTTTATGATAGCCTGCGACTCGTGTCCGTCGGCCTTGCAAACCACACTGATGAAAAGTTTATCGGGGTCGTTTTCCTCCAACTCAATGAAAATGCGATTCTCACTAATGAATTGCTGTCCCTCGGCCACGGCCTGACGGTTGCAGTCGCGCAGCACCTCCAACTGGTATTCCGATTTACCTATAAGCGCACCCAAGGCAACAGCAATGGGAAGGCCTATCATGCCAGTGCCCGGAATACCCACGCCCATGGCGTTTTTCAGGATGTTTGCACTCAGGCGCAAGTCGATTCTTTCTGGCTTTTGCCCCAACAGTTCCGTTGCCTTGGACACACACAGCGCCACAGCCATGGGCTCGGTGCAACCAATGGCGGGGACCACTTGCCGGTGGATGAGCTCGATAATCTGTCTTCTTTCTTCTGCTGTCATTATGAATAATAGATTTTACCCACAAAGAGATTGTAACGATTCTGCTTGCAAAAATAATGCATTTTTAATAATAATAGGCATGAAAAGCTATTTTTGTTCTCTAAAAAATTGGAGGTTTCAACAAAAATACTTATCTTTGCAGCCGAAAACAGGTAAATAACGAGGTAATAGGATAAAGGATTCCGACATTGAAAAAAGATGTCGGAATTCTTTTATTCTCGTTTTGTTTGCCATGTGAAAAACTCAAAAAGCAAATAATAATAACTAAAAACAACAATAAGACTATGGCATACATGTCACAAGAAGGCTACGACAAACTGATAGCCGAACTCAAGCATCTGGAAGCCATTGAGCGTCCAAAAGCCTCGGCAGCCATCGCAGAGGCACGAGACAAAGGAGACCTGAGCGAAAACTCAGAATATGAAGCCGCAAAAGAGGCTCAAGCTCATTTGGAAGACAAAATCAACAAACTGAAGCTGGCCATCTCGGAAGCCAAAATCGTTGACACATCGAGGCTGAGCGCCGACTGCGTGCAGATTCTTTCGAAAGTGGAAATGACCAACCTCGCAACAAAAGCCAAGATGGCCTACACCATTGTGAGCGAAAACGAGGCAAACCTGCGCGAAGGCAAAATCTCTATCACCACACCCATCGCACAGGGACTGCTAAACCATAAGGAAGGCGACGAGGTGGAAGTGAAAATTCCACGCGGCACCATCAAACTGCGTATCGACAAAATTACCGTGGGATAAGTTTGGAATATAGGAGGAAAGGAGTATAGGAGAAGTTCCTTGAGCGTAGCGAAAAAAGGAGTAAAAGGAGCATATCTCGCACCTTCGTACCTCCGAACCCGCGTACCCCCAAAATAGTAAATTGGAGTTCCTTGAGCTCTGCGAAAAAATTGTAAAATTGTAAATAAACAAGATGGATATTTTCTCAAAAATTGCTGCCGGAGAGATTCCCAGCTACAAATGCGCTGAAGACGAACATTTCTATGCGTTTCTTGACATCAACCCCGTGAAAGAAGGCCACACGCTGGTCATTCCTCGACGGGAGGTGGATTACATTTTCGACATGGAAGACGATGAGCTGGCCGCATTCCAGCTTTTTGCAAAGAAAGTGGCAACCGCAATAAAAAAGGCTTTCCCATGCCGCAAAGTTGCACAGGTGGTGCTTGGACTCGAAGTGCCCCACGCACACATTCATCTCATTCCGATGAACTCGGAACAAGACGTGGACTTCCGCGGCGAGAAACTAAAACTCACCGAGGATGAATTTAAATCTATTGCGGAAAAAATCAGAACAGCCTTTGAGACGTTGTAAATACATTATAACTAAAAGGCTTATGGCGAGGGTTTCTAAATGAAATCCTCGCCATATTGTATCTGCACCTCGTTGACATACTTACGGACCAATGCCGACGAGTCGCCCTTCTTGCAAATGAGCAGCACATTGCCTTTCTCAGCAATGATATAACCGTCAAGGCCATTAATGACCCCGAGGTGACCGGCAGGCAACTTGACAATATTGTTCTTGCAATCCTCCATAATCACCTGAGAGTCGATAACCACATTGTCCTCATCCACACGGCTCAGTGCCTCGTAGATGGAATGCCAAGTACCTAAGTCTGCCCATCCAAAATCACATTTCTGCACAAACACATTCTCCGAACGCTCAAGAATGCCATAGTCGGCCGAGAGATTAGGAAACTTCGAGAAGTTCTCCTCTATATAGGCAACCTCTTCTGCCAACGACACGTGCTGCCCCTCATTGTCAATGTTGCGCAGCACCACAGGCAGAATCTTACGCAAACACTCCACCAAATAACGCACATTGGAAAGAAAAATTCCCGTATTCCAGTAAAACTCACCACTTTGCATGAACATGCGAGCAAACTCGCGCTCGGGCTTCTCTGTGAACGACTGCACGGTGTATAAGTCACTGATGCCCGTCTCGTCACCCAACTGAATATAACCGTAGCCAGGCTCCGGGCGCGTGGGCTTCACACCCAATGCTATCAGCCAATCGTGCGTGCCGACAATATCGAAACACTCAGCCACATTATTCTCAAAAGCCTCCTCCTTGAACACAGCCTGATCGGATGGCGATACAATCACCTTAGCCTGTGGATTAAGATGAGAAATGCGATAGGCAGCCCAAGCCACGCTCGGTGCAGTATTACGGTGAACGGGCTCACTGAGCACATTCTCAGAAGGCAACTCTGGCAGCTGATCATAAACATAATGAGCATATACATGACTGGTACTCACAAAAATGTTCTCTACAGGCATGATTTTGGCAAAACGGTCAAAAGTCTGCTGAAGCTGCGTGCGTCCAGTGCCAAAAAAGTCAACAAACTGCTTAGGCTGACGTTCGCGGCTGCAGGGCCATAGCCTGCGTCCTTTTCCGCCAGCAAGAATTACACAATAACAATCTTTATTCATTAATAAAAAACGTTTTTCTTTTTCCAATACCAGAGACTTATCTCCTTTACTTCTTCTCTCCTTTACTCCTTTTCTCCTTTTCTCCTTTACTTCTTTTCTCCTTTCTCTCCTTTCCTTCTCAATTCAGCGCACTAAGATACACAGAATACTTGACACGCACAAGTTTTTCATGTTTTTTCTTTTATAAAATTTGCTAATTCGAAAAATATGTGTACCTTTGCACCCGCTGTTAAGCCCAGATGGCGGAATCGGTAGACGCGCTGGTCTCAAACACCAGTGGGGCAACCCGTGCCGGTTCGACCCCGGCTCTGGGTACGACAAAAGAAAAGAAGTGTGTTGGCTTTCAATAAGTTACAACACACTTCTTTTGTTTTGGCGCAACATTGGTGCTACTTTTCGGACACTCATTATATTTCCCAACTTAATGGTCATTTATAATCTTCCATACACATTTTTCGAACTATTTTATCGGATATAAACAATACTCTCGTCAACCACAATCCTTGCAGAACTTGCCCACCTGCGCAATAACCTTCTTGAAAAGGATCTCGTTGGCTATGTATTTGATGAAGCTCATATTATCCGTTAATCACTTTCAGGAACCGCTTCTCATTCATTTGCTCATTAGTCAGATACTCACCATCACGGAAGAACGCATAGGTGGTGATGGGTGTGGGGGCATTTTGTACCTCCGTCTTGTTTTGCAGATGAATCGCCTTGAATGGTACACCCTTTTCCTTTGCGACGGCTTCAAGAACCGGAACATACTTTGCATTGAAAGGGCACTGGCTGGTATAATACAACACATATCCGGTTTCAGTTATCCGTGGATGCTTGGCGCACTCCTTGAATCGGGGAACATCAGCTTCTGCCAAAAAAGGAAGATACAAAAGTTGGATGCCGTTGTCAGCCTCGTCGCAAACAACAAATCCTTTATGTTTCAGGTATTTCGGGTCAGCAAGAAAAGGCTTCTTCTTGGCTGACGAGAGGATGCACAAGCCGCTCCTACTCTTCTCCTTACTGTCGCGGATGCATTCGTCGAGCAAGTCGTTCGAATAGCCGTGTCCCTTGAAACTTCCCGACACCCAAAGACAGTCGATATACATGTAATTGTACGCCACAATCGGGTTCCAGGCATTCTCGGCAGGGATATACTCGATAAAGCATTTCCCACGCTCGACACCTTTCAGGAACACCAACCCTTCGTCGAAACGTTCCGCCAGCCACGCTTTCTTAGATGCTACCTGAACGTCTTTGTTGTTGGAAATCGCACAGCAAATATGTTCCTGCTCCAGATTCTCTTTCGTTACTCTGATGTATTCCATTCTATCTTCCTTTCGTTAATTTATCATCAGTGTGTTCATGGCTTCATTTACTCAACTAAGAAGCGTAACACCACTTCGTTGAAAGCCTCCGCATTCTTGTTCGCAATAAAGTGATCACCAGGAATGACAGATAGTTCCGCTCCAGGTATAGACCTCGCAATAAGACGTGTATGCTCATCTTTAATCATGTCCTTATCACCAGCTATGACCAATGTCGGGCTTTGAATCCCTGATAGCTCTTCGGGTTTCACGTTTGGGTCATTAACCATCAGCCCCAGCATCTCGGCGTTCTTCTTTGCCTTGCAACTTTTTCCGGCGAAAAGTTTTGCAATACGATAGCCGATTTCTATCGGTATCTGTATTTTTCTCTTTACGCCAGAGGCATCCAGATTGGCCCCGTCAAGGATGAGTTTCTCCACACGCTCCGGGTGAGTCAAGGCAAATATCATTGCGATATTCCCACCATCAGAAAAGCCAAGTATATGAGCCTTCTCCATGCTATGCCTGTTCATAAAAGCCAGCAAATCCTCAGTAAACTGCCTGATGGTGAAAGGCTTTTCACCACGAGGCGTCTGCCCATGTCCCCGCGTGTCTATCGCAAAGACTCGGAAATGTCGGGCGAGAGGCTCCATCTGATGCTCAAAGTAACTACAGTCCTCACCGTTCCCGTGAAGCAGAATCAAGGGGAAACCCTTTCCCCGTTCAATATAGTGATGTCTGATGTGCATTATCTGATTGGCTTGATGACGGTTCTCATCTCTTCATAGAAACCGTTGTTCGTATATCTGCCGATGAGGCGCCGATAGAGAAGCGTATAAGTCCCTTCTCAGGTATGAAGGCATGACTCTCAGCACTCCAATAAGTAAGGTCTGACTGAGCGACCTCAAGGACGACGTCGCGCGTTTCCCCGGCAGCTATTGACACGCGTTCAAAGGCTTTCAGCTGGCATTTGGGATGCTCCACCTGCGACTCAGGATAACTGACGTATAGCTGTACCACCTCATCGCCATCGCGACTGCCCACATTCTTCACGGGCACCGACACGCAGACCTTTTGCTTATCCTGCTTCAACACCTTGGCCTCGCCATACTCAAAACGCGTGTAGCTGAGTCCGTAGCCGAAGGGATACAGAGGTTGGCCCTCGAAGTACATATAGGTTCGTCCGTGACGAATATCGTAATCCATCATGTGGGGCAGGTCGAGAATATCCTTTACCCATGTCTGATTAGTACGACCCGCGGGATTCACACGGCCAAACAGCACATCTGCCACACCGTGCCCCTGCTCCTGCGAGCAATGAGTAACGTGAAGAATGGCAGGCAGATGTTCCTGACTCCAGTTGATAGCATACGGGAAGCTGCTGACAAGCACCAGCACAATATTCGGATTGATACTATAGAGCCGGCGTATTTCGTCCTCATCGGGCAGTTGCAGTGAGTGGCGGTCGTTAGCCTCGCGACCATCTGAGGGCACGGGGCAGACCTTCCATGTGCGGTCGGTACCATAAGGATGATTGCCCGTACAAACAAGCACCATATCGGCCTCCTTGGCTAAATCCTCGGCGCGCCCGAACTGATTGTCAGGGGCATAGAGAATCTCAATTCCCTGCTCGTTGCCAGCCTCTTGCATGGCCTTCAGGATGGTGTTCTCATAAGGCGCGGTACCACTATACCAGTCGTAAACAATCTTATCGGCGTAGGGACCCACCACGGCGATTTTCTTCACTTTATTGTTTATTGGCAGCGTCTGATTGTCGTTCTTCAATAGCACGACGCTCTTGGCGGTCACCTCACGCACAAACGCCTTCACGTCCTCACTCTCGTAGGGCGGCATGGCGGTAGAGTCCTTGCCAATCTCGGCATAAGGACATTTGTCGTCGAGCAGCCCCAGCTTCAGGGCCACAAAGATGTTGCCTTTGATAACCTCGTCAATATCGGCCTCGGTCACCAGACCCTTCTCAACCGCCTCCTTCAGATATGGCTGATAGCGGTCGAGGAACTGGCTGGTGCCTGCTTTCACCACGCCAGCAGCAGCCGACGGAAAATCAGGATAATAGTGATGGGCGTTGACCAGCATCGCATAAGCACCGCCGTCTGTACAGATGATGCCGTTGTTACCCCACTCCTTGCGGGTAATCTCGTTTAAACAAGGATGCACCGCCATCGGAATGCCGTTCCAGCTGTTATACGAGGCCATAAAGGCACGGCTGCCGCCCTCGGTAATGCCTTTGTAGAACGGATAGGAGTAGTATTCGCGGAACAGGCGCTCGTCGAAATTGCTGCTTGTTGAGTCGCGCCCGTCCTCGTTGCTGTTGGCCAGGAAGTGCTTCATCAGCGCTGCCGTTTTCCAATATCGAGGATTGTCGCCCTGCAGGCCTTTCACCATTGCTATAGAGAGCTGGCCTACCAAATAGGGATCCTCACCATAACTTTCCTCCGTGCGCCCCCAGCGCGGATCGCGCGCCAGGTCGGCATTAGGTGCAAACACCACAAGTCCCTTCCTTCGGGCGATGTTGCCTTGGGCATACCAACGCACCTCCTCAGCCTCAATCTCACCGATACGACGAATGAGTGAGCGGTCCCACGTGCAACCCATACCATAAGCCTGAGGGAAGATGGTCGTTGGCAAATCGTTGGGCACCTCCTTGCCGTCCACAGTCTTCACGCCGTTGTGACGCGAAGGACCTCCGAGAGCCAGTCCGTGCAAACCCTCATAGCAGCTCGTGATGGGAACTCCCAGACGAGGCAGGCCCAACATGGGTGACATCCACCGCATCTTTTCGTCGAGCGTCAGATGCTTCAGAAAAAGTTCCACACGTTTGTCGTCTTTCAGTTTCGTGTTCTGAAAGTCGAAAGGTTGAGCACTGACGGCGCTCTTCTCCATCAGGAAGACAATGGTGAGCACCAATCGTCCGGCCATAGTCAAAAATGGTTGATAGTGTTTCATAGTTATTCCTTGAATTAAATGATTACGTCCACAGACTTGTGAAAAACATTGGACTCTCTAATTGTTCCATATGCCATTATGTCTTATTTTTTGCAAAGTTACAAATTTTTGATTGATTTTCATGGATTTTCCCTAACTTTGCACAAATTAAAATGTTTTGTATGAGGAAACTATTATTTATTACCTTTTTGCTTGCAGGCACAATCATGGTTCTGCTGCAGGCATGTGAATCGTCTGTAAAAGATGCGAACCTGCCAGTTCGCAAGCCCTGCAACCTGGAACGGCTCTATAAGGATATGCCCCAGGATATCCGGACAGACACACCCGATATGGCGTTTGCAAATGCTCTTTGTGCTGGAAAGGCCGACGAGGTGGCCGCTCTGTTCCGTGAGAAGAAACTGTTCTGGGACGAACCTCCGGCTGTCGATGCTCCTTACGGCCGGTTTGAAGGCCTTGATGGCATACGTTCTTTTGCCGAGGGCTTCCTGGCCAAGTTCAACGCCCAGTCGGCCACATTCACGCCCGTGTTTCAAACCATCGGAGGCGGCCGCATTGCTTTGGAAGGCGTGTTTAAGTTCGTGGTGGATGGAGCCATCGAGGAAGTGCCTTTCTTTGTCATTACCGACCTTCGCACCCCTTCTCTGCTCGAAGAAGTAAGAATGTACACCCATTACTCCTTTATTCCGGGCCTCACTCCCTACCGAAAGCCCATTTTCAAACCGGCACACTACGAGATGGGCGACCCGGGCCTGCTTACAGGTGCCATGAGGGCCTATTACGAAGCCCTGCACCACGCACCCTACTGCAACCCCGACAAGATTCACGCCGCCTTTGCCAAAGAGTGCATCGTAGGCGGATATGACCCCTGGGGAACCCCCATTCTTTCCAAGGAGGAGATGTCGGCCAATGCCCATAAGTTTGGCTATGGCCTGGCCACCTACATCCCTGCCTGTGTGGGCATGCGCTACGAGACCATCATCGACGACGGAAAGACTTGCGTCATTGAATGGTGTCATATCGTTTCCAAAAAGGGACAGCAGGAACGCAACCGCATCGCCATGTCGGGATGCAGTGCCTACACCCGCAACGAGGAAGGCTACTTATGCTCCGTTCGCATCAGCGACTATGCAGGGCATGAAGGGGAAATAGACTGGACAAAAACGGATGTTTCCCGCGAAGAGGCCTACGCCATCAACCTGGTGGATGAGTTCAAAGGCGGTTGTGGCATGAAGCCACAAGAACCATGAATTATTTTGGGAAGATATTTGTTTTATGAGGGTGTGTCATAATAGGCACATCCTCTTGTTATTAAGTGATAGTTATTGCTCAGAGCGCATGTCCGCCAGACACTTTTATTACTTGTCCTGTAACCATTCTTGCCTGTTCGCTTGCCAAGAACAGAATCGTTTCTGCAATATCTTCGGGCTGAATCAATTTGCCCATCGGGATTAACGGAACGACTGTTTTTTCCAACTCATCATCAATCCATCCTGTTTGTGTCGGACCTGGCGCAACACAATTCACGGTGATTCCATACTTCGCCACTTCGAGAGCGATGCTGCGGGTAAGTGCTTCCAAAGTGGCTTTGCTCGCCCCGTATGCAATCTGACCAGCAAAAACCTGCGAAGCGTCTGTGGAAAGATTGATAATCCGGCCATAACTACCACGCTGGTCAACAAAAGCCTTTGTCATCAGAAGGCTGCCGCGGACATTGACCGCAAACGTGTCGTCAATCACTTTCTGCGTAATCTTTTCTATGGTATCAAGTCCATCCATATCACCTTCTGCCGCATTATTGACCAGGATATCAACCCTACCATATCGTGCCAGAACCACCGAATAGATTTCCTTAACGGCATTCTCGTTGGAAATGTCGCTTTCTATAACCAAATAATCCGCATTCATTTCCTTGAGTCTATTCTCAACAACATCCGCATCCCCGGCATTTGCCTGAAAATACCGGTCAGCCCCGTTCCTGTCCGTCTTATTTTTGTCAAACGGCCGGAGCACTTTCTTATACACCAAAACCACCTTTGCCCCTTCACGTGCAAAAGCAAAGGCTGTCGTTGCACCGATTCCCTGCGGATTGTTCGCACCCGTAATGAGTGCAACTTTATCCTTCAAACCATAATTTACCATCTCTATTTCCACTCAAAATTGTCTGTTCCGGCAGCAATCTCA
The DNA here is from genome assembly GCA_017619445.1 of Prevotella sp. Classification (GTDB taxonomy): domain Bacteria; phylum Bacteroidota; class Bacteroidia; order Bacteroidales; family Bacteroidaceae; genus Prevotella. The sequence continues at coordinate 18,663 of JAFZSI010000040.1, forward strand.
AAATGATATTTGGCGATGCCCAAATCCATGTGGGTATAGCCAATCAAGGAAAAACCTTTCTTGGCAAGCACCTGATGGCGGCCGTCCTTCATACCCGCGTACTCGAAATGGAATTTCTGCTGGTTCACGGCAGTAGGAGCCAGCAGAGCTGCCTCAACGCCTTTCCTGAACCAGGCCGGAGTGTTGTCGCAGGCATTGCTGACCTGTTCAACGGTCTTGATTTTATGACTGACGCCCTGCGTCTCACCATAGCCGATGGCAATATAGCAGGCAATCTTCTCGCCCTCGTCGAGCACATACGTTCCCGGAATCTTTGAGTAACTGAGTCCCACCCAGCACGTGTTCAAGCCAAGTGTCTGGGCAAACAGCACCAATTGCTCGCCGTAATAGCCGACACGCTCGTCCAAGTCATCGGCCTTCTGTCCGGCCACGACAATGTAGTTGTTGACTCCGCGGAATTTGCCATACTTGGCCAGCGGTCCGAGGAATGCTTTCGGCTCATTCAGAATCAATTGCATGTGCAACTGCCCTGCACGGTTTAGTTCTCCTATTTTCTCCTCCAGCACTTTGACAGTTTCCACCGCCAAGGGCTGGCTCTTATACGCCCTTACACTATGCCGGGCTTCTATTGCTTCTTGTATTGTCATATTCTGTTTCCAATTGTCATTTAAATCCAAAGAATTCCTTCAGTCCTTCTTTCGCTTTCAGGTCATCGACAGTGAACCCATAGTGCGACGCGGCAGCCAGTCTGATGACATGGTTGAGGAACTCGTCATAGGAAAGGGCGAACCACTCTTTTGGTATATCCACGTTGATGGTTCCCCCACCATAGTGACTGCCCTCGTTCCACGCCTCATCGAGCTCGGCCTCATACGTTCCGTCGTCTTTCTTGTTGAAGCAGTACCACGAAGCCCAGTCCTCCATACCCTCGACATACCTTCCTGCAAAGTGCGGGGCAGTGTGGGGTTTCGGCGAGTAGGTGGACGTGCCCTTCTGCGCGTCCCTGCGATAAATCATGAATTTCTCCTTTTGCATAAATACACTTTCTTTCGCAACTTCTGGTGCAAAAGTAACAAGAAATACCGAATAATTGCTAACTTTGCAGCATTGTTTGTCTTATTTTTGTTTTATTTCTCACTTCACATTCCACATTTCTCATTTATATTACATGGATATTAAAAAGGCATTTGAGGTTGCATTCAACCGGAAGATTGAAAAGAACTGGGAGAAAATCTACGTGATTGTGGATATCCACGACACCATTTTGCGGGCCTGCTACGAGAACGAGGAGACCTACGACTACTATCCCTATGCGCGTGAAGCCCTGCAGCTGATGACCGCCCGCGAGGACATCTGCATGATTCTCTGGAGCGGATGCTACGACGAGCAGTTAGACACTTACCAAAAGCATTTTGGCGAGGAGGGTATCCGTTTCGACTATGTCAATGAGAACCCCGAAGTGGGCAACACGAGCTTCCAGAACTTCGAGGCAAAACTCTATTTCAACGTGGGAATAGACGACAAGTTTGGCTTCGAGGCAGAAACCGACTGGGTGAAGGTGATTGAGGCCATTAACAGCCGTTAACCTGCACACGGCGGCGACAGATTTTGACATGATAATTTTAAAGCTTAACTTTGCGGTTGAATTCTCTACAGAATTTGGCCGCAAAGTTGTTCTTTAGACTGGGTAACTGCGAGTTGGACAAAGTAACAGGGGATTTTAGACATAGTAACTTGTGTTTTTAGACATAGTAACATACTAACATAATTTACAGTAACATAATATTTTAGAGAGGAGAATGGACAATGAAATACAGAATGGTGAAAGAGAACAGACCAACGCTGAAGAACTTCGGACGGTGGAAGGCTGTGGCGGTGCACGAGCGGACGGTGGAGACAAGGCAGGTGGTTAGGGAGGTGTGCCGTCGCACGGGGGCTTCGCGCGGTTCGGTCATGGCGGTGCTGATTGAGCTGGCGGGAGTGGTTAGCGAGCATCTGCGCGAGGGCGACCGCGTGCGGATAGACGATTTTGGACTCTTGAAACTGGAGATTGAGGGCGAAAAGGTGGATGATGAGGAGTTGGAGATGCTGGAAAAATCCGTGAAATCTGAGAAATCTGTGGTTCGTGGCGTGCGGTTGCATGTGTTGGCGGAGAGTCGTCACGGGCGGCAGGCGCTCTACGAGGGAATAAAGTATGAAAAAGCGGGAAGGAAAAAAGAAATTAATCCGCAGAGGCCAAGATGTTCCTCCTCTACCCCATTAACTCCCATCATTCCCATAACTCCCATTACTCCCATTACTCCCATTACTCCCACAACTCCAACAACTCCCATTACCCCCCACCAGGGGGCAGGGGGGCTCCCCCATCACCTCAACTGGCCCGCTTTGTGCCGTGGCGCAACGATTCTGTAAAATATATTTGCAAAATGTGTGATAATTACGAAAATATCGCTATATTTGCACCAATAATAATCAATACACCTAACTTAAACTGAACTGATGAGACTTAAAAAATCCACAATCTTTATGCTGTTTATGGCCATGCCCGCTATGATTCTGGCTGTGGCAGTCTTCGCGTCGTGCGGCGAGGAAAAGCAGCGGAAACAAGAAGCGGCCCAACACAAGACGATGGTGGTGAGCCGGAAGGATATGACACTCGAACGTCAATATAGTGCTCGGCTCACGGGCCGGCAGATTGTGGAGGTGCGCCCGCAGGTGTCGGGCTGCATCACACGCATCCTGACAGGCGAAGGCAAGGCTGTGCGCAAGGGACAAACGCTGTTCGTGATAGACCAGGTGCCCTACCGTGCTGCCCTTCAGGTGGCCGTGGCTGCCCGTAAGAGTGCGGAGGCACGGTTGGCCACGGCACGCATGAACTACAAGAACGAGAAACTGCTGCAGCAGGGACAAGTGGTTGGCGACGTGTCGGTAGAGACGATGCGCAACGCGCTGCTCGAGGCCGAGGCAGCATTGGCGCAGGCCAGGGCACAGGAGGTAAACGCCCGCAACAACCTGAGCTACACCAATGTGAAAAGTCCCGTAAATGGAGTGGCTTCGATGATTCCCTGGCACGTAGGGTCGCTGGTCAGCAGCAGCATCAGCGAGCCCTTGGTGACGGTGGCCGACGACTCGGAAGTATATGTGTATTTCAGCATCAGCGAGAACCAGGCGCTCGACCTCATCAGCCAGTATGGCTCCATTGCAGCGTTCATCAACCGCGCACCCTCGGTGAGTCTTCGCCTGAACAACGGGCAGATGTACAATCTGAAAGGCCGCATCAGTGCCGTCAGCGGCACAGTGGATTCGCAGACTGGTGCCGTCACACTGCGAGCCACCTTCCCCAACTCGGGCGGACTGCTGCATCACGGCGGCAGTGCCACGGTGGTGGTGCCCACACACCGTCAGCAATGCATCGTCATCCCCCAGGAGGCCACCTACGAGTTGCAGAACCGCATGTTCGTCTATCGTGTGGTCAACGGCAAGACCAAGGCTACGCCGGTCACGCTGTTCCCCCAGAACAACGGAAAGGAATTTATCGTGGAGGACGGCATCAGCGAGGGTGACACCATCATCGCCGAGGGTGCCGGACTGCTGAAAGACGGTGTAGATGTCAATGGAGGAGCAAAGGAGGAAGGAAAAAAGAGGAGAGAGGAGAGAGGAGCGAGGAGAGAGAAATGAATGTAAGAACCTTCATAGACCGCCCGATACTGTCTGGAGTCATTTCGGTGCTGATGGTATTGGTGGGCATCATCGGGTTGAGCCAACTCGCGCTCGAGCAGTTCCCCGAGATTGCTCCGCCCACCGTGCGCATCATGGCATCATATACGGGTGCCAACGCCGAGACGGTGCAGAAAAGTGTCGTCGTGCCCCTCGAGGAGGCCATCAACGGTGTGGAGGGCATGATGTATATGACATCATCGGCCTCGAACAACGGAACCGCCAGCATCGGCATCTTCTTCCGTCAGGGCACCGACCCCAACATGGCGATGGTGAACGTGCAAAACCGCGCCGCCACGGTGCAGGGCCGACTGCCAAGCGACGTAGTGAAGAGCGGACTCACCGTGCGCAAACGCCAGACCTCGAACATCAAACAGATTGCCGTCTATAGTCCCGACAGCACCTTCGACCGCTCGTTCCTGGCCAACTACACGAAGATTAACATTGAGCCGCGACTGAGCCGCATACCCGGTGTGGGCGAGGTGAACGTGATGGGTGCCGACTACTCCATGCGCATCTGGCTCGACCCGCTGAAGATGGCGCGCTACGGACTGACTCCCAACGACATCACACAGGTGCTGAACGAACAGAATGTTGAGGTGGCTACGGGTACGCTGGGTGCCGAAAGTCAGAACACATTCCAGTATGTGCTGAAATACCGCGGTCGCTATGAGGAGGAGAAAGAGTATGAGCAGTTGGTTGTGCGCTCGCTGCCCGACGGCGATGTGCTGCGCATTGGCGACATCGCCCGCGTGGAACTCGGCTCGCAGAACTATAACATCATTGGTGAGACCAACGGCAGCCCGGGCATCAACATCAGCATCAACCAGGTGGCAGGCTCGAATGCCAACGAAATTATCAAGCAGATTGACCGTGAGGTGGAGGAGATACGCCAGTCGCTGCCCCCGGGCATTGTCATCGAGGACCTGGAAAGCAAGAAAGACTTCCTCGACGCTTCTATCACCAGTGTCGTGGAGACGCTGCTCGAAGCCCTGCTGCTGGTTATCCTTGTGGTGTGGCTGTTCTTGGGCAGTTGGCGAGCCACCATCATCCCCGCCATCGCCATCGTCGTATCACTCATCGCCACCTTGGCCGTTATCTATGCTATCGGTTTCTCGCTCAACATGCTGACGCTCTTCGCCCTCGTGCTGGTCATCGGCACCGTGGTTGACGATGCCATTGTTGTCGTGGAGGCGGTGCAGGCAAGGCTGGAAAAAAGAGAAGAGATGAAAGAGGAGAGAGGAGAGAGAATAGAAAAAGTTCAAAGTTCAAAGAGGGGACATGGTCGAGGACGCCATGCACAACATCACTTCTGCTCTCATCACCACTACACTTGTGTTCATGGCCGTTTTCGTGCCCGTCTGTTTCATCGGCGGAGTGACGGGAACGTTTTACACTCAGTTTGGACTCACCATGGCCATTGCCGTGGCCATCTCGCTGTTCAACGCACTGACATTGTCGCCCGCCTTGAGTGCCATCATCATGCGCGACTCAAAGCCAAACCGATTCCAAGCAGGTTTCAATCGTAGGTTTAAGTCGTTCGCCGACCGCTACAAGGGCGCTGTTGCAGGCTTCACCCGTCGCAAAGGCCTTGCAGCCATCCTCGTTGTCGTTGCACTTGTTGCCCTCGGCTGGATGATGAAAACCACCAGGACCGGCCTCGTGCCCAACGAGGACATGGGCACCGTGTTCATCAATGTGCAGGCTTCACCGGGCAGCAGCCTGCAGCAGACTTACAGCATACTGAAAGAGGTGGAGAAGCGCATCAAAGACCTGCCGCAGCTGCGCATCTACTCGCTCATTGCCGGCAACAGCAACAACTTCGAGCAGTCGTCATCAAACGGAAACTTCACGCTGAAACTGAAGAAATGGAGTGAGCGCAAAGGCAAGGGTGACGACGTGCAGAGCGTGGTTGAGGAGATTTACCGCCGCACCGCTGACATTGCCAATGCCAAGATTCAGGTGAACACACAGAACATGCTGCCGGGCTTCGGTCGCATCAACGGCTTTGAGCTGCACGTGCAAGACAAGCACGGCGGCACCATCGACCAGCTGCTCGACTATACCAACCAACTCATCGCCGCCCTCAACGAACGCCCCGAGATTGGACGCGCCTACACCAACTTCTCGCTGAAGTACCCACAGTACCGTGTGGAGGTGGATGCCGCCCTGTGCAAGCGTCGCGGCGTGTCGCCTACCGATGTGCTCTCTGCCCTCAGCGGATACGTCGGCGGCAACTACGCCTCCAACTTCGTGCGCTTCACCAAGCTCTACCGCGTCATGGTGCAAGCCTCGCCCGAATACCGCCTTGACACCGAGTCGCTCAACAACATCTTCGTCAAGACCAGCAGCGACGAGATGTCGCCCATCGGCCAGTATCTCACCCTGACACGCGTCTATGGCTCCGAGACACTCTCGCGCTTCAACCTCTTCCCCAGCATCAATGTCGGAGGAACCGCCGCCGAGGGCTATAGCAGCGGCCAGGCCATCGATGCCATCCGCGAGACAGCCGCCGAGGTGCTGCCCGAGGGCTACGGCTACGAGTTTGGCGGCATGACACGCGAGGAAGCATCCGCCCAGAACACCACTGCCCTCGTCTTCGTCATCTGCATCGTCTTCATCTACCTCATCCTCTGCGCCCTCTACGAGAGTCTGCTCATCCCCCTCGCCGTCATCCTCAGCGTGCCCTTCGGCCTGGCAGGCTCGTTCCTCTTCGCATGGCTCTGGGGACTGGAGAACAACATCTACATGCAGACAGGACTCATCATGCTCATCGGACTGCTCTCAAAAACCGCCATCCTGCTGACCGAATACGCCACCACGCGCCGTCGTCAGGGCTTAGGAATCATTGAGGCCGCCCTCGATGCAGCCGCAGTGCGACTGCGACCCATCCTGATGACCTCCATGACCATGGTGTTCGGCCTGCTGCCCCTCGCCCTCGCCACTGGAGTCGGAGCCAACGGCAACCATTCGCTCGGCGTGGGAACCATCGGAGGCATGGTCATCGGAACAATAGCCCTCCTGTTCATTGTCCCCGTCCTCTTCGTCATCTTCCAAACCTTAGAGGAACGGATGCAAGGGAAGGGGTGGAAAAAAGAGGAGAGAAGAGAGAGGAGTTAGGAAATTTACAATTTGACAATTTTTTCGCGGAGCTCAAGGAACTCCAATTTACAATTTATTTTGGCATTTAACCAATTTACAATTTCTCATTTGTCCGCTAACTCCCGCTAACTCCCGCTAACTTCCGATAACTCCTTTATAAAAGTTCAAAGTTCAAAAGGAGAAGGGAGAGGATTCCCTTAAACAGAGACAAAGCCCTGACTTGCAGATTTGCTGAGTCAGGGCTTTGTTCTGTAAAAATGGGCGGGTTATCTTCTGCTGCCAGGTGTTCTGGGAGCACCGGGAGCACCGGGACCGCCGAAGGGGAAGCCCTGGGGCTGGGGGGCAATCTCTGGCTGGCCGAAGAAGGACGCCTCGGCATCCTGGTCGTTGAGTTTGAACACCATGAACTGTGGGCTCTTCTCTGTGCAGGGTTTCCATGCACCGCCCTTGGGACCGTTGGGGTCGCTGTACTTCACGAAATTGGTCCATGCGGTGAGCATCTTCTCCGAGAGGTCCCAGTCGCCCTTGGTCCAGGGGCGCCAGCAGTGCTTGAGGCTCTTGAACACAAACCAGAGGTCGCTGCTGTGGAAGGCTCCACGCAGCCGCTGGGTGACCTCGGGATGGCTGCCGTCGTCGGGCAGCGGACGGGCAAACTCGTAGGCCCAGGCCTTGCCGCCCTTCTGTCCGCGCACCTTGCAGAACTCGGCGATGTTGGGCGCCATGTTGCCCATGTCGTTGAGGGTGAAGCCAATCATATAAGGAACGTCGGCCAGTGTGCCCTCGTGGGTGGCATCGTCAAAACTCTTCAGGCTGACATAACCATCAATCATTGGCATGAAGGGCAGGCCGCGGCGCATGAACGCCATGGGGCCGCCAGCCTGCTGACCGTCGTCGTTCACCTGGTAGTAGAGCGTGTTGAGGGCGAAGATGGTCTCTGTGGACGCCTGACGCATTTTCTGCAAATCGGTCAGGCCAGCCCAGTCGAACACCTTCTTGGCATTGGCCTCGGCATCAGCAAATGTTCCGCCACTATAACGGGCACCCATCATGTTGCCATTGGCATCGGGAATGGCAAGTCCCTGAGCACTCATAATGACTGCCTTATGGAACAGGCCACGGGCAAGGGGACTCTCGCAGAGGGTGCGTACGCTGCCGCCTCCGGCACTCTGTCCGAAGATGGTGACATTGTTGGGGTCGCCACCAAACTGCTCGATGTTCTTTTTTATCCACTTCAGCGCCTCAATCTGGTCGAGAATGCCATAGTTGCCAGACACCTTGTGGGGACTCTCTGCAGAAAGAGCCGGGTGTACGAGGAAGCCAAACACACCGAGGCGGTAGTTGATTGAGACGAGCACAACGTCCTTGGCACCCCACTCCTGACCGTCGAACTCGGGCTCAGAGCCGAAACCCTCGCGATAGCCGCCACCATGAATCCACAGGGCAACGGGCAGTTTCTTCGAAGTCTGCCCCGGGGCCTTCGTCCAGACATTCAGATACAGGCAGTCCTCGCTAAAGGGAGCCTCCTTGCCATAGCCCCACTCGGTGTAGTAACCGCCAGGATACTGAATAGCCTGGTAGCTGGGATGGCCGAACGTGTCGCACACCTTCACGCCCTTCCAGGGCACCACGGGCTGCGGCTCCTTCCAACGGTTCTCCCTGATGGGAGGCGCTGCGTAGGGAATGCCACGATAAACAAACACATCAGGATGGTCATCGGCCAAAACACCTTGAACCTGACCACCTTCGATAGTTAACACTGGGTTTTCTGCACCTTGTGCAGACACTGCTACCATGAGCAGAAGAGACAAAATCACGTTTTTCATATAATTATTTTTTTAGGGAGTTAATGGGAGTTAACGGAAGTTATCGCGGTCTGAGACCGCTCAGGGAGTTAACGGACGAATGAAAAATTATCGATTACTTCCCTCCTTTACTCAATAATTGTAAATTGGAGTTCCTTGAGCTCCGCGAAAAAATTGTCAAATTGTAAATTATTTCTTGAGCTTTGAACTTTGAACTTTTATAAAGAAGTTAGCGGGAGTTAGCGGGAGTTAACGGACTTTTCCCGCTTCTTTTCTTTCTGAGGTATTCCGAAGGAGTCTCACCATACATTTTCTTGAAGTAGTGCGCAAACTGCTTGGCTGATAGTCCCACCATATCGGCAACTTCAGAGATATTGGTTTTTCCCTGGTCCATCAGACTTTTACCCCGTTTCAGTTTGATGATGCTCACAAACTCCAAGGGCGATTTGCCGGTGATGGCGATAAGTTTTTTATACAAGTGGCCTCTCGTCATGCCCACATCGCTGCTAAGCTGAGCCACAGAGTAGCTTGAGTTGCTGATGTTGGCCTCTATATTGTTAATGACACGCTGAATGAGTTCTTCGTCGAGCGAGCTCACCGCCAACTCACTGGGCTCAATTTCTATTCCTCGTTTGATGGAATCGCGTTTTAGAGAATCTCCCTGATTAATGGAATCCCCAGACTCATGTCCTTCATGCACAGCCTTCTGCCACTCAAGTATTTTCCTGATGCGCAACCGCAGCACATTCATACTGAAAGGTTTCGTGACATAGTCTGCAACGCCTTCTTCCAAACCAGCTACGATGTTCTGCTCGCCATCCATGGCCGTCAGCAGAATGACGGGAATATGAGCGTATTTGGTGTCGTTTCTAATATGGCGCACCAACTCAATGCCATCCATTACGGGCATCATCACATCGCTCACCACGATGCAAACATCGTCTCCACCTTTCAGCACCCGCAAGGCCTCACTGCCATTGGAAGCCACTAAGACCCTAAACTCATTGCTGAGACTTTGCTGGAGAAACATCAGCGCGTCATGGTTGTCATCGACAACCAGAATACAAGGGCGGGTGTTGGGCGTTTGGTCGTTTGGTTGTTTAGTCGTTTGGGTATTGGTCGTTTGGTCGTTTGGGTGTTCGGTGTTTGAAATTGTAAATTGTAAATTGTCAAATTGGAGTTCCTTGAGCTCTGCGAAAAAATTCCCTCTCTCCTCTCTCCTCTCTCCTCTATTTTCCAGCCTTGCCTGAACCTCCGCACCCTCGTGCATCAAATTACTAATGCCTTTCACGTTTCTTTTCCACTTTCTATCCACCAACAATGTGAGGGCAGCTCCTATCATCATTCCAATAACAGTAGCCACTATAATAGGCAAGAGGTTGGTAACAAAAATACCCATTTCGCTATTTTACGATTTCACAATTTTACAATTGTCAATTGGGGAGTCCTTGAACTCTGAGAAAAGTAGATTCGGAGGTGCGAAGGTACGAGATATACTTCTTCTCTCCTTTTTTCGCTACGCTCAAGGAACTCCTCCTCTACTCCTCTACTCCTTTTCTCCTTTTCTCCCCAATTTTCGAGGTTTTATTGTGGTTGGTTTACAAAAATAACAAATAATCGCTATTGTCATCCATCCTTTTGATTTAATCTGCCCAATTATATATTTTTTTAACTATTTATGGCAGGTTTGTATTATTTTTTAGCTTTATTTGTTTCATTGATACATTTGGGAAGAAAACAAATACATGGCCTTGCCCCGCTTCGCAATCCACTCCGTATATTTGCATACGAAAAAGCGGATAGATACCAGAAAACATCCTAAAAAGCGACACAATACCATAATATTTTCAATTTGAGATAATTGGCAATTGTCAATTTTTTAATTTTCAATTTACGTTTATCTCTGCTCCAAAAGAAACTAAGTACATTTAATATTATTTATCAACCAATCAAAGACCAGATGAAGAACAAAAAAACTATCTATCTTTTAGCCTTCCTGGCTTTATTCTGTCTGCTGCCTCGCGGTGCGTGGGCTCAGGGTATGGCGGTGGAAGGCACCGTTGTTGACGAGACCGGCGAGCCGCTGATCGGCGTGACAGTAAGCGTGCAGGGTCGTTCGACGGGTGCCATCACGGACCTTGACGGCCATTTCCGCATTCCCTCGGTGGCGAGCGGCGCAACGCTCGAGTTCTCCTACGTGGGCTATCTGACACAAACGCTGCGTGCACAGCAGCGCATGTCTGTGAAGATGCAGCCCGACACGAAGAACCTTGAGGAGGTTGTGGTGATTGCCTACGGCCAGCAGAAGAAGGTGACGATTACTGGTTCTGTGTCGGCTGTTGGCGGCGACGAGCTGCTGAAGTCGCCTGTGGCCAATGTGAGTAACGCCCTGCAGGGTAAGCTGCCGGGCATTTCGGTGGTGCAGCCCTCGGGTATGCCTGGTGCCGACGAGCCCGTTATCCGTGTGCGCGGTACTGGTTCTCTGAACAGTGCCGACCCGTTGGTGCTTGTTGACGGTGTTGAGCGTTCGTTCAGCCAGCTCGACCCGAATGAAATTGAGGACATCTCCATCCTGAAGGACGCCTCGGCAACAGCGGTGTTCGGTGTACGAGGTGCCAATGGTGTTATCCTCGTTACCACCAAGCGCGGTACACCCGGTAAGGCGTCGGTGACCGTCTCGGCAAGCACTGCCGTTCAGCAGATTTCAAAATTCGTGGACTTCGCAGACTCTTACACTTATGGAAAGATGTGGAACTATGCGGCCATTACCGATGCGCTACCCATGAGCCAGTGGCCCGGCAGTGCCACCATTCAGGACTATACTCCCTACGCTGACACGGGCATCCGCTTCAGTCAGGATGTGATGGAGCATTTCCGCACTGGCGACATGCCCACCACATTCCCCAATACCGACTGGATTGACTATGTGATGAAAGACGCGGCATGGCAGGAGCAGGTGAACGTGAATGTGAATGGTGGTACGGAGCGCGTACGTTATTTCGTTTCCGCAGGATTCCTGAACCAGAACTCACTCTTTAAGACTTTCTCAAAGAATGAGGATGAGACCTTCAAGTACAACCGATTCAACTATCGTGCCAACCTCGACATCAACGTGTCGAAGTACAGCCAGCTTGCGCTCACCTTGGGCGGACGCGTTCAGAACCGCACCACCATGGGTAGCGGTGAGGGATTCCTCTTCCGCTATCTGCAGGGAGCCACGCCATACGCTGGTATCGGTGTTGACGACCAGGGCCGTCATATCGTTGCCGATGCCAACATCGTTGGCCCTTACGACCGCGATGCCCTTTCAAACTATTATGACTTAGGTTACGTGAACGAGAGCACCAACGTACTGAACCTGGACCTTCAGTACAAACTCGACATGAGTTTCCTCACTCAGGGTCTGGACTTCCGCATCAAGGGCTCCTACAACACAGACTATACCGCCCAGAAGAACCGACAGAACGGTTATGGTACGGGCGTCACCTACGTGGCAACCATTGTCAACGGACAAGAGGTGCTCCGCAAAGAGAACATCACTTGGCCTATTCCCTACAACGAAAGCCGCTGGGGCAACCGCAACTGGTATGCAGAGGCAAGCTTCAACTATGCCCGCAAGTTTGGCAAGCACAATGTGGGCGCGCTGATGCTCTACAACCAGAGCAAGACTTATTACCCCTGGGATTCCGACGGCAGTCTCTACCAGTCTATACCCAAAGGCTATGTGGGACTCGTCGGCCGCGTTACCTACGACTATGACACCCGTTACATGTTGGACTTCAACATTGGTTACAACGGCTCGGAGAACTTTGCCGAGGGCAAGCGCTACGGAACATTCCCCTCGTTCTCCGTGGGTTGGATTCCTTCAAGCGAAAAGTTCTGGGAACCCATCAAGAATGTCATTGGTTATTTGAAGTTGCGCGGTTCGTGGGGTAAGGTCGGTAACGACAACACCAACGGTGCCCGCTTCCTCTATCTGCCCGGCGCATGGCAGTTCTACACTGGCTCCACCACCGTCAACCCGCAGAACCGAGGCACGAACTTTGGTACCAGCGGCGGCTGGCTGCAGGCAGTGAAAGAGCTGACCGCCGGTAACCCGAACGTCACCTGGGAGACTGCTTCCAAAATCAACGTCGGTCTCGACGCCGCATTCATCGGCGACCGGCTGACGGTGAACCTCGACCTCTTCTGGGAAGACCGCAAAGACATCTTGGTGTCAAATGCCTCGCTGCTGCCCGCAGTCACCAGCCTTCCGTCAAGCTACGTCAACGAGGGCCGTGTGAAGAATCATGGTTACGAGCTCACCCTGAAATGGTCAGATAAAATTGGTGATTTCCGCTACACCATCACGCCCAGCATTGCCTTTGCCAGAAACAAGGTGATTGAGATGCTCGAGGTGCCACCCATGTATGATTATCTGAGACGTACCGGCTTGTCTGTTGGCCAGCGCTTCGGCTACGACCTCTTCGAATACTACCAGCCCGGCACAGAAGAGCGCTACCGTGCACAATACGGTGTAGATATGCCCGACCAGAAAATCGAGCTTAAATATGGTGACTGCGTGTATGTCGACCTCAACGGCGATGGCGTAATCGACGCCAACGACCAGAAGCCCCTCGGCTATCCTGAAAACCCGGAGATTACCTGGTCTGTCAACAGTAACTTGAACTGGAAAGGCCTCGATTTCACCATGCTTTGGGTAGGTGCCAACAATACCAGCCGCACACTGAACGGATACTTCCGCGACCAGTTCGGCTCAACCAACACCTCAGCATTGGCACAGTGGGTTGCTGACAACTCCTGGACCGAGGACAATCCCAACGCCATCCTGCCCCGCATCTCGTTCACCAACCGTGTGCACAACAACCGCGACTCGCAGGCATGGACCATCGACTCTAAATATGTGCGACTGAAGAACTTAGAGATTGGCTACACCATCAACAAACCCAAATGGCTGCCATTGCTCAACTATGTGAGATTCTATGCATCAGGACAAAACCTGCTGACATTCGCAGACTTCAAAGGCAACGACCCCGAGGCTCCCGGTTCAGGACTTGACTTCGGTGTGCGTTATCCTATGACACGTGTGTATAACTTTGGCCTACAAGTGAATTTCTAATGCATAATTCATATAATTAGAAGACAGAAGATTATGAAAAAGTTATTTATATACATATTGGCTTTGGGGATGACAACGGGCTTCTTCACAGCATGTGTGGATGATATCAATGTGGGTAATGCCTTTTTGGAGAAAGCGCCTGGTGTGGATGTGAATATTGACACGGTGTTCTCGAAGGCGGAATATACCCGCAATTTCCTGTGGAGCGCTTACGGTCAGCTCTACTGCACCTACACTTCGGGAAATATGATGAACGGTGCGCCCATCGACGTGCTTTCGGACTCGTATCACTGTTACGTGGGATGGGGCGGTCCGATACAGAGTTACTATCCGGGCGGACTGACGGAGGATGCTCAGGACACTGACAATGGTAACTTCCAAGGAAAATTCTCTTATTCGACTAAATTCGGTGGTCTGGACAGCGACGCTGGCGGCCGCGTGTCGATTTACGAAACGGTGCGCAAGTGCTGGCAGATTGTGGAGAACATTGAGAATGTGCCTGATATGGACGAGCAGGAAAAGAGCCGTCTTCGCGGTGAGGCATATACAATTATGGCGAGCCGTTACTTCGACGCGTTCCGCAATTTCGGCGGGCTGTGCCTGGTGAAGAAGGCGTTTGCCGTGGGTGAGGATTTCACTGAGGGGCGCAGCACGGCGTGGCAGACGGTTGAGTTTATCGACTCGCTGGTTCAGTGTGCCATCAATGAGAAGGGCTACATCTGGAATGTTCCCGACGCCGACATCGGCCAGTGGTCAGGTCGTCTGACACGTGCCTCTGCCCGTGCCCTTCGTGCAAAGCTATGGATGTTTGCTGCATCGCCGCTGTTCAACAGCCCCGCTCCTTATATGGAGTACTCGGCAGACAAGCAGACGGAATTCACCAACATTGAGCATGTGTGGTATGGCCATGAGGATCACTCGTTGTGGAACCGCTGCCTGCAGTATTGCAACGATTTCTTCAACGACAATGCCGCCAACGGCAACTATTACCAGCTGGTGCAGCCAACATCGGCCGACGAGGCTGGCTATCGCACAGCATTCCGCAGGGCATACCGCTACCGCAACGACGCAAGCCATCACGAGAAGCTGTTTGACGCTCATCCCACGCTCACCCTTTCCGACGGTGGATGGGGCTGGGGATGGAGAGGCTTTGCCCTCGACTGTCTTCGCCAGGGCGGTGCCGTTCCCACCAACGAGCTGGTGGAGTGCTTCGGCATGAAGGACGGCCGCAACTTCCCCTATACGGACATCTATGGTGCAGGAAAGAATCCTGGTGGAGTTGACATCTTTGCCGACCGCGACCCGCGCCTCTATGAGACCGTTCTTGTTCCCAGGCACGACCTGCCTGCCGGTTTCGACTATGCCGGTCAGACTTACACCGACACCTGGGTGAGCGGCCTGATGGACAACAACAGCAATTTCACCAACAAGGACGACATTGCCTCGGGTTACTGCAAGTTCAAGTGGTTGCTCGACTATTATGGCGGCAGCCGCTATGACGACGAGTACATCGGCGTTCCCTACGTTCGTTTGGCCGAGATGTATCTCATCCGTGCGGAAGCCCGTGCTGAGACTGGCGACCTAGGGGGTGCGCTCGACGACCTGCATGTGGTGCGCAGCCGCGTGGGCTTGGGCCGCCTTGAAAAGATGAACCCCGGCTTGAACCTGACCTCGAACAAGGAGAACCTCATCAACGAGATTCTTCGTGAGCGCAACTGTGAAATCGGTGCTGAGTGTGGCGACCGTCTCTACGATATGGTTCGCCGCAAGCGGCAGGACTTGTTCACCAAGCCGCTTCATGAAATCCGAATCTATCGCCTCGACGCTAATGGCAACCGAATGACGGAAGGGGACAACAGGTGGGACCCCACTACCCCATGGCCGAAGTTTGAGTATGAGAAGCCGGAAATCGTTGTTGGACACCGCCGCTGGTGGGACCCCGGCTACTGGACGAACAAGTGGTATCTTGACCCCGTCTCTCGTATTGAGATTCAGAAGGGTTATGGACTTACACAGAATCCTGGATGGTAATTGATAATTGATAATTGACAATGATTATGAAAATAAGAAACATATATATATATACCTTAGCGTGTCTGTGTGGTGCACCCTTGGCGGTGAGTGCCCAGGTGACGCTGAGCGACAAAGCGTCGCAGAAGGTAGATTTGGGCTATGGTGTTGAGCAGACCGAACTGCTCACCACAGCGGCAGCGACCACCATCACTGCCGAAGAGCTTCGCCGCACCTCGGCCATCAGCCTGGCAGATGCCTTGTATGGCAAGCTGCTTGGCCTGAATGCCTTCCAGAACACTGGATTCAAGGGCGAGGAGGGCCGTGGCGCCACGTTCAACATCCGTGGCGTGCAGACCACTGGCGAGAAAGACATTCTGATTCTTGTGGATGGTGTGGAGCGGCCTATCGACCGTCTTTCAGTGGAGGAGGTGGAAAGCGTCACCGTCCTGAAAGACGCTGCTGCCGTGGCTCTCTACGGACACGAGGCCATCAATGGTGTGCTGTTAGTGAAGACCAAGCATGGCACCAAAGACGAGAAATACCACTTCAAGGTGGGTGCGTCGCACAAGATTCAGTTTGACCCCCAGACGGCTGATATGGTCAGTGCCTACGACTATGCCAACGCGCTGAACCGTGCACGTATCAACGATGGTGCCTCTCCTGCCTATACCGAAGCTGAGCTGCAGAAGTTCAAAGACGGCAGCGACCCCCTGGTTTATCCCAATGTGAACTGGAAGGACCAGGTGTTCAAGAACACGGCTCATGAGTCAAATGCCTATCTGTCGTTCTTTGGTGGCACCGACAAGGTGCAGTATTACGCACAGCTCGACTATACCGATGCCCGCGGACTCTACAAGAACCCTGACCAGGGCGACTGGAATTCGCAGCTGAAATACTCCAAGGCAAATATCCGTGCCAACGTTGACTTCGAGGTAAGCAAGTCCACAAGGGTAAGCGCCAACATCCTGGGCATCCTGATGGAAACCAACGGCGTGCCCAACGTCAGCTCAAGCGATGCCTGGTGGCATCTGTACAAAGTGCCTGCCCTGGCATTCCCCGTCAAGACCGCCGGTGGTGTGTGGGGTGGCAGCCAGACCTACGGCGACTTCAACCTTCTGGCCAAGTCGCAGGGTGCCGGCTTCATGAAGACCCATCAGCGTCAGATATGGGCCAACATGACACTCGAGCAAGACCTTGACTTCATAACAAAAGGGCTGAAGCTCTACGTAGGAGCCTCTTACGACAACTCCTCCAACACCATTGAGACGCGCTCCAAGGGTTACCAGTATGGCTGGAACTACTTCGACGCAAGCGGCACGATGCAGGAGACGGTGATGGGTACGGTTGAGGACAAGCTGGTATTCAACCACTGGGTTGACACGCAGTGGCGCATCGCCACCTTCAACGCCGGACTGAAATATGGCATCCAACTGAACAACGGCGACAACTTCGCCGCCAATGCCAACTACAACATGAAGAGCGAGATTCGCGACAACCGCAACAACACATGGTATCGCGCCAACTGGCAGCTCGCCCTGCACTACGACCACGCCAACCGTCTGCTCGCCGATGTGGTGCTGGCAGCCAACGGTTCAAACCGCAGCTATCCTGCCAAGTGGGCCTTCTCACCGACAGCAGGTTTGGGCTACATCTTTGTCAACAAGCCCGAAAGCGGTTTCCTGAACTTCGGAAAGTTCCGTCTCTCGGGAGGTATCCAGCACACCGACTACGTGCCGCAGGCAGGTCTTTGGCTCGCAGCATGGGACAGCAGTCACGGACAGTTCTGGTATGGCACCAATTTCGCAAGCTCTTGGGGTGCTTTCTTGACTCAGTTCCCGACTGATAATTTCAAGCAGGAAACAGCTTATAAGGCCAATTTTGGTACAGATTTGAGAATTGCCAACTCGCTCGACGTTACGCTCGATGTGTTCTATCAGCAGCGTCGCAACATCCTGGTCAGTGCATCTTCGCTCAACTCCGCAGTGGTCGGCATCCAGTCGTCGTATGATGACAAGGGACGCGTGGCAAGCTACGGTGCTGAATTAGGCCTTCGCTACGCCAAGACCTTCGCAAGCGGGTTTAACCTGAATGCCGGAGCATCTATCTCAAAGGTGAAGAGCGAAATCCTGGAATGGATTGAGACACCCGCCTACCCCAACCTCAGTGTCATTGGCGGTCCTGCCGATGCCGAGCGCGGACTCATCGCCCTTGGTTTCTTCCAGGACCAGGCAGAAATCGACAACAGTCCTATTCAGCAGTTTGGACAGGTGAAAGTGGGTGACATCAAGTATAAGGATGTCAACGGTGACAATGTGATTAACGAAAACGACTACGTCACCCAGGATTATGGCAACACCTTCCCCTCACTTAACTATGCCTTCAGCCTTGGAGCAGAGTACAAGGGCTTTGGTATCAACGCCACCATGCAAGGAGCCGGCCACCAGGTGAAGCACCTGCGTTATGTTGACGGTGTGTGGGGAGCACTCTCCGACAACCGCAACCTCTCGCAGGAATACTACGACAACTGCTTCGACACCGCCGGTGCCAACGCCCTCTATCCGCGTCTGTCAACAGAGAATGTGGCAAACAATGCGCAGAACTCCACGATTTGGTACCGCAACATCAGCTGGCTGAAGCTGCGCGACTGCGAAGTGTATTACAAGTTGCCCGCAAGCGTCGTTGAGTCTCTCAAGGTTTCAGGTGTCAGGATATTCGTTCAGGGACAGAATCTTCTCTCCTTCGACAATATCGACGCCATGGATGCTGAAAACCTGAACACGGGTTATCCAGTGATGAAGAGTGTAAACATTGGTCTTTCAGTAACATTCTAAGGAAAATGTAAAAATTGAATAATGTAACAGTGTAAAACAGAAGATTATGAAAACCATTAAGTTATATAATTTTTACATTGCGGCAGCAGCTTTAATGCTCACTGCCTGCGCCGACCTTGACTACACGGAGGCGACTACGCGCGACGAGGCTTGGACGTATGACTATTACGGCAACGGCATCAAGAACCTGGTGTTCGACGTGTATGCTCAGGTATATAATAATGAGTTTGACGCCAACAGTGCCTACTTCCTCGCCGGAGCTACCGACGAGGCCCAGTATGCATTGGAAACGGGTGCGGTGAACAACTATGTGAACGGGGGATGGAGCCCCGCCAACCCGTATGCCAACGTATGGAACAAGGCTTATACGGCCATTGCCGACGTGAACATGTACTTGGAGAAGATTGACGAGACGGACATCTCGGACTGGAAGTACAACGCCGAATACGAGAACTGGGTGGCTCAGATGGAGATGTTCCCCTATGAGCTGCGCTTCCTCAGGGCGTACTTCTATTTCGAGCTGTTCAAGACCTACGGCGACGTGCCCTTGGTGACCACCACGCTGACCAACGGCCAGGCGAACAGCATTGAGCGCACCCCGGCTGACGAGATTGTGAAGTTCATCGTTGAGGAGTGTGACGCCATTGCTCCCTATCTGCCTGTTTCCTACGCCACGGAGTTTGGCTCTGAGGTGGGCCGCGCCACGCGTGTAGCCGTGTTTGCCCTCAAGGCACGCACGCTGCTCTATGCCGCCTCGCCGCTGCACAACCCGACTGGCGACAAGGCTAAATGGGAGAAGGCCGCGGAGGCTTGTAAGTATATGCTCGACAATGCGGGCGTATGGGGTCTGAAGCTCAGCTCATACGGCTCTTTGTGGGGGCACGACGCTTTCTACAATCAGGAAATCATCTTCGGTCTCGGACGCGGTGAAAGCAACAGTTTCGAGATGGCCAACTATCCCATTGGCGTGGAGAACGGCAGCTCGGGCAACTGTCCCACACAGAGCCTGATTGACCAATATGAGTATCAGGACAACGGCGAGACCTTCGGCCAGCGCTATCCCGGCAGCATCGACCTCAATGCGGTTGACCCGTACGAGGGACTTGACCCGCGCTTCGCGCTCACGGTGGTGAAGAACGGCGACGAATGGCCCAGCAACGGTGCTCAGAAGAAAGTGATTGAGACGTTCACCGGCGGATTCAACGGTGCTCCGAAGTATGGAGCCACGCCCACGGGCTACTATCTCCGCAAACTGGTCGATGGTTCGTGTGTCACCACAGCCGACAACCAGACCACCCGCCGCCACACCTGGATTATCTTCCGCTTGGGAGAGTTCTATCTCGACTATGCAGAGGCCGTTTATAATGCCACCGGCAGTGCAAACGACCCCACCTACGGCATGACAGCCAACGAGGCCATCAATGTGCTGCGCAATCGCTCGGACATCCAGATGCCGCCGTTCACCGAGGACGGTGAGGAGTGGGTTAAGCGCTATGAGCGCGAGCGTCTTGTGGAGTTGGCATTCGAGAACCACCGCTTCTGGGATGTACGCCGCTGGAAGAAGGGTGCCCAGTATTTCAAGAACATTCAGGTGGCAACCATCAGCCCCAGTCTGATGCTCACACGCTCTACAACTACCCGTCAGTGGGATGACAAGTTTAATTTCTATCCCATTCCGCAGTCGGAACTGAGAAAGAATCCTAACCTTACCCAAAACCCGGGATGGTAGAAGAATTGATAATCCTGAATTATTCATGGAGTTATCTGGAGTTAACTGAAGTTATCGCGGTCTGCGACCGCTCAGGGAGTTAACTGACAATACTCTGGCTATTGTCCGCTAACTTCCGTTAACTCCCGATGAATTCGCAGAATTCATATAACTCCAGATAACTCCCGTGAATAATATAAGTAATTGAAAAATGAAAAATGAAAGAATTATGAAGCATATAATCAATTATTTAGGCGCGCTGCTTGCTGTGGTTCTCATCGGTACCACTTTAACAGCCTGTTCTGACGAGGACAGCGATTCCGCAAACGTCGGACTGGGCATCAAAGCGTTCTTCCCGACGAAGGTAGTCACCAACCAGCCGATAACCATCAATGGTTCTGGTTTCAACAACGTTACTGAGATTGAATTTCCTGGCGGCACGAAAGTGACCAATTTCGAGATTGTCGGCAACGACATGATCAGGGTCAACGCACCTGCGGGCATTGCCGCAAGCGGTGGCAAGCTCATCGTGCGCACAGCCAACGAAGAGGCTGAGTCGCGCATACCCATGACCGTGGGACATACCGTTGTTTCGGGATTCTCGAAACAGCCTGGTGAGAAAGCCTCGGGTGGTGAGATGATTACTGTGTTTGGCACCGACCTGGAGTTCATCAACAGTGTTGAACTGCTCGACCCAGACTCTGTTCCACAGCTGATTGACCATAAGGATTTCTATCGCAAAGGCACCAGCAACCTCATCTTCCGTGTTCCACAGAAAAACATCTACAAAGGCACCTTCGTGGGATACCTTCATACCTACGACGGACAGGTTATCCCCTTGCCCGAACTGGCCTACGAACCAGGCGCTGATGAGGGTCACTGGGAGACTGTGAAGACCACCATCTGGAAGAACGGCGGCCAGCTTGGTGAAATCAACTGGAGCAGCGACTATCGCTTCGCTCCCGAGAGCAACTCCACAGGCGAGGAGTGCTACACCGTTCCTATGGATGTATGGGAGAAGATGAAGTCTGAGACATTCTACATCACCATTAAGGGCGCCAATCCGCAGGTTCGCATCACAACTGGCTGGTGGTCAACCAACCTTACTGCTGATGATATTATGCCTGGCAACGAGCTGATGGTGGACAACGGAGACGGCACATGGACTGTCACAGTCAACCTGAGCAGTGCTCCCGACCTCCTTGGCCTCCTCGACGCACAGCACCTGCTCTTCACTGGTAGCGGATACACCGTAGAGGAAATCTATTTTGCCGAGGAAGTCTGGGTTGATGGTCCTGGTATGCAGGAAGTGAAGACCTTCGTTTGGATGAACGGCGGCCAGCTCGGCGAAATCAACTGGAGCAGCAACTATCGCTTCGCTCCCGAGAGCAACTCCACAGGCGAGGAATGCTACACCGTTCCTATGGATGTTTGGGAGAAGTTGAAGTCTGAGACATTCTACATCACCATTAAGGGCGCCAATCCGCAGGTTCGCATCACAACAGGCTGGTGGTCCACCAACCTCACAGCCGACGACATCATGCCCGGCAACGAGCTGATGGTGGACAACGGAGACGGCACATGGACTGTCACGGTCAACCTGAGCAGTGCTCCCGACCTCCTTGACCTTCTCGACGCACAGCACCTGCTCTTCACCGGTAGCGGATACACCGTAGAGGAAATCTACTTCATTGAGTACGTTTCTGGTGGCGGCGGCGGAGCCAAGGAGAATGTCTTCTGGCAGAACAGCGGCGGCGGTGCCGTCAGTTGGAACGGCACCTACCGTTTCGCCCTTGAGGGACACGACTTCAACAACGAGTGCATTGCCGAGTTCCCGCAAGATGTGTGGGATAAGATTAAGACCACCAAGTTCTATCTTGTGGTCGAGGCAACCGACCCGCAGATCCGCGTGACCAACGGATGGTGGGACACTCAGTGGAAGTCGGACTTCCAGCCTGGCAACGAACTGCTCACCGACAACGGAGACGGAACATGGACCCTCGAAGTCAACATCGCAGGCGACCCGCTCGTTGACACCATCGACGAGAAACACATCCTCTTCACCGGTGACAGATTCACGCCCGTGAAACTCTACTTTGCCGAGTAGGGAAACAATCACCCCCCTTCCCCCCACCTCCCCCTCTTCTCCCCTTGGGGGAGGTAAGGGAGGGGTTATATCAGATAGTTTGATAAGTTATTCATAGATTAACAGCGATTATGCGTTTTAATTTGTTAGGTAATTATTCTATTATGTAGGTTAGCAGATTCTTTACCTTTTGGCTGTTCGTGGAGAATCGCTATTGGTATGGACGAACTGTTGAACATTAGTAGAAAATTGTATTTCAAGAGAGAAGGGCGCGGCATTTTTGGTCGCGTCTTTCTTTTTGCTCCACCCCATGCCCGTAAGTCTTTCGTGCGAAATGAGGAGAACAAAGCACACAGTGATGAATCCAAAGTGCAGGGCTGTGAATACAAAGCAAAAGGCTGTGAAAACAAAGCATTGGTTTATGGCAGAATTTTCTAGAAAATTTGAGCATAAAGCAGTGAGTTGTGCCGGCAAAGCATGGGTTGATGAAAACAAAGTGCAGGGCTGTGAATACAAAGCATTGGTTTATGGCAGAATTTTCTAGAAAATTTGAACGTAAAGCGGTGGGTTGTGCCGGTAAAGCATTGGTTGATGAAAACAAAGTGCAGGACAGTGAAGTGGGCGTTAACAATTTTTCGGTCGATTGCACGTTATGAATAAAGCCCCCAGCCCAAACCCCTCCCGACCTCCCCAAAGGGGAGGGGTGGTGTTGGAACCCACCCCAGCCCTCCCAAAGGGAGGGAGTAAAATTGTTAAATTGTTAAATGAAGAAATAAATTGTAAATTGTTAAATTGTCAAGTTGTAAATATTGTTAGGTGTTAGGTGTTGGGAGGAACAGAGGCGGTGATTGCAAATCCCCTTAAACAGAGAAAAAAAGGAAAGGAAAAGGTATGACAGAGAAAGGTAAGGTGACACGGGTTTTGTTCGTTTGTCTTGGCAACATCTGCCGCTCTCCGGCTGCGGAGGGCATTATGAGGCAGATGGCGGAGGAGCATGGCATGGGCCATCGCTTCTTCATTGACTCGGCGGGCATTGGCAGCTGGCACGTGGGTCAGTTGCCCGACCGGCGTATGCGCCGCCACGGCGAGCGTCACGGTTATCGGTTTGAGAGCCGCGCACGGCAGTTCAGCATGGCCGACTTCGCGCGCTTCGACCTCATCGTGGGAATGGACGAGGAGAATGTGGCGGACCTGATGGCCATGGCAAGGACGGAGGACGATGCCAAAAAGATTCGCTGCATGAAGGACTATTTGGTGAACCATCCGCACCTGCGCTCGGTTCCCGACCCTTATTATGGGGGCGACAGGGATTTCGAACTGGTGATTGAACTGCTGGAGGACGGTTGCGCCGAATTGATTCGGAAGGAAGGAGCCCCCGAAGGGGGTGTTAGAACCCACCCCAGCCCTCCCAAAGGGAGGGAGTAAAATTGTTAAATTGTTAAATGAAGAAATAAATTGTAAATTGTAAATTGTCAAATTGTAATTATTGTTGGGTGTTGGGAGGAATAGAGGCGGGGATTGCAAATCCCCTTAAACAGATGGAAAAACCATGAAATGATACAAATGATAATGGTTTTGAAACAAATGATAAGTTTCTTGAAACATTTTATGTGCTTTGTGTGAAAAGAAAATAGTAAATTTGCAGAATCAATCTAAACAATCGTCATGAAAAAAGCTTTTTTTCTTGTTTTTACCCTCTTGCTGGCTGTAAACGCCATGGGAAAAGCGCCCCTGCTCCCCGGTGGGGAGAATGAGAAGTGGACAACGACTTGGGCCACTGCTCCAGAGTTTACGGGCAAGGGCGACATGCCGCAGACTGCTACGCTGACGGGCAATGCGCTGCGACAAATCATCCACGTGTCGTTCGGTGGCAATCAGTTGCGCATGCAGCTTTCCAATGAGTTCAGCCGCGAGCCTGTTGAGATTAAATCGATTTATATTGCCGACCTGGCAGCTGACGCACAGGGCCGTAACGACGCACCGGGCACCGACTATACTGCCATCGTGAAGAAAACGGTGCGCTACCTGACGTTCAACGGCAAGCGCAGCGTCACCATCGAGCCGGGCAAGGCCATCTTCTCGGACATCACGAAATTCAACCTGCGGCCTCTGCAACGCTTGTCGGTGACCGTCAACTACGGCGAGACGCCCAAGAATGCAACGTCGCACCGTGGCTCGCGCACTACAAGCTACATCATGAGCGGCGAGGCTAAGCCTGGGAAGAAATTCGAAACCATTGAGAAGCTCGACCACTGGTACAACATTGCAGCCATCGACGTGTTGGGCACGGGCAACGAGTGCATTGCGGCCATTGGCAATTCAATCACCGACGGCCGCGGCACCACCACCAACCTGCAGAACCGCTGGACCGACATAGCCAGCGAGCAGCTGCAGAACATCGGCGTGGTGAACCTGGGCATCGGCGGCAACTGCGTGTTGGCTGGTGGACTGAGCGAGCCTGCCGTGAAGCGCTTCGACCGCGACGTGCTGAGCCAGCGTGGTCTGACGGCTGTCATTGTGTATGAGGGCATCAACGACATCGGAGGCGCTGCCGGCCGTTGCGAGCAGGTGGCCAAAGACATGATTGAGGCTTACAAAACCTTTGCCCAGAAAGCCCACGACCGCGGACTGAAAATCTATATGGCCACCATCCTGCCTTTCGGCAAATGTTTCTACGACGACGGCAACCTGTTCAAGGAGGCCGCACGGCAGACCATAAACCAGTGGATTCGCACCAGCAAGGACATTGACGGTGTGATTGACTTCGACCAGCTGATGCGCGACCCCGAAAACCCCAGCCAGTTGCGCGAGGAACTGCAGGAAGACTGGCTGCACCCCAATGCAAAGGGCTACAAGGTGATGGGCGATTTCGCGGCAAAGGAGATAATGAGACTGAAGGGGGAGTAAAGGAGTAAAGTCATTTACAATTTGACAATTTACAATTTACAATTTAAAAAGGAGTAAAGGAGAAAAGGAGAAAAGGAGGGGGCTGAAGAGCGAAATATTAATCAAAATAAACAGTTTTATGGCAAACAACGTAACAACTCAGGAATCCAAGGGATTCTACAAACTGAATTGGCTCCAGCGCATCGGCTTCGGCTCGGGCGACCTGGCGCAGAATCTTATCTTTCAGGTAATTTGCACTTACCTGCTGTTCTTCTACACCGACATCTACGGACTCACTCCGTCGGCAGTGGCTGTCATGTTCCTTGTGGGTAATGTGGCAAACGTGATTTGGGACCCCATTGTGGGCGCGTTAATCGACAAGAGCAACCCGCGCTACGGTAAATACCGCTCTTACCTGCTTTATGTGGGCATTCCGCTTTCGGGCTTCGCCATTCTGTGTTTCTACAATGGTTTTGCACCGTCGCTGATATATGCATACGTTACTTATATCTCCATGCAGTTGCTCTACACGTTCATCAACGTGCCTTACGGAGCATTGAACTCATCGCTGACCCGCGACACGCACGAAATCACCGTGCTCACCTCGGTGCGTATGTTCATGGCCAACCTTGGTGGACTGGCAGTAAACTCTGGTCTGCCGCTGTTCATCGCCCTGATTGCCGGCGCACCGTCAGACAGTCTCCCGAAAGACCCGTCGGCATGGTTTACAACGATGACCATCTACGCCATCATCGGCTTCTGTCTGCTGGCATTCTGCTTCTCGCAGTGTAAGGAGCGTGTGGTGATGGATGCAAAAACCACTGAGGACGTGAAGGTGAGCGACCTTTGGATGGAGTTTGTGCGCAACCGCCCCTTGCGCGTTCTCGCCTTCTTCTTCATTACCGCATTCGCCATGATGTCGGTAGGCAATGCTGCCGGTGCCTATTTCATCAACAGCAACCTGCACGGCTCGGCTCAGGAACTGTCTATCTTCATGGCTTTGGGCTCGATTCCCGCATTCCTGTTCATGCCGCTCGTTCCCTGGTTCAAGCGCATGGTTGGTAAGAAGAACATGTTCTACATCTTCCTGGGTGCCGCCATCTTAGGTATGGCCATGCTCTATTTCATTTCAAAGATGGAGAACCCGAGCATGATGATGATTTACGTGGCTCAGTTCATCAAGAGCACCGGTGTGATTGTGGCTACGGGTTACATGTGGGCTTTGGTTCCCGAAGTGATTTCTTACGGCGAATATACCACAGGCCGCCGCATCTCTGGTATCGTGAATGCCCTGACAGGATTGTTCTTCAAGGCCGGTATGACCTTCGGAAGCATCGTGGGTCCTGCTGTCCTGGCATACGTTGGTTATAACAGCAAGGTTATCGACCAGACTCCTTTTGCCGAGGAAGGTATCCTGTGGCTGGTCTGCGTCATTCCCGCTATCCTTCTGATGCTCGCTATCTTCATCATCTCGAAGTATGAGTTGACCGACGAGGTTATCGACGATATCAACAAGAAGATTGAGGAGCGCGCTGCGAAAAATGAAGAATAATAAGAAATAGAACCAATCCTATGAACAACAAACATCGCTTGATAAGGGCGGTTGTCCTATCATTCATATTCTGTCTGTCATTCAGTCCCGCAAAGGCGCAGACCTCCCTTTGGGAAGCCTACCGCGACTACTGGTACACGGGCGTCAGCGTCAATCAATGGCAGGTGGAAGCCGACAAAAGCGGTGCCAACGAACATGATGTGACGGGTCAGGTGAGCAACGACCAGACCGCCGACTGGCCCGTCATTGCCAAGCACTTCAATTGGGTGGTGGCCGAGAACTGCATGAAGTGCGAGGTCATCCATCCCAAGGAGGGTGTCTATGACTTCACCCTGGCCGACCAGTTTGTCAACAAGGCGAAGGCCGAAGGCATGAAAGTGCTGGGCCATTGTCTCATCTGGCACTCGCAGTGTGCTCCTTGGTTCCACTTCGACAAGGACGGGAAACTCGTGTCGCCCGAAGTGCTGAAGAAGCGCATGCGCGAGCATATTTACACGATTGTGAGCCATTTCAAGAGCCGCGTTGATGCCTGGGACGTGGTGAACGAGGCTTTCGAGGACGACGGTTCGCCGCGCCAGAGCCTGTTCTTCAAGATTCTGGGCAGCGACTATATTCCCCTGGCTTTCCAATATGCACATGAGGCCGACCCCAACGCACAGCTCTACTACAACGACTTCTCAATGAACAAAGCAACGAAAGTAGAGGGCGTGGCCAGCTTCTTCCGTCCCCTCATCAATCAGGGACTGCCCGTGACGGCCATCGGCATGCAGGGGCACATGATTCTGGAGGACAATGTGGATAACAGCGTCATCAAAGAGCACGAGCACTCCATCAACACCATCACAGCGCTGGGCATTCCCACGTTTTTCTCTGAGCTCGACTTGTCGGTGCTGCCCAATCCCTACGGATTCTCGGGAGCCAACGTCAGCGACCGTTTTGCCTACCGCCCCGAAATGGATCCTTATACAAAAGGACTCACCAAGGAGCAGAACGCCAAGATGGAACAGTTCTGGATTGACTTCTACAAAATGCTCATTCCCCATCACAAAGACATCCTGCGCGTGAACTTCTGGTGCCTGAATGATGCAAACTCATGGCGCAACGACTTCCCCATCCGTGGGCGCTGCGACTATGCCACGCTGTTCGACCGGCAGAGCCAGCCGAAACCAATTATCGATAAACTCATACAATTGGTTCAGCCTGCTGCCTCAGCTTCAAAAGACAAGAAAACCAACAAAAAGAAATAACCAACAAACAATAACCTCAAACAATGAAAGCAAGATACCTTTTCCCGAAAGACTACATGGCTGACCCCTCAGCCAACGTGTTCAATGGCCGCATGTATGTATATCCCAGCCACGACTGGGACAGCGGCGAGTGTTTTGACGACGACGGCGGACACTTCCAGATGCGCGACTACCACGTGCTCTCGATGGACGACATCATGGAAGGCGAAGTGACCGACCATGGAGTGATTCTCGACGTTGACCAGGTGCCCTGGGCAGAAAAACAGATGTGGGACAACGACGTGGTGGAGAAAAACGGTAAATACTACCTCATTTTCTCGGCCAAAGACTACACAGGCGTGTTCCACCTTGGCGTGGCCGTGGCCGACAAGCCCGAAGGCCCGTTCATTCCCCAGCCCGCACCCATCATCGGCTCCTACAGCATCGACCCCTGCGTGTTCAAAGACGATGACGGAGAGGTCTATTGCTATTTTGGAGGCATCTGGGGCGGTCAGCTGCAGTGGTACCGCGACAACAAACTGAAGCCCGCCGCATCCGTGGGCGAAGAGAATTTCCGTCCCACCATGCTGCCCGAGGGCGACGAAGTGGCATTGCCCAGCCGCGTGGCCCGCATGACCGACGATGTGCTGCAGTTTGCCGAATCACCCCGTCCCGTGCTCGTGGTTGACGACAACGGCGAGCCCCTCAAGGCCGACAATCCGCACCGTTTCTTCGAGGCTTCGTGGATGCACAAGAAAGACGGCAAGTACTATTTCTCTTACTCCACCGGCGACACCCACTTCCTCTGCTACGCCGTGGGCGACAACCCCTACGGACCGTTTACCTTCCAGGGCGTCATTCTGGAACCCGTTGTTGGATGGACCACCCACCACAGTATTGCCCAATACAAAGGCAAGTGGTATCTGTTCCACCACGACTGCGTGCCCTCAAACGACACCACATGGCTGCGCAGCGTCAAGGTAATGCCCATCGAGTTTGATGCCGACGGCAAAATCGAAACCATGAAGTCGGAATAGTTTCCTGCTGTCCTTATAAGAGAAGCAAATCCTACGACACGGGACGAAGATACTGCACCGTTACTTCGTTCCGTGTCGCTGTTTTTGTTTTATTCTGGCTGTTAGCGCTTTGTCCGAAGGTTTCCCCTGTTTAAAAAAACCTAATAATTTGGCTTAGGGCATTGCATTTTCATTATTATTCGCTATTTTTGCAGAAACCTATACAGAACTATCAAAAACACAACAAGAGACAATACTATGAAAATCCTGGCTATTAATCCCGGAATGATTTCCACCAAGGTGGGCGTGTTCAATGACGAGGAACTGGAGATGCATGCCACGCTCAACCATCCTTTCGACGAACTTTGCCGCTATCCGTTCATCATGGACGAATTCGACTACCGCAAAGAGAAACTCTTAGAGGAGCTCGAGCGGCAGGGCTACCACATGGACTTCGACGTGGTGGTGGGCCGCGGCGGTCTGGTGAAACCCATTGAGAGCGGTGTTTATGAGCTGAACGACAAGGTGATAGAGGACACACGCCACCCGCGCCTGCACCACGCCTGCAATCTTGGTTCGCTCATTGCCCTGAGCATTGCGAAGGACATTCCCGGCTGCCGCGCGTTTATGGTTGACCCGGGCGTGGTTGACGAGCTCGACGATATTGCCCGCATTACGGGTATTCCCGAAATGCCTCACCGCACCATCTGGCACGCACTCAACCAGCGCGAGATTGCCAAGCGCCACTGCAAGGAACACGGTGTGAAATACGAGGAACAAGACCTCATCGTTTGCCATTTGGGCAGTGGCATTTCGTTTGCCATGCACCACCACGGCCGCGCCATTGAGTGCAGCGACGCACTGAGCGGCGACGGACCGTTCTCGCCCTCTCGGGCAGGCATGATTTCGCCTGTGGACATCATTAACGCCTGCTACAGCGGGAAATATACCAAGGAGGAAATGCTGAGAAAGATTAACGGCCACAGCGGACTCACCGCCCACTTGGGTACCAACGACGTTCGCGAGGTGGAAAGGCGCATAGCAGCTGGCGACGAGCACGCCAAACTGGTGCTCGATGCCATGATTTACAGCATTGCACGCAAGTTGGCCTCGCTGGCACCGGCCACCAACGGTCACGTGGACGCCATTATCCTCACCGGAGCCATCTCGCACAGCAAGTATGTGTGCGACGACCTCACCCGCCGCCTGCAGTTCATCGCCCCCATCTATGTCTATCCCGGGGAAGACGAGCTCACCGCCCTGGCCCACAATGTCTATCGCGCCATGACGGGGCAGCAGGAAATAAAAGTATATGAATAAGTCAAGCCATTGATAATGCTTAATAATGCATAATGCATAATAAGATTCCGGCGAGTCTGAAATATTGTGCATTATGCATTATCAATTATGAATTACTCAATACTCATTTGTGGGTATTTTCAGGCAAAAACGCTCATCTTTTGAAAGATTTTTCGTTCTTCATTCTTCATTCTACGTTTAATGCAGTACCTTTGACGCGTCTAAGGTACTCACGCTCGAAAAAAACTCAAGATTCTCTTGGTTTTTTACTCGCTTACTCGTACCTTTGCAAACGCTTTGCTATTAGCAAAGAACCAAATGTTGCAGCGCAAAGATGGAATATAACAAATATAGATTTGAACATACTACGGCGAAAGTGGCTTTGTTTGACAATGGCACCGAGGTGAAGGAATTTCATGCGGTGATAACCGTCAACGACGCTCACCTCACCTTCCACGAACAGCTGGTGGCCGTACTCGAAGCCTACACCTTTCTGCGCGAAGGCGCGCTGAAGGGAGCCGAGGCTGTGTTCAAAAGGTATTTCCTCAGCGATGCCGCAAACCAGCAGGACGCCGTCATCGTGGCCGATGCCTCCGAATGTGCCAAGTCTGTCATTCAGCAGGCACCGCTCAACGGCACGAAAATCGCGCTATGGGTTTATATGATGACGGGCGTGCACACCCGCATCTCGCGCAGCGGCCTCTACGAGACTGCCCACGGCCAGTACCGCCACCTGTGGAACGGCAGCGCGCACAATCTGGCGGCCAACAGCGAGTATCAGACGCGCCTGCTGCTGAACGAATATGTGATGCAACTGCTCGAGGAGGGCTGCAAGTTGTCGGAGAACTGCATCCGCACTTGGTTTTTCGTCAACGACGTAGATTTGAACTACGGCGGCGTGGTGCGCGCCCGCAACAATGTGTTCTTCACCCAGGACCTTACCGTTCACACCCACTTCATCGCCAGTACAGGCATCGGCGGGCGGCAGGCCGACATCAATGTGCTGGCGCAGATGGACAACTACGCCATCGACGGCATCCAAAAAGAACAAATCCATTTCCTCTACGCACAAACCCACCTCAACCGCACCAGCGACTACGGTGTGAGCTTTGAGCGCGGCACACGCATCGACTATGGCGACCGCCGACATGTATTCATTTCTGGCACGGCCAGCATCAACAACAAGGGCGAGGTGATGTATGCGGGCGACGTGCGCCGACAGACCCACCGCATGTGGGAAAACGTGGAGACACTGCTCAAAGAGGCCGGCAGCAGCTACGACGAAGTGATGGAAATGGTGGTCTATCTGCGCGACACCGCCGACTATCAGGTGGTGCGTGAACTCTACGAAGAGCGTTTCCCCAACAAGCCCTACGTCATTGTACATGCGCCCGTCTGCCGCACGGGTTGGCTTGTTGAAATGGAGTGCATGGCCGTGAAGAACATCGGCAATCCTGAGTTCGCCCCATTCTAATTCGCGCTAACCAGAACCTTAGCGTTCACTTTCCGCCCCCCAACCTCCTATCTGCTCCCATCAGCTTTTTATTTCTTGATGACAGCTTTTCAATCCGAAGAACCACTTTTTCAAACCTTTGCTTTACGTTCAAATTTTCTAGAGAATTTTGACGTAAAGTGGCGAGTTATGTTTCTAACGCGTAGGTTTATGAAAACAAAGTGCCTTTTTACGGAAACAAAGCATCGGTTTACAATGAAATTCTTTAGGAAATTGCGCTATCATCTATAATGATACTCACGTAAGAAAAAAGAAAAGCAGAAAAAAGTGGCTTTTCTTTTTCTTATTTGCTCACTTAGTAGATAAATAATTCACGTTCGGTAAAGAAAACGCGTTTTCTTTGCACTCACTTACTCATTTTTTTCGTATCTTTGCCAAACGTCATGATTTTCCACCCTATTCATAGCGACATAAAGCCGCCTGCGGCCATGAACAATCCGTTTGATTATGAGCCTCATCCGCTGTGCAAGATGGCGGCAGACGAGGTGCGGCACTTTCTTGCATCAGACGCTGTGTGCGAGACTGATGCAAGAAACGGCAAGATGTTTGGGGTTTTGGTGGTGGAAACGGGCGAAGGAGCGACGGGATTCTTGGCCGCTTACTCGGGATTGTTGGCTGGGCGCAACGACTGGGCGTGGTTTGTGCCGCCAGTGTTCGACGCGCAACAGCCCGACGGACATTTCAAACAGACGGAACGCCAGATTTCAGCCATTAACAGGATGATTGAGGAGCGGGGAGTCCCCCCTACAACCCACCCAAGCCCTCCCAAAGGGAGGGAGAGGGGAGATTCCTTTGAACAAAGGAGCGAAGAAGAGATTGAAGGCCTGCGGCAACAGCGCAAGCGCATGTCCGAGGAGCTTCAGCGGTGGTTGTTCAGTCAGTATGTGATGCTCAACGCACAGGGCGAGTGGAAAGACCTCATTGAGATTTGGCACGACTACCACACCTCGCCCCGGTTGCGCAGCCGCTTCCCTTTGCCGCCTGGCGGCAGCGGCGACTGCTGTGCGCCTAAGCTGCTACAGTATGCCTTTTTGCACGGACTGAAACCGCTGTGCATGGCTGAGTTCTGGTATGGCGCGTCGCCAAAGACAGAAATCCGCCATCACGGTCACTACTATCCGGCTTGCCGGGGCAAATGCCTGCCCATACTGACGTTTATGCTCAAAGGGCTTGTACCTTCGATAGCCTCGGTAACGATAGCAGGGGCCCCTTCAGTTGCCGTGTTGCCCGAGCCCACCGTAGTTTATGACGACGATTGGCTGGCGGTTGTGAACAAGCCCGCTGGAATGCTGTCGGTGCCGGGCAAAGAGCAGCAACATTGTGTTTTCACCGCCATGCGTGCGCGTTTTCCCGAAGCTGACGGCCCGCTGATGGTGCACCGGCTCGACATGGCCACCTCTGGGCTGATTGTCATTGCCAAGTCGAAGGCGGTTCACAAACTGCTACAACAGCAGTTCAGCGAGTGGGAAGTGAAAAAACGCTATGTGGCAGTGGTTGAAGGGGTGCCCGCCAAGCGCAGCGGCACCATTGAGCTGCCCTTATGTCCCAATCCGCTGGACCGTCCGCGGCAAATGGTGGATGCGAAGATAGGGAAGACGGCGACAACACGCTTTGAGGTAACAATGGTAAAAGGTACGCGCGCACGTGTGAACCTGTATCCACTGACGGGACGCACCCACCAGCTGCGCGTTCACTGCGCCCACCCCGACGGTCTGGGCTGTCCCATTGTGGGCGACGGGCTTTATGGCACGCGCGGCGACCGTCTGCTGCTGCATGCCGCTGAAATCAGCTTTACGCATCCGATTACGGGTCAGCCCATTGACATTACCGTCGAACCCGAATTTTGATTTTCCAGATAGAATACCGTTTTCTTCAACTTGCAATGGCAAAAGCTGCCAATGTAAGCAGCAATACGATGCCCGGCACATACCAATGGACGAGCGGTGAGGAGCCACCCCCGTCCCCTTGTGGGGGAAATGCGGAAGGAAGACTGAGCTTGAGCCGTTCGATTTTCACCAGCCAGCGCAGGCACCAGTACGTTATGCAGGCGCAAACAATGCCGACGAGCATTCCCACCACGATGTCTGTGGGATAGTGCACGCCCATGTACATGCGCGAATAGCACACCAGCAGCGTCCACGCGGCCATCAGCCACGAGAGAGCCCGATGGCGGAACAACAAGACAAAGAAAAAGGAGAGTGCGGCGGTGTTGGCAGCATGGCTCGACGGGAAGCTATAGGGGCCGCCTCGATAGCCATCCACCAGATGCACCCACTGCGACAGCGGATTGGCGACATTCGTTGGCCTCAGCCGTGCAAAGAATGGTCGCATGGCATGGGCTGTCAGCTGGTCGCTCAAAACAATGGTAAGCAGCGCGAACAGGAGCACAGCCAACGACGTGCGCGGCGTGCAGTTGCGCAGCACAACGTAGAAAAGACTTACATAGAACGGCACCCACACCCATTTGTCGCTGCTCAGCATCATAAATCCGTCGAAAAAAACTGAGTGCAAGCCATTGATGGCCAGCAACAATTGGGCGTCTGCCTGTAAAAAAGCCTCAAAAAACTCGTTCATTCGTTCTGTAGCTCAAGGTTTGTTCGTGGCGGAATCACTTGTTCTCCAATTTTTCCCTGAAAGCCTTGAGCAAATCCTTGTTTTTGCCTTCCTCCTTGCCCGCGTCAACCACGGCCTTGTCGGTCTTGAGGTCGAAAATCAATTGATTGTCAGCCGAAAGCAAGCCATAGCCGTTGGCCGTGCCGAAGTAGGCAAAGTGCGGAGCAGCATCGCTCAGCATATCCTTGCTGTAAGTGAAATCCTTGTGCGAGATGCCCATCTGCGCGAGAAGCGTGGCGGCCAAATCGGCCTGCGAGCCGTATGTATCCACCGTGCCTGTCTCTTTCAAAGCACCACCCAACAGGAGCACAGGCACATGATAGCGCTCGGCACTGAGCTCGTCGAGCTTGGGATATGTACCCACGGCGTCGCTTGTAATCACCACCAGGGTTTTCTCCCACTGCGGCAGTTTCTTCAGTTCGCTGATGAAATGGCCAACACAGGCATCACCGTATGCGAAAGCATTGTTCTCCACCTGTTCTTTCACACGACGGTAGGGCACGGTGTAGGGTGGCTGCGCGCTGGCCGTCTGTACCATGCGCACCCACGGCTTTTCTGTTTTCTCGCTACGCAGTTCGGCCAAAAGAGCGTTGAATACGGGGAAATCGTGCACGCCCCAGCTGTTCTGGTGGTCGGCCTTCGAGAAATCTTTCTCAGTAACGAAGCCCTGGAAACCGTCGGCCTTCAACTCATCGCGCAGTCCTGTGCCGTCGATATCCTGTCCGCTGTAATGAGCAGCCAAGTATCCTTCTTTTCGTAGTGTGTTTACCAGCGATGGTGTGGGCATTTTGCTGTCGGCATTGGGCGCAACAACTCCATTGAGCAAGGCGCGAAGTCCGCCCTTGGCTTCAGTACCCGTGGCATAAACATGGTTGAAGAGCAAACCTTGGGGCACCAGCTCGTTCAGGCAAATGGTGACGTTCTTGTCGCCGCCAAGTGCACCAAGCATACTGGCCGGCATGTTTTTCATCACTACCAGCAGCACGTTGGGCCGCTCGTTGTTGAGCACCATGCGCGAAGGCTTGGCCTGCTCGCCGTTGACGGCAGGGTCGAACAGCCCAACGGCCTCAGCATCGTTTTTCTTCTTGCTGCCAAACAGTCCGCCGCTCTTTTTCTTTGCAACGGGCAGTTTGATGTCGGGCAACGTGAATCCGCCCTTGCCCTGCCAGGTGGCCACGGTGCTGTAAAGCGGGTTGACCGCAGCCAGATTGAGCCGCTTGTTGTCGGTGAAGAAAGCCTTGCTGATATCCATGCCGTTGCCCGAGAGACTTCTGAACACGGGTATGAGCAGTACGGCCTCAATGACCAGGAACAACAGGGTGAACAGCAACGGGTTCAACGGCAGCAATTTGCGTTCGAGTTTGTTGCTGCTGAGCAAAGACAAATGGAAAATCACATAAAAAACGAGCGCAAAGATAAGCACGGCCAAAAAACCGCCGACAACTGACCACACACTGCCGCCAAACACGGCGGTAGGCTCGGTGAACAAGGCACCGAACGAACCGGCGGTGAGTTTGCTGCCGCTGTCGGGATAAACAGCCATATCAGCCACGAACACGCCGGCCATGAGCAGCGAAGCCAAAGCGAAATAAATCTTGGCCAGACGACGCCAGATTTTCTTGCGCGACCAAATGGTCATCATCAACAGCAGACCGGGAATGACGGTGAGCCAAGCCGCCGCCGACAAATCCAGCGACAGGCCGTTCCACATCACTTGCATCCATTCGCCAAACGACGATGCCTTGAACTGCGACAAGTGACGCAGCATGAACAAAGGTTTTTGCAATACAAAAATGACCACAAACAGAACGTAGGTCAGCAAGAAATATCTGAATCTGAGCTTCATAATACAGGTTTTTTGCGCAAAAGACGTTAATTGTCATGCACGAAAGCTGCATGTACAATCCGCTCACGCGGATTACGCCTGCAAAGATAGTTATTTTATTTAATTATTTATCTTTAATCTTTATTTTTTTGCTACCTTTGCCAGCAAAAACGATGAAAATGATGTGGATGTTACTTTTTATGGCACTTCCCTTAGCCGGAGCTGCATACGTTTTCTGGCACATCTGGCAGGTGGTGCCTTTCCCAGTATGGGGAAAATGGGCCACGGTGGCAGTTGGACTGATAGCCCTGTTCTGCATGTTCGCCAACTTCACCCGCCTGCGCGGAACGCTGCCGCTCAACACGGCATCGCTGCTCTACAACGTGGGAACCTCCACGCTCTTCATCCTTTTGTATCTCACCATGACCTTCTTGGTGCTCGATATCGGCCGCCTGCTGAGACTGGTGCCGCGCACCGTACTCCACAGCAATGCCACCACCACCATCGCCATTGTGGTGTTTATCACCGCCATCTTTGTCTATGGATTCGTGCACTACAAGCACAAGGTGCGCCAGCCCATTGAACTTACCACAAACAAACCGCTAAAACGCCCGTTGAAAATTGTCATGTTGAGCGACCTGCATCTGGGCTTCCACAACCGCCGCGCGGAGTTCGCGCGCTGGGTTGACCTCATCAACGCCGAGAAGGCCGACCTGATTCTCATTGCAGGCGACATCATTGACAGCGGCACTGAATCGCTGAACAAAGAAGAGACATGGCGC
This sequence comes from Prevotella sp., assembly GCA_017619445.1. Classification (GTDB taxonomy): domain Bacteria; phylum Bacteroidota; class Bacteroidia; order Bacteroidales; family Bacteroidaceae; genus Prevotella. The sequence continues at coordinate 55,753 of JAFZSI010000040.1, forward strand.
GAGTTCCTGCGCCTCAACGCGCCCGTCTATGCCTGTTTGGGCAACCATGAATTCTATAGCGGGCAGTACAATGCTCAGTTGTTCTACCGACAGGCCGACATACGGCTGTTGCGCGACAGCGTGGCCACCGTTGGCGACCTGTGCATCATCGGCCGCGAAGACCGTACCAACCCCCAGCGACAAGACTTGCGTACGCTGGCACAAAGGGCTGACCACCAGAAATATACCATCCTCCTCGACCATCAGCCCTTCAACTTGGAGCAAACCGAACAGGCGGGCATTGACTTCCAACTCAGCGGACACACACACCACGGACAGGTGTGGCCCATCTCATGGATAACGCAGGCCATCTACGAATGCGCGTTCGGACCTTGGCAACGAGGCAACACACACTATTATGTCAGTTCGGGCATAGGCATCTGGGGCGGCCGCTTCCGCATCGGCACACACTCAGAATACGTCGTTGCCACGCTTACTTCCACAGCAGAAAACGCGATTCCCGAAGAATAAACTTCAGATTCGAAAAAACTATTCATACAGCAACAGCCTCTCTCTTCCTATTTCCTTTCCTCGGCCTTGCGGTGCTGCCACAGCTCAATACTGTTAACAATGTTCTGCCACAGAATGTAGCAGCCGGGGCCTACGGAAGAAAGGGGATTGAGATACATATAGGAAATCCAGATGGCAAAAGTGGTGTTTTTCTGTCCCAAGGCCTGGCCAGCATTGACCACGGCATTGAAAAAATGGCCCACATACCTGCCTACAGCAAACTGAACGATGCACAGCAACAGTCCGAGCAGGGCAATGAGCAATAGGAAAGGCACGGTGGTGTCGGCATGGACGATGTTGCGCACAGTAGTGCCAGTGACTATGCTCAAAGAAATGGCCCAGAGATAGAATGACAAGTCTTTCACGCTGACGATGGCCTGGTGCAATCGGTGCAGGTGGTGCTTGATGATGTAGGCCAGCAGCATGGGGAGCACCAAGATGAGGCACACCTTGTAGAGAATGAGCAGGAACGAGTTGAGAAACGACATGTGGATGTCGGTGTCAATGAGTGGAAACACCACGGGCACCAAGGCTGCCGTAATGAAGTTGGAGAGAAAAGTGTAGGTGGTTATGGTTTCCAGGTCGCCGCCCAGTTTCACGGTCACCACAGGCGCTGCAGCGGCACACGGGCCGATGATGCAACACAATACGGCCTCAGCCAGCACGAGGTGCTGCCCGCGCAGCCGGAAGCCAAGGATAAGGGCCACCACCGCACCAATGAAAATCAGCTGAAACAGTGCCACCCACCAATGCCAGCGCACGGGGCGCAGCTTGTGGAAATCCACCTTGCAGAACGTCACCAACAGGATGAAGAACATGAACAAAGGCAGTATCTGGTCGAAAAACGGCCCCAACACACTGGCCGCTCCGTTCAGCGAGGGGGTGAACGCAAACAGCAGATAAAGAACGGTTCCCGAGAGCATGGCCACGGGCAGCGTCCAGTTTTTCAGCAAATCCTTCATCTCATCAATTGTTTTGTTGACCATCGCGCTGACGGCAAGGTCAACCGAATTGGCACATGCAAAAATACATAATCTTTGCCTCATGCGCAAATTTTCGATAAAAAAAACACGTTCGGCAAAGAAAGCGCATTTTCTTTGCACTTACATGCTCATTTTTTTAGGAAAAGTCTTTGCTTGTTGAGCCTTTTTTCCTTACCTTTGCCGCCAATAACGCAAAAATGACCATCACACTACGCAGGACAACCTTGTTGGCTGCACTCGCCATGCTCTGCACAGCGGCAAGTGCACAACGCGACAGCATCATCCACCGCATTGAAGCCGAGGTGCTGCCGTCGGTCATTTTGCATACCAACGAATATCTGAAGGGTGACAATCCAGAGATTCGCACCATGAATCACGCGTTCTCGGCAAGGCTGAAATACGGCTTCATGAAATCGCCCGAAACGCGCGACGGGCAGCTGTATAAAGGTGCCTATCAGGGTGTTGGCGTGGCGTGGCACGAATTCAACCCCCAACTGCACAACCCGTTCTCGGCGTTCATCTATCAGGGAGCCACCATCAAGAGGCTCAATCCCCGAGTAGCCGTGAACTACGAATGGAACTTGGGCGTAACCTTCGGATGGAATCCCTACAATGCCGACACCAACCCCGACAACCGTGTCATCGGCTCGAAAGTGACCGCTTATATTGACGCAGATTTCTATCTGAACTGGCGGCTGAGCAGTCATTTTGACATCAATGCCGGCGTGTCGTTCTCGCATTTTTCAAACGGCAACACCCAGCTTCCCAACAGCGGCCTCAACATAGCCGGCCTGAAAGTGGGAATTGTTTATCGGACAAACGGAGGTGAATCCAACACCCAACACCCAACACCCAATAACCAACACCCAACAACCAACACCCAACACCCAAACAACCAAACGACCAAACGACCAGACGACCAACACCCAACACCCAACTCTCAAATCCACACCGACATTGTGGCTTTCGGCGCATGGAAACGCATGGCCTATCTGAGCACGGAAGGCGTGGGCAACGTGCCTGCCTCGTTTGCCGTGGGCGGCCTCAACATCAACCCGCTTTACCGCGTGAACCACTTGTTCAACGCTGGCCTTTCGCTCGACTTGCTCTACGACCACAGTGCCAACATCATCTATGACGACAAGACGCAAGAAATCACCTATCCCAGCACTTGGAATCAGATGGCAGCGGGACTGTCGGCCCGTGCCGAGCTTGTGATGCCCTACTTCACCATCAACATGGGCCTGGGTCACCATTTGCTGCACGCCAAAGGCCATCTGAGCGGATGGTACGAGGTGCTGGCCCTGAAAACCAAGCTCACAGACCGCCTGTTCCTACACATCGGCTACAGTCTGGTTGACTTTAAGAGTCCCAACCACCTGATGCTCGGAATGGGCGTGAGGATAGGAAAAATCTGACTACAATTTATTCAACACAAATAACAAACAATGAAAGACATTTGCTGTATCGGCCATATCACGCTCGACAAAATCATCACGCCCCAAAAAGAGGTGTATATGAACGGCGGAACGGCCTTCTACTTTGCCTACGGCATGAACCATCTGCCTAAGAATGTCAGTTTCCAGCTCGTCACCTCGATGGGCGAGAAAGAAATTCAGGCCGTGCGCACCATGCGCGAGGCCGGCATCGACGTGGTTTGCCATCAAAGCCGCAACACCGTTTTCTTTGAGAACAAGTACGGCCACAACATGAACAACCGCCAACAGCGCGTGCTGGCAAAAGCCGACCCCTTCACTGTCAATCAGGTGCAGGATTTAGAGGCACGGGTGTTTCATTTGGGCTCGTTGCTTGCCGACGACTTTGCTCCAGAGGTGGTGAAATGCCTCGCCGCGAAAGGCCGTGTCAGCATCGACGTGCAGGGATACTTGCGCGAGGTGCGCAACCAACACGTTTATGCCGTTGATTGGAAAGACAAAATGGAAGTACTGCGCTACACCGACATCCTGAAACTCAACGAATATGAGATGGAAGCCATCACTGGCCTGCACGACCCGCACGATGTGGCCAAGCAAATCTCGCAATGGGGTGTGCGCGAGGTGGTTATCACATTGGGAGACTACGGTTCTGTAATCTGGTACGACGGACAATTCTACGAAATCCCCGCCTATAAGCCCCGGCAGACCGTTGATGCCACCGGTTGTGGCGACACCTACTCCACCGGTTACCTTTATTGTCGCGCCCAGGGCGAAAGTCCTTTGGAGAGCGGACGGTTTGCCGCCGCCATGTGCACGCTCAAACTGGAGCACAGCGGTCCTTTCGACCGCACCATTGACGACATTCGTGCCCTGATTGCATCAGACAATAAACAATAACAAATAACCAACACCTAAACACTATTTACAATTTGACAATTGACAATTTACAATATATCTCCCTCCCTTTGGGAGGGCTGGGGGTGGGTTCCACCATCCAGCAACTCACCCAGCAGCAGCTTCTACTCGAACTGGAATACAACACCGAGAAGGAAGCCTTCCGCCAGCTCAGCGAACAGATGGGCATTGAGCAGAAAGTGAAGCGCGGCGATGCGTGGTGGCCGCTGAAAACTGGAAAAAACTACTACAACTCGCTCAACCAACTGGTCATCGAGGTGCACCGCACCACCGAAGACGAGGAACATAACTTTGAATTTGGCAAAGCAGTCCGCTTCTTCAGGAAGACGGACAACGGCGTGCGCTTCTTCGACTTCACCGCAACGGTGAGCTACGTGGAGGACAGCCGCATGGTGGTCGTCATTCCTGACGCGCGGTGGATTGCCGAGCTGAACAATGCCGACAACTTAGGCATTCAACTCTATTTCGACGAAACCAGCTACCGCCTGATGCGCGAAGCCTTGAAGCGCGTCATCAATGCCAAGAACAACCGCCTGGCTTACCTGCGCGACTTGTTCTACTCGCATCAGCCCGCCCAGCATTTCGCATTCCATTCCATGAGTTTCCCCTACCTAAACCCCACCCAGCAGAAGGCAGTCAACCACGTGCTGCGCGCCAAGGACGTGAGCATTGTGCACGGACCGCCGGGCACGGGCAAGACCACCACCCTGGTGGAGGCCATCAACGAAACGCTCATGCGCGAGAGCCAGGTGCTGGTGTGCGCTCAGAGCAATATGGCCGTTGACTGGATTTCCGAGAAACTCGTTGACCGAGGCATTAACGTGCTGCGCATCGGCAACCCCACAAGGGTGAACGACAAAATGCTTTCGTTCACCTACGAGCGTCGCTTCGAGGCCCATCCCGACTACCCGCAGCTGTGGAGCCTACGCAAAGCCATTCGCGAGGTGCGCGAGCACCGCCGACGTGGCGACTCGTCCTACCACCAGAAGATTGAACGCCTGTCGTCGCGGGCCACCGAACTCGAAATACGCATCCATACCGAGCTGTTCAGCGAGGCACGCGTCATTGCCTGCACCCTCGTGGGCAGTGCCAACCGCCTGCTGCAGGGTCAGAAGTTTGCCACCCTGTTCATCGACGAGGCCGCACAGGCACTCGAGGCCGCCTGCTGGATTGCCATCCGCAAGGCATCGCGCGTGGTGCTCGCTGGCGACCATTGCCAGCTGCCGCCCACGGTGAAAAGCATCGCCGCGCTGAAGGCCGGCCTCGGTGTGACGCTCATGGAGCGCATCGTGCAGCAAAAGCCCGAGGAGGTGACGCTGCTCACCACGCAGTATCGCATGAACGACCAGATTATGCGCTTCTCCAGCCAATGGTTCTACGGCGGCCAGGTGGAGAGCGCGCCAAGTGTGAGCCACCGCTCCGTGCTTGAGCTCGACACACCCATACAATGGATTGACATCGACGAAGACGGTGCCCACGAGGAGTTCATCGGCGAGTCGTACGGGCGCATCAACCGCACCGAGGCACGGCTCACGCTCGAGGCCCTGCAGCAATATTTCAGCCGCATCAGCAAAGAGCGAATCCTGAACGAGCATATCGACGTGGGCATCATCTCACCCTACCGCGCACAGGTGCAGTTGCTGCGCCAGATGGTGAAGCGCAGCGAGTTTTTCAAACCCTTCCGCCGCCTCATCAGCGTCAACACCGTTGACGGATTCCAGGGCCAGGAGCGCGACATCATCGTCATCTCGCTCGTCCGCTCGAACGACGAGGGCCAGATAGGCTTTCTCCGCGACCTGCGCCGCATGAACGTGGCCATGACCCGAGCCCGCATGAAACTCATCATCCTTGGCAACGCCCAGACCATGACCCGCCACCCCTTCTACCGCAAACTCTACGAGTATATCCACCAATTGTAAGCATCGCTACCGAAGCCGTTTCCGCAAAACAACGCTTTACGGAAACAAACCTGCACTTTACAATCATAAAGCATCACTTTACGAACACAAAGCGATGCTTTACGACAAAATTCTCTAGAAAATTTGAGCATAATTCGCGGCATTGTTTTACCTTTGCAAAAGAATAGGAAAACAAAGCCATGAACTACCAACAAGAATACAAGGATTTCGACGACAACAAGAAACGGTTTGCCGACGGTGTGAGGGTTGTGGCCTTTGATGCCGACGACACGCTGTGGGACTGCCAGTCGTGGTTCGACCGCGTGGAGCAGCAGTATGGTGAACTGCTTGCTCCGTGGGGTGACAGCGAGGCCGTGTCGCGCCAGCTGTTTGCCACGGAGTGCCGCAACATGCCACTGACAGGCTACGGGGCGAAAGCGTTCACGCTGTCGTTGGTGGAGAACGCGGTGAACATGAGCAACGGGGAAATCAGTGCGCAGCGGCTGTTGGACATTCAGCAACTCGGGCTGAGCCTGCTCTCGCTTCCGGCCACGCCGCTCGAAGGAGTGGCCGACGCGCTGAGCCATCTGCGCCGCCAAGGGCAATACAAGCTGGCGGTGTTCACCAAGGGGGAGATTCAGGACCAGGAGGGCAAACTGCTGCGTTCGGGACTGTGGCCGCTGTTCGACCGCGTGGTGGTGGTAGCCGACAAGCAGGAGCGCCAGTACCGCGAGCTTTGCCAACTGTTCGGCATCGGCATGGAACAACTGGTAATGGTGGGCAACTCGTTCAAGAGCGACATTGAGCCGGTGCTGCGTTTGGGTGGCCGTGCCGTGCACATTCCGTTCCACACCAACTGGGCTCACGAGCAGACTGAGGAATACGGCCACGAGAATCTCATCGTAATAGAAAAGATTTCACAATTAAAGCATTTTCTATGAAGCATATCATCGACATCAGCACGTGGGAACGGCGGCAGAACTATGAGTTCTTCCAGGGATTTCTGAGCAGTTGGATGTGCATTACAACGGAGGTGGATTGCACCTCGGCCTTTGCTGAGGCAAAGACAAACCACACGTCGTTCTTCATCCGCTACCTGTGGGCTGTTCTGCGCGCCACCAACGAGGTGAAGGAAATGCGCTTCCGAAAGGACAAGGACGGCCGCGTGTGCATGTACGACACCATCGACGTGATTACCCCCATCAACGTGCCGGGGCGCACGTTCTACACCGTTCGCGTGCCTTACGTGGCCGACTATCAGGCGTTTTACCGCCAGACTTCGGAAATCATCAGCAACATCCCTGCCGACGGCGACCCCTACGGAACCGACAAGTCTGTTTTCGAGCAGGGCGACCACGACGTAATAACGGTGAGCGCGGTGCCCGACCTTTTCTTCACCAGCATTGTGCCCACGCTGCAGAAACCCGGGTTGCCGCAGTGCTGGCCCTTGCTCAACATTGGCAAGGCCGTCGTGCGCGGCGACCGATGGGTAATGCCCATCTTCATCACCGTCAGCCACGAGTTTGTTGACGGCGAACACCTGGCGCAGTTCTTCAATAAGATTGAAGAAGTGCTGAAATGAATATTCATGGAGTTATCGGGCAAAGGAGGAACCCACCCCAACCCTCCCAAAGGGAGGGAGAGAAATTGTCAAATTGTAAAATTGTGAAATTGTAAATAGTAAATTGTCAAATTGTAAATAGTGTTGGCTATCTTTTCACCGCCGACTCGTTGCCGAAGAGGAATTGCGGCTGATAGCCTCCTGCATCGACCACTATCTTTTCGAACACGATGGCTGGGTCGCAAGGATGCAGGGTGAGCGTGTGGGCAGTGGCCTGTGATGACAACGGCAGCTCAACCACATTCTCCACCACACGGCGCGCCACAGTGGGATAGAAAATGCTATAGATGTTTTCCTTGGCTTCGTTCAGCCGGTCGTTGAACACCACGCGCAGCGGTGAGCCTCCGTCCAACGCAACGGTGTAGGCCATGCCGCCCTTGTTCTGGAAATCAAGCGTGGATTTTACCACCACATGCACCTTTACCTTGTCGGGCTGCGCGCCACTTAGGCTGAAGCGGTAGGACACCGACGCGTCGCCCGTCTGCTCGGTGTATGGCATGAGTGCCAGGCCGCTGCGCGTGCGCCCCATGAAGGGAATCACGGTCCACGCCGTGTTTCCGCCAGCTTTTGCCTCAAAATAGTGCTCGGCTTCCATGGCCACATAACCTTCGCTGCCAGTGAAGGCAAATCCGCCTGCGTTGGTGTTCTCCACCCGCTTCACGTTGGGCATACGGTCGGCAGGGAAATTGTCGTTCCACGACCTGTAGCCGATGTGTTTCTGCGTCATCATGCCGTTCCACTTGCCGTTTGCAATGTCGTGGTTGTAGGCTGCGCAGAGTAATGAGTCGCGCTGGAAAGCCTCTTTCACACGGTCGGCCCACAAGTTGGCATCGGGATTGTTCTCGGCAGCCAGTTTCAGGTTCATGGCCTGCGCATAGTACATCTGATAGATGTTCGACATGGCCTGCACGGGGAAGAGGACTATCTGCTGATAGGCGTCGCGGTACTGGGGTTCAAGGGTGATGTACTGGCGAAGGGCCTCGGTCTCAAGACGCATGTAGTCGTCGGCCACCTGCCGCCATTCGCCCGTCTCCACGTTGTAAGTGCGCGCGTCGAGCATTTCGGCGGTGCTGCGGCCAGCATACTTGCAACAGAGGTTCAGAATGCGGGCAGCCTCCTGAGCCTGTTCGGCGCCGAACTGCTGCGCGCAGAATGCCACAGTGTGGGCATCGATATTATCAACCCCTACAACGCGCGGATTCCAGGCCATGTCCATGAACATGGTGATGGGGTATTCCATCGGCTTAAGGTCGCCCACGTTGAGCACCCACAGGCGGTCGAGTCCGTAATCATAGGCCAGGGTCAGCTGTTCCCACATATTCTGCGTGGGTGTGACATTCAACCACTTTGAATTGCGGGGCGCGCCCACATAATCCACATGATAGTACAGGCCCCACCCACCAGGATGATTGCGCTCCTTGGCAGAAGGCACACGGCGCACATTGCCCCAGTTGTCATCGCAGAGCAGGATGAGCACATCGTCGGGCACTCGCATCCCCTTGTCGTAGTAGTCGAGCACCTCTTTATACAATGCCCACACCTGAGGCGTCTTGTTGGCAGGTTTTCCCGTAACTTCTTTGATAATCTTGCGCTGGTTTTCCACGATGCGCTGCAGGAGTTTGGTATCGGCATCCTCGCTCATGGCCTCGTCACCATCGCCACGCATACCGATGGTCACCAGGTCGTCGGTTCCTTTGAGCCGCTCAATGCCCTCGCGGAAAAACTGGTCGAGTTTCTGCTGGTTTTTATCATAGTTCCACGGTCCCCACTCGTCACGGTGGCGCACATACTCCTGGTGGTTGCGTCCCATGGGCTCGTGGTGTGAAGTGCCCATAACAATGCCCATTTGGTCGGCTAAGCGCGAGTTCTCGGGGTCGTCGGCATAGAAAGCCCATCCCCACATGGCAGGCCAGAGGAAATTGCCCTTCAGACGGAGAATCAACTCAAACACTTTCTCATAGAAACGATGGTCGCCATAGTCGGTGCCGAAGGTGTTCTTCACCCACGAGGTCAAGCAAGGAGCCTCGTCGTTGAGGAAGATGCCGCGGTAGCGCACAGCCGGCTCGCCGTCGGTATATTCGCCGCGCACCACCCACAGCTTGTCGTGCCGCACAATGGGCACATCTGCCCAGTAGTACCACGGCGACACGCCCATCTGTTGTGACAGCTCGTAGATGCCAAAAACGGTGCCTCGCTTGTCGCTGCCCGCTATGACTAACTGCTGACCGATGGTTTTGATGATATATTTCTCGGTTTTTCCTTTCAGGTCTTTCAGTTGTCCCTGCTTCACTAATTTGTCTATCTGGGGCGTAGCACCCACCGTGCCGATGAGAACAGAAGTCCCCTCGGCAGTTGCAGACTGCGCGGTGGCCATCTGCTGGCCTGTTACCCGCTGAAAGTCGGCCTGAAGGTTGGCAGCAGCGAGCCGTACACAACTATGCTCGCGCGCATCCACGAAGACCGAAGCCCCATTGAGCGACAAGGCATTCTCTTGTTGCTCAAATACTACAAACTGCCTGGCACCTTGCATGCACAGGGTCATAGTTACAAGAAAGAAAGTTAGAAAGAAAACTCTTTTCATGGTGTTTGTTTATATTAATGTGTTCTAAATTTTATGGGGAAATCCAACTAAGATTATGCAAAGATAATGCTTTTTCTTCTACTTTTTCCCATTCCATGTAACATATTGCTTAAAAAATGTTTCACTACGTAAAAAACAGCCCTTTTCCGGATGTTGCACCAACGAGGGAGCAACTCACACGTACCTGTTCACAAAAGTGGAAGCATCACAGACGGGCAGAGGGCAAAAATCACAAAGTGCCGCGCCTCAACGGCGCAGCACTTGTAAAAAAATACCATAATAAAAAAGCGATCGTGTATACCTAAGTATGAGTAATATTCAAAATTTGCTATCTGTTACAGGTTCTTGCGGTTCGCAAAAAACATTTGCGTTGTCCCGTTTTTTCTGTTGCAAAGATATAACAAATTCCGCAAACTCATTTTACGTATTGTTTCAGACTTTTTTATATCTGTATCATTCAATCATTTCGCTCCATTTTTTTCATTTCCGTAGGTGTACGATTCGGGCTTTCGATGAGATATCCCATGGTCCGCGCATGAATATCGACGGGCTTCGAGGTGAAGTCGGTCGTATTGTACGAGTACATCAGCTCGCCGTAGTATCGTTTGGGATTGCGCTGCGGCAGCATGAAAGGTTTCGAAGCCTTGCCGTCGGCACCGATATGTGCGAAATAGACGCGCGTATAGAGCCCGTCGTCACGGCGGCTGGTGAACAGGAACCATCGGCTGTTGGTGCTCCAGGCGTGCAGACTCTCCGCCCGCGCGCTGTTCACCTCGTCCATTGGGCGGGTCTGAAGGGTCTGAAGGTCGAGCAGCCACAAGTCGGCTTCGGGATGCCACACGGAGAAGTAGCCGTAGTTGGTGCGGGTGTACATCAGGAAACGCCCGTCGTAGGAAGGCCGCGGCCATGTGGCGGAACCCACGCCGCCCTGTTCCACTGCAGCGGCCTTGATGAGCGTGTCAACCTGCTGGCTCAGCTGTCCGGTGGCAGCATCGAAGCCTACGCGGCAGAGGCTGTAGAGTTCTTTGTCGAAATCGGTGGGATATACCTGTCGGCGTGCGGTGATGTAGTAGAGCCAACGGCCGTCGGGCGAGAACACGGGTGTGTTTTCGGCCCAGTACTTGCGCATGGTGAGCGTATCGCTCAAAATCTGGTGCGTCTCGGTGTCATAGACAAACACATCGGAAGCCGAGTCGTACACCTCAATGCGCTTGGGGCCAGCTGTATGGAACATCTGCGACGTGCTGTTGGTGGAGAACGCGCAATAACGTCCGCCGGGATGCCAATAGGGATAGACCATCGAGCCGCCCAGCGAGTCGTTGCGGGCCTTGAGCAGCTCGTCCTTGCCGTTACGGTGCACCACGGTGGCACCATGCTCGCCGCGCACATGGAATACATACTGTTCGGGATTGGTGGCGTTGGCCGCATGACAGTTAAGGCACGCACCAGGCGACTGGGTGTTCATCAGCATGGGCGACTCGTCGAAATTGCTCAGGTCGCGCTGGAAAAGCCCCATGCGACTGTAGATTTCGTAACTGGGCGCAATGCGACGGTAGGTAATGCCCCACTCTCCAAGCTCGTCGGCGCTCACATGGATGTCAAAGGGACGGAAACGCGTCCACTGGCCGTCCTTGCGGGCGATGACAGTAACGCTCAGACTACCGCCACGGTTGGTCTCAAGGAGCTGATGCCAATCGTCGATACCGAAGTCGGCATAACTGCCGTTGGCATGCAACTCACCGCCACGGCTGCCCTTCACCTCAACATCCACAACATCGAAGCCATCGTCGGACATGCTGAAATCGAGCGGCGCAATCCCCACAGGAATGGTCACACCCACGTAATCGGGATAAATGTCGGGCAACTTGTTGCTCTCCACCACATTCTCAGGCCGCGACGAACAGCCAGCCAGAATGCACATCAACAGCAACAACGAAACGAAATATGCTTGTTTTCTTCTCATGGTTCTTACTCCTTTACTACTTCTCTCCTTACTCCTTTACTCCTTTACTACTTCTCTACTTACTCCTATACTACTTCTCTCCTTTTCTCCTTTTCTCCTTTACTCCTTTTCCCCTTTACTCCCTAATAAAAGAACACATCCTTGGAATATTTAAACAGCTTACGCATGGTGCCATACTTGGGATGCTTGTCGAGCAACGACGGCTGTTCGGCAAAACGACGCAGCTGACGGGCATGACCACGATAGAAAGTGGTTTGCTCCAACTGGCGGATGTATTTCTTGGCCACCTCTGTCTGTCCGGCCACCAAGTTTGTCTCAACCAGGCGAAGCAAAGCGCGACCGCTCTTGTTGTAGTTGGGCACGGCCTCCATCGCCTCGAATGCGGCACGCTGCGCCATGTTGCTCATGCCAAGTTGAATGTACACATCACTCATGATAAAGGCGGTTGACTGGCTGCCGATGCTTTTGTTGGACACCGAAAGGCTCTGCTGCAACATCTGTTCGTTGATGCGGCCCGTGTGGAACATGGCCAAGGCACTGGCCGACTGCAACGCAAGCGACTGCGGACGCTCAGCATAATAGAGCGAGACCACCTTTTCCCACTGTTTGGCGCGGAGCAGCATGTCGTAACGCATCTCCTCGGTCTTGCCCAGCTTCTTCTGCTCCCAGTAATAATCTATGCCGCGCGCAACCTGACGCAAAGGGTAAGGCGTGAGCCATGAACTGCCCAGCACACAAGCTAACAACACCAACCACATGGCCAAAGCGCACACCCAGGAGCTCCACGATTCTTTCCAGAGGGGCAACAGCATCAGCGGTGTCAGCACAACGGCAGGCCCCAAAAGCCAGTAGCCTACGGTCACCATCAGCAAAACCACCACAATGCGAGCCCACTTGCCCTTGGGCATGAAGGCCATCACCGCCAAAGTGGCCACAACACCCACCGTTAGCGTCAGCGGCACATAAATCTTCGTGCCTGCCCACAATAAAACCAACGGCGGAACCAGCGAAAGCAAGTACAGCAGCACCTTTCTGCGTCCTCTCTTCTCTCTCCCTTTGGTCGTTTGGTCGTTTGGATATTGGCCTTTTGGGTGTTCGGTGTTTGAAATTGTAAATTGTAAATTGTCAAATTGTAAATTCCCTCTCTCCTCTTTCCTCTTTCCACAAAGAATGCGCCACGTCAGCCACTGTGTCAACAAGAACAGCACAGCATAAATCAGTGCTCCATAAGCTGGTTTGACGAAGAACTGCACCAGCATTTCTCCAACATACTGTGCCAGTCCGCCTGGCACAACCAGACGTTCGGTCAGATAGTCGCAGTTCCAAAGGAACAGCTGCGATTGCTCGCGCGCCAACAATAGGTAAGGCCGTCCGAAATACCAAAAACAATACACGCCAACAGCCAATGCCACCGACAGCCAACACAGCCAATATGTTTTGTCAAACAAGTTTTTATTTTTCATATACGCTTCTTTATTACTTTAGAGCCTCTGTTACAGGAGTTTTTTACTCTCGGTCATCAAAATGTGCTCATCCACGGCACTAAATTTTTGACCACATTTTCCTGCACCTCCAACTTGATGCTGCAAAGGTAACCAATAATTTTCACAACCTATTCTCTTTCAGTAACAATTTGTTTTCTTTTTGTTGCGCATCCACCATTTCCATTTTCCAAACCACCACTTTAAAATCATAAAGTGGCACTTTAGAGTCGTAAAGTGGCACTTTGTGGTCGTAAAGTGGCACTTTACAAATGTCCCAGGGCTTGGGACATTTTCAATGTAAAAAAAGGTGCCGCACCATATTGGTGCAGCACCTTAAGGAGGATTTTATTAGATTTATAATATGAGTAACGAATAGAATCGTTCTATTATATATAACCTAAGCAATTACTCTGCCATTCCGCGGTATGCCTCGTTCTGGTCGCAGAGCGGGTTCTTCATAATCTCATCCGTAGGAATAGGCATATCCATCTTCAGGTCGTTGTAGTCGTAGTCACGGTTGGTCCAGGGCACATCCTTCAGATCAACAACACTACGCTTCGGATAGTTGGTAGCCACGTGGTCGGCCATGAAGCCAGACTTCTGCATGTCGGGACGCAGACACCACTCGCAGTTGAACTCCTTACGACGCTCGGTGTTTACAGCAACTTTCCAGACGGGAGACTTGAAGCCCTTCTGCTGAGCATACTTCGTGTAGTAGGTCTTGGCATCCTCAACAACAGCACCATTGCTGCCGAACGGGATAGGATACTGGGTGCGGTTCTTGTAGAACGGACCACCATCCTGGTCGGGACCTTCCTCACGGCCTACCCACTCAGCGAAGCTGTTGTAGTAAGGCAGATACTTGTCGGTCAGAGCCTGCTCCTTACCATCCTCGAGCTTACCGAAGGCACGCTGACGCAGGGTGTTAATCTGCTTCCAGCCCTCAGCCTCGTTGCCCAGACGGAAGCAGCACTCAGCATAGTCGAGCATTACGTTGGGGAGACGCTTCCAGTAGATAGGTGTCGGGCTCCAGTGACCATCGGCCCATCCCTTATAGTTAGCAGAAGCTGTACGCCACATCTTAGAACTCCAGATAGCAGGTGCCCACTCACCGTTGTTGAAGTGGAACTGCTTGGTGGTGGTACCAGTCTGGCCCTTACCAAGAGTCTCCTGCAGATAGGGGTTCACACCGTAGATGGCAGGCTCATACCAGCCCTCGTACTGCTTGTCGTAAGCGGGGTTGTTCGGGTCAATCTGAGGAACGGCACCAGTGTAGCAAGAACCAGCGCGGCGCTTGTCACCCTTCTCATAGCAAGAGAACCACTCCCAAGAGAGATACAGAGAGCCCCAACCGCCGTTCTCAGGACATGCGGTGTACCACTTCAGCATCAGCTTAGAGGTCAGGTTATCCCACTTACCCCAGTTGTTGCCTTCGTCGAGCTGCTCAACCCAGATAGCCTCGGGTCCCCATGCAGAAGCGGGGTCCCACAGGGTGGTGAACGAATCGTTCAGCTTGTAGGTACCACTGTCAAGAATCTTCTTGAAGCAGTCAGCAGCGAGTCTGTAGCACTCTTCAGCAGTTGTAGGAGCCTCGCCGGCACCGGTGATGCCATTGGCACCGTCGGTCAGACGATAAGCCTTCCACATGTAAGCATCGCCCAGGAATGCGAGAGCCATACCCTTGGTGCAACGGCCATACTGGCTGTCCATGGGTTTCCAGTCGAGCTCGTCGGCAGCAGCCTTGAAGTCAGAGATGATGAAGTCCCACATCTCAGCATAGTTCTCAGCGCGAGCCTTCTGCGGAGTGTTAGAATAGTTCTCACCTGTAGCCAGCATGGGCACACGACCGAAAGAGGTAGCCAGCCAGTGATAGAAGAATCCACGGAGGGCGCGGCCCTGACCGTCGAGGTTCTTCTTAACAGCTGCACTTACGTTCTCAGCAGCCTCAAGGCCTGCCAGATAGTCGTTGGCACGGCAGATACCAGCATAAACGTGCTTCCATCCGCTGAGGAGCTCACTTGAACCAGGGTTCCATGCCTGTACGTTCCAGTTCTTATCCCAACCAGTAGCCTGGGTGTCGATTGTCGGGTGGCAACCTGTGAACAGGTTTGGCTTGAAGCCCCAGTCTCCATCGTAATCGTCATTCGGGAATACCATATCATAAACACCGTTCAAGCCCTTCTTGGCATTGTCGTCGTTCTCAAACATCGCGTTGCTGGCGATGATGTCGTATTGATCTACTTCCAGAAACTCCTCGTTGTTACAGGATGTAAGACTCACGGTCGTCAATCCAAACAAGGCAGCTCCGAAAAGAAAATATAATTTTTTCATATTAATATCCTTATTTTAATATTTTTTACTTTTAATCCTTATTGACCGTTAATCCATTAGAATGTTACGTTGATACCAGCCATGAATGTGCGGGGCTGAGGATAACGTCCAGTGTCAAGACCAGTGTAGAGCACAGAACCGACACCGCACTCAGGATCGCCATACTTGTTGTAACCAGAGATGGTCAGCAGGTTGCTAACACCAACATATACACGAGCCTTCTGAACAGCAAGCATGTTGCAGAGGTTCTTCGGGAGGCTGTAACCAACCTGGAGGTTAGCAATACGCAGGAAGTCACCATTCTTCACCCACAAGTCGCTGACACGGTAGTTACGGTTAGAGTCGATGATGCTCAGGCGGGGCAGTGAGCCGCTACCATTGCGGAATGCATCGTTGTAAGAATCCTTCAGGATGTTAGGTGTGCACTGGTCGTCCAACTGACGCATAGAGCTCATCTTCATGGCTGAGTAAGACAGAATGTCCTGACCAAATACACCGTACATGTAAAGGCTGAAGTCCCAATCCTTATAGGTAGCACCGAGTGTCAGACCATAGTTGAGAGCGGGGAAGCCGTTGCCAAGAATCTGGCGGTCGTCAGCGTCGATCTTACCGTCGCCGTTGATATCCTTGAACTTCATATCACCTACTGACAGCGGGTGGTCACCGTCAACCTTAGTCATTTCATCATTCAGAGTTCCATCCTCAGGATTTCTCAGCTTAGCCTTGTAAGCCTCGAGGTCAGCCTCGTTCTGGATGACACCATCGGTTACGTAGCCATAGTATGAACCTACGGCTTCGCCTTCCATACAGATTGAGTGGTTGTTCCAGTCACCGTTACCGTCGATAGCACCTACCTGAGAGCCGTCGATTGTGCCAGAGTTGCCAGAACAGGTGTTGTACAGAGGATCACCCATCTTTATAACCTTATTCTTAATAGTAGAACCAGTCAGACGAGCGTTGAAGCTGAAGTCCTTGGTGAAGTTCTTGTGATAACCGATTGCGAACTCAAATCCCTTGTTCTGAATCTCACCATAGTTGGTGTAAACCTGTGTGAAACCAGCGGTAGGACGAATCTGCTGATAGAGGAGCAGGTCCTTAGTCTTCTTGATGAAGTAGTCAAGAGTGATGTCCCAGTTGCCGAGGAATGCGAAGTCGATACCGATGTTGGTCATCTCGGTGGTCTCCCACTTCAGGTTGGTGTCAACCAAGCCTGCATACCAACCAGTCTCACGGTTGCGGTTACCCCAGTATCCAGAAACACCATCAGCAGGATAGAAGCTGTATGCACCGTCACCCTTCAGGGCTGCAACACCCTTACCCTGGATGTTACCGGCGTTACCAGTCTGACCCCAACCTACACGGAGTTTCAGGTTGTCAACAAAAGCGTTGTCTTTCAAGAACGGCTCCTCAGAGATACGCCATGCACCGGCTACTGAGGGGAATGTACCCCAACGGTTGCCTTCACCGAAGTTAGAGCTACCATCACGACGGATTGTTCCAGTGAGGACGTAGCGGTCCATCAGGCTGTATGTAGCACGAGCGAAGTAAGAGATGGTGTGAGTATCAGCATTGTAACCACCACCGAGGCTCTTTGAGTTAGGATCCTCAGTAAGGTTGATGTTACGGTTCATGATTGAGGGGAACTGACGGGCACTACCGTTGATCCACTGACCCCAAGACTTGCCAACCTCATTACCAACCATGAGGGTGAGCTCGTGGATGTCATAGTTCAGGTTGTAGGTCAGATAGGTCTGCAGGCCGAGGCTGTAGCCGTTGCTGTTGTTCAGAGAGAAAGAATAGCTCTGGTCTGAGCCTGAAGGCAGAAGAACCTCAGTCCAGGTACCGCCGATGTTGTTGTAACGTGTGCGGCCACCAGTGTAGTCAGAACCATTGTTTGCCCAATAAGTATAGGTGCCCTGGCTGCGGAGGTCGAGCTTGTGGTTCTTGTTCTCCAGGAATGTCAGGTCGATGAATGCTGTGGTCTGGATGCGGTCGAAACCGTTGCGAGCACGCTCACCGTTCTCCATCTGAGTAGCATAGGGGTTGGCAGCGATTGAGGTGTTACCTTCCCATCCGTTCGGGGTCATCAGGTAACCTGCGCCGTATGTTCCATCAGGGTTCTTCAGGTTCACATGAACCATAGACTTAGTGATGTCGTTCTGGTCGTAGTAGTCCAGAGTCGGGGTCATTGAAGCGAAGTCACGGAGTGAAGAAAGGTTCTGGTTGTTACCCATACCTGCGTTAGAACCGTGGCTCTCACTGTGGGTGTAGTTGATGTCACCACCAATTTCCAAGTACTTGTTCACCTTGGTGCTCACATTGGCACGGGTGGTGAAGCGCTGGTAGTTGGTGTTGATAACCAAACCGTCAACATTGGTATAACCGAACGAAAGGTTGTACTGAGTCTTGTCGTTACCACCGTTAACAGAAGCACCGTAAGCCTGCTTCAGGGCGGCACGTGTCATTTCCTTCTGCCAGTCAATTTCTGTTGCACCGCTGGGGTTATTCCACAGCTGGTTGATGAACATTGCACCGTCGTTGCTCTTAGCTTCCTTTATAGCCTTAGAATAGTCGCTAAGATTCAGAACATCAAGGGTGTAAGGCAGAGTCTGCAGACCGAAGTCGGCTGTCAGGGTGATGTTGGTGTGACCCTTCTGACCGTGCTTGGTCGTAATCATCACAACACCGTTAGCACCAGCAGAACCGTAGATGGCGGTTGCGGATGCGTCCTTCAGGATTTCAATACGCTCGATATCAGCGGGGTTAACGAAGTCGGCGCTTGTTCCAACCTGCACACCGTCAACAACGTAGAGAGGAGAAGCGTCACCGTTGATGGTACCGACACCACGGATGCGGATAGCTGCACGTCCGTCAGGCGAACCGTCCTGCTGTGTAACCATCACACCGGCAGCAGCACCCTGCAGAGCCTGGCCAATGTTCTGAGGAACACGCTTCATCACGGCTTCCTGGTCCACTGTAGCAACAGATCCAGAGATGTCGCTCTTCTTCATCGTACCATAACCTACAACCACCACGTCGTTCAGCATCTGAGCGTCCTCCTTAAGGACAACCACGATGTTGTTACGTCCGCTAACTTCAACTCTCTGGGGAACGTATCCCACATAAGAGACGTTCAGAGTAGCGTTGGAGGGTGCGTTGACGCTGAACTGACCGTTGAAGTCGGTTACAGCACCGGTTTGCGTACCTACCACTTTCACGGTGGCGCCAATGATTGGCTCACCGGACTCGTCATTAACTGTTCCCTTCACAATGCCCTGGGCCCATGCTCCCACCGGGAACAAACAGAGCAGGAACAGCACCTTAAACAGCTTTTGCTGAGATTTAAGATTCAACATACTTACATTAGTTTTGTTAATAGATAATTAAAAAATATGTACAATTTTTTTCTTTACATTTCCACGGAGCACGCACTTGTGCCCGCCAAAAAGACATGTTTACGCTTAATAGATAATAAATGCGGTGCAAAGATACATTACTTTCATAAATTCTTTGCCCACGATTTGTAACAGAAATTTTGCAAAATGTAACATTAACGTTAAAAAGTCCACTCCAAACGCACTTTTGTTACACTTTAAATAGAAAAACAGCACTTTTATTTGTAAATTTGCATCATTCTTAGCCAAAAAGGCATATCAACACGAAAACGGGCACAAATTTCCGAGCATTGGGCTCAGGCGAGCCACCCTGCCAACCTATCTATTCCGACAACTTAACGCATCAACATAAAAACCTATCAAAGATGAAGAAAACAATCCTAACTTTACTTTGTTGTGCGCCAATGGTCTTGGCGGCACAAAATCCTATCATTACGGATCAGTTTACCGCTGACCCTACCGCGCGCGTATTTAATAATAAGGTGTACGTGTATCCCTCTCACGACATCATGCCGCCCGAGGGGCAGCGCCAGGACTGGTTCTGCATGGAAGACTACCACGTGTTCTCGTCGGAGAATCTCACCGACTGGACCGACCACGGCATGATTCTCTCTCAGACCACCGTTCCCTGGGGCAATCCATCGGCCTACTCCATGTGGGCTCCCGATTGCGTGCAGAAGAACGGCAAGTACTATTTCTATTTCCCCAACGCTCCGAAAAGCGGACGCGGCTTTGCCATCGGCGTAGCCACAGCCGACCGTCCCGAAGGCCCGTTCACCTGCGAGCCTGAGCCTATCAAGGGCGTGACGGGCATAGACCCCTGTGTGCTCATCGATGACGACGGCTCGGCCTATATTTACTGGAGCGGCATGGGCATACGCGGTGCCAAGCTCAAGGCCAACATGAAAGAGCTCGACGGTGAGCTGCAGGAGGTGAAGATGCCTCAGCGGCCACCCGCCAACGGCCAGCAGGCAGCGCCCAACGGCCAGCAGATGCCCCAGATGCCCCCCATGCTCGTGGGCGGTAAGGTGATGGAAGGTCTGCCCGACGGATTCAAAGAGGGCCCGTTCGCCTTCAAGCGCGGCGACTGGTACTACCTCTCCTTCCCCTGGGTGCGCGGCGACACAAGTGGCGGCAAGAACCCCACCGAGACGCTGGCTTACGCCATGTCGAAGAGTCCTCTCGGTCCCTGGGACTTCAAAGGCATCATCATGGCCGAGCACGACAACGGTTGCTGGACCAACCACCATTCTCTTATAGAGTTCAAGGGCCAGTGGTATCTGTTCTACCACCGCAACTATCTCTCACCCAAGGACGACAAGCGCCGCTCTGCCTGCATCGAGAAGGTTACCTTCAATGCCGACGGCACCATCCAGGAGGTGAAAGAGTCCTTCCGCGGCGTGGGCATCAACAAAGCCACCGAGAAAATACAGATTGACCGCTACAGCGAGGCCAGCAGCGACGTTACCTCCCTGCCCATCGACACGGCCAACACCCTGCGCGGCCTGCAGGCCAACCTGCCCAAGAAAGGCAGCTGGATTAAATACAACGACGTGGACTTCAGTTGCCTCACAGAGGGCTACATGATTATCAGCGTCAAGGCTGCCGGCAACACATCGTTCTGTGTGCGCGAGAAATCGGCCACCGGCAAGATTATCGCCAAGGTCGATTTGACCGTCAAGCCCGAAGTGCCCGAAGGCACCCCCGCCATGTTCCGCCGCGACATGAGCAACCAGTGGCTCACACAGACAGCCGCGCTCGAATACACTCCGCAGGGCGTCACCGACCTGGTGGTTACCTGCGAGGGCGATGCCGGCATCGGTGTTGACTGGATTCAGTTCAAGAACCGTCCCAAGTACTTCTCGCCCGTTACCACCGCAACAGCACAGCCCGACAACGAAGGCTTCATCCGCCGCTGGATGCTCCTTGAGCCCATCGACAAGCCCAACCGCGGCAACACCGTCTTCACCGACACCTATCTGCGCGAGCACTTCAACATGCAGTACTTCAAGGGCCAGCAGACCATCGTGCCAAAGGACGGCCAGAAAGTGAAAGTGTCGTTCCAGCGCGAGGAGGTGCCCGCAGGCTTCGGACGCGGCTTTGGTCAGGAGGAACCCGCCAAGCCCGAGATTAAGACCGTCAACCAGACGCTCACCTGGCACGCGCTCGACAGCGAGAACTTCAACGTCAAGCTCTTCCGCTTCGCCGAGAAGTGGGGCCAGCAGGTCTATGGCGTGCTGTTCTGGGCCGTCACCATCATCGACTGCCCCGAGGACATCAGCAACGTGCGCCTGTCAGTAGGCTCCAACTCAGCCTCCATGTGGTGGCTCAACGGCAAGGAAGCCCTTCTGCTCTCCGGCGACCGCCGCATGGTGAAGGACGACGCCATGTCGCCCCGCCTCACCCTGAAGAAAGGCCGCAACATTCTGCGCGGTGCCATCATCAACGGCCCCGGCATGAGCGACTTCTGCGTACGCTTCCTCGACGAGAAAGGCAACCCCGTGACGAACTACAAAGTAACGGTTTCTCCGAAATAATGCCACAACGACATATCGACATAACGTAATAACGACATAACGCAACAACCAAATAACGACACAGATTATGAAACGACATATCATCATTTTCTCATTTCTCCTTTTTCATTACTCATTCACCTTTGCCCAAATAGGCGAACCATATATCCACGACCCGTCAACACTCGCCGAGTGCGACGGAAAGTACTACACCTTCGGCACAGGCGGCGGCGGACTCATCTCCGACGACGGCTGGAGCTGGCACAGCGGAGCAGAGCGCCCCGGAGGCGGTGCAGCCCCCGACGCCCTGAAGATTGGCGACCGCTACCTCGTTATCTACGGAGCCACCGGCGGTGGACTGGGCGGAGGCCACAGCGGCCGCATCCTCACCATGTGGAACAAGACCCTCGACCCCAAGTCGCCCGACTTCAAATACACCGAGGCCATTGAGGTGTGCTCCAGCGACGGCATGGAAGACCAGGACGCCATCGACCCCGGCCTGCTGCTCGACCCCACCACCGGACGTCTGTGGGTATCCTACGGCACCTACTTCGGCACCATCCGCCTCATTGAACTCGACCCCAAGACCGGCGAGCGCGTGAAGGGCAACAAGGAGAAAGACATCGCCATCGACTGCGAGGCCACCGACCTCATCTACCGCGACGGATGGTACTACCTCCTCGGCACCCACGGCACCTGCTGCGACGGTGTCAACTCCACCTACAACATCGTGGTGGGTCGCGCCAAGAGCGTTGAAGGCCCCTACCTCGACAACGTAGGCCGCGATATGTTCCACGGCGGCGGTAAGATGGTCATCGCAGCTGGCGACCGCGTATGCGGCCCCGGACACTTCGGACGCACCATCATCGACGAAGGCGTTGAAGTCATGTCGTGCCACTACGAGGCCGACTTCGAGCGCAGCGGACGCAGCGTGCTCGGCATCCGTCCCCTGCTGTGGCGCAACGACTGGCCCGTGGCTGGTGAGCGCTTCATCGGCGGCGACTTCTCCATCATCAGCGAGCGCCGCGGCTACTCCCTTGAGCTGGCCGTCGATTTCGTACGCATGCAGCAGGAGCGCCAGGGATGGTTCAACCGCCAGCAGATGCAGCAGCCCGTCAAGCCCGTGCCCAACCAGACCCTCGACGAGGTCATCGGCACATGGCCCAAGGGCGACATACCCCTGCGCATAGGCGACTTCATGTTCCGTCCCCACCAGCACTGGACCGTCACCCCTGTTGACGAAAAGGGAGGCTACCTCAGCGCGCCCTATTTCAAGATAACCATCACCGGCACCGACCGCGCACTCGCAGCCACCGCCGACCTTGAAGTAACCACCCTCCCCGCCTACACCGGCGGCGACGAGCAGCTGTGGCGCATCGAACAGCTCACCGACGGCACCTTCCGCATCATGCCCAAGGCCATCCCCGGACGCGAGGGCAACAACCTCACCTACTGCCTCTACTCGGCTGGTGACAGCACCCCCACCCTCGCTCCCTACGACTTCAAGAGCGACAACTCAAAGTGGAACTTCAAAAAGCAGTAAGCTGACTGATTCTTCTCACACAGAGGTACAGAGGTACAGAGTTTCAGAGTATCTTTGCTCTGAGTGCTCTGTACCTATTTTTTGCGGCATTGACATACTAAGGTGTCAGACGATCAATAAAGTATTAATATCTGTCACATAAGATTGACGAATGGTATAATTCTTGGGTGGATGTGTCAGCGCATAAAGATTAATCTTTTGTGCAAATTCGGGCTGTTCTTCCTCAATCTGGAAAAGGATGAAGATTTCACTATCCTTCATCTTGTGCGGAATGTCGCCCAACTGTTCTCTTGTGACCAACCGAGGACCATCTTTCATTTTGAACACAATGGGCGATTTCAATTTGTGTAACACCAAAAATCGCACATTCATGAAACCTTCTGCCAATGCCAGTGAACCAGAAGAAACACCCAAGCCGATTGCATATTTTCCTACGCGGCGTATTATTTCTGCTGTCTTCTCGCAATAATTGTCGTCCACTACGACACACTTGCCAATGGGCATCTGCCCTTGGCTCTGAATCTGGTCCTCAATCTTCTGCTGCGGATTGTCTTCCAGTTTGCATTCAGAAATATAGAAATGGTTTCGTAACTCGCGAACCAATGTTCCTTCCCCACCATCCCTTTTCTCCACAGCCAAGGTATAAATACTCTTTTCGTTAGGAGTGCGATATAGCTTGCCCAGCAGTTCTTGAAAGTGTGTGCTGATGTATTGTTCCGAGTCTTCCACATCATATCCCTTCATGGCATAGAAAGTGTACCTCTCCTCTAACACAGCCTGCACCCTTTCACGGAAACGCTTCCTTACGTTAGTCTTCCAAGTCTCTTTGCTACCTGGATTATTGCGGGCATACATTGCCAACACAAAAAGGAAGTTGACATCATAATGACTAAGCAACAGCGTATCTCTATCAAACAGGCGGTCGCTGAATTGCGAGGACTCATGCTGATTCTTTCCGTCGTGAAGTCGAAGGTTCTCTTCTGTATAGTCCAGCTTCTCAAAGTCCACCTTCGCACTGATAAAGAAGTTAGGAATCACATTGTAACCCTCTGTTCTGTCATCACGTAGTCGGATTTTGTATTTCGGGTCATTACATTCTGTTATGCCTTTCAGCGCATCGAAACTCCATTGAATAACGTTTTGGGCGTATGTAAACTGCTTGCTGATAGAGTTTTCCCCAACAGGTGTACTATGCTTGTAGTATTTGCTGTCGCCAATGTAGTAAACCGCTGTCTCTTCACTTGTTGGCAACAAGATGTCATCCACCCATAGATGATCTACGGTTTTTCCATCGCTCTGGTCAGCAAGGCGTTTCGGAAGTAAACTGCGGTCTGTACCTATCAACCCATCGATGATTGCCTCAAATACGATGTTGAAGTTCTTCACCAATATGTACTCTTTGTCGCTTATAGCCACTTTCACATGATGGCTCATGTCGAAGAAAGCGAAACAGAGTTCCCACAAATAGACGGCCTTATCCGAGAAATACTTGTTCTTGATGCGTAGCAGTCTTGCCTTCCCCTGTCCGTTCAGATATGCCTCAAACCTGGCTCCCGTTATGAGTTCGTAGTTCACAGGAATACTCACAGGGAAACCATAATGATTATGCATGTGGTTGAGGATGGAGAAGAATATTATGAGCAGTTCCTCGTCGAAGTTCACCTGTCGTTTCTTGTTGACAGGATTCAGATAGATGGGCACCCCATCCTGCACCACAGCTTGGCTTTTACTGATGGTTCTTGTCCAGTTAATTTTGTTGTAGCCCGAATGTAAGTTACGCAGCACGAAGAAAAAGAAGTCCTGATTGTCGCGATTGAACTTCTGCAAAGCCAGCAGAATATCAAGGTAGGTGTTGCACTCCTGCAAGCGACCATTCGACATGTGCTGTACCAGCTGTTGCTGCACCACGTCGCTCTCCGGATGTGAGTCACGGAATACTACAATGGCACGATATACCCATACGGCCAGTTTATACACAAAGTCGTATTCATGGGGAGTGAGAAGCTGTTGCTCAGCGAGGTTGATGACTCTCTCTGGAAGATATTTTCCGAATAGCAGTTCCTCGCCATCCTCTCCTTCCAACAGTACCTTTGGCAGAATGAACACCATATCACCCTTATGGTTATTCAACGCAGGGTTGTAATAATATCCCACATGGTTCACCGACACCTTGCCTTTGATATTGCGCAGGTTAGTCAGCCCCGTGATGATGTTCTCCACCACCTCGGCAGGATACTGGTGTTCTTCTATCAGGATGCGCATTGTTTGGAATTACTGATCTTCGGCCTCTTCTGCCTGTTTTTCGTTACCTCCTTCTGGGACAATCTTCAACTGTTCCATAAGCTTTGCCACTTTCTCCATATCCACCTTGCCATCTGTTTGGTAGAACTTTCGATAGGGCCAATCCTTGCTGCTGCCTATGCTTGAATGGATGCCATATACCTTGAACACGTCATTCCACAAATAAAACAGCACCTTACCTACGAATGTTTCTGCAGTAATAACATTGGGGTCGCTTTCTGTTCCTTCCTTTTTCTCTGTTGCCTTACAGAAATAGAAACCCAAGTGTTTGTCCTCTGCTGTCTCGTCAGTCAGTAGCTTGTCATTAACTTCATCGAGAAACTTCGACCAACTATAATAATTCTCACCAACCTTGATATACCACGTTTCTTTCGCTGTGTCAATGGGCACATACACCCAATCCCAGCGACGCTTGAAGGCTGAGTCAATTGGGAAAAGGCTTTGGTCACTTGTATTCATGGTGGCCCAAATATAGAGATTCTTGGGGAGTTTTAACTTGCCGTCTTTAATACCATCTTTGTTTGATAATACGTCCTTTCCTTCTTCGTCTTTTCCATTTAGATATTTCTTCAGATCATTGTCTGCCATTATTGGATACTCAGAGAATCCGTCACAGTCTCTATCAAGAAGTTGGAACAGGTCGCCAAATATCTGAGCGCAATTGCCACGATTGATTTCTTCTATTATCAGATAAACGTTTTCCTCTGGATTGTTCCATGCTGCGATATATGCTTGTAGGAATGCCTGGGGAACAAATGAATAGGTAATCTCCTCGTCTTTACCAGCAACTGCTTTGTATTTATCTGCGACAGGTTTTATGGTCGGTTTGTATGCTCCAACAAATGTCGAGTAGTCACTGTCGGGATGGAATGTGGTGCGAAACACCAAATTCTTATCGTTGGCCTCCTTTACATTTTCGTTCTCTTTTATTGTGTGGCTTTTTCCTGTTCCTGGAGCACCGTAAAAGATTTGTTGGAGAGGATACTCTTTGGGGAACTTAGTAGACAGATCTGTTTCATTGTTTGCGTTATCTGTTGTGGCATCATCTTTAACATTATAGATGTCCAGTGTCGTAGAAAGCATTTGGCTTATTGATTCAGCATCAGGATTGACATTTCCCTTCAAATACAAAACGCTTCTGTTTATTCCTATCCAAGGTTCAAGACCTTCTTTAAGAACGTTGTTGTATATACGAGTGGGGCCAACAAACTCATGGTTATCTGAATATAAGACTTCTTCATCGCTTTCTGTTAGAACCTTGTATATGCCTTCCGTTTGGAAAAACAACTCACTATTACTGTTATCACGAAGCTTGAATTGGGTAAGGAAAGTACATGTTGTTATGAATTTGCATACTCGTTCCTCAAACTCATTGTTTGATGCTTTACTATTATGTAACCACTCATATAATGATTGTTTCCGTATAGTTTCAGGAAAGCCTTGCAATATCAAATCTAAAACTAATATGTTATTTGCAAAATACAATTGCTTAGGATAGCGGACTCCTCCTGTACGTTCTGAAGTATTCTGCCGACCTTCCATCTTAAGGTAGCCAAGTTTCATTAGCAAGGTCACACCTACATAGAGAGGTTCGTATTGATTTGTGATTAGCGGATTGCCACTAATTATACCATCCAATTTATTATGACCAAGAACACCCTCTATCCCATTTAGTAAATCAGGTGCTATTTTTATTTTATTACCTTCAGAGATACTATATCTAACAGACGCTTTGCGTCCATTTGCGATGTATAATAAGTACACTAAAGCGATAACCGAACGAATTCGGTCTAATGAAGATTTTATACCTGTTAACGCTTCTATCTTCTTTCTTGCTTTAATTTGTTTAGGATAGTTCATAATTCATTCTTCTTTATTTGTTCTGCGATTGCTTTGGCTAAAAGTGGAGGGACGGCATTACCTACTTGCTTCATTTGGCAAGTCTTGGTGCCATAGAATCTAAAAATATCAGGGAAAGACTGTATTCTTGCAGCTTCCCTTGTCGTAATACATCTGTCTAGGATTGGGTGTGTAAACCTGCCAGAAGAAGGAGTATCGTATCTCGTTGTTATAGTAACTGAAATGTCATCTTCTATCATTCTTGACCAGGTTCCGCTATATATTGATTTTGTTCTTTCTTCTGGTGGTAGAACTTCTTTACCTGCACCTTTAGGAATCATTGCCAATCTTCTTAAGGCTAAAGAGTTGTGCTTAGTTGCAGAATGATTGAAGAGAGTTTTACTATTCATCCTCATTATCTTCTGATAGTCAGAAGTTGCAGGCTTGTCATAATCCATTACTTCGTTTCCTTCACCTGAAGCGATGAAAGGCAAATCATATATTGCTTCTTTAATCGTTGTCCTTTTTTCTAAAGGTATAGGAAGTGAGACTTCCAACTTGCCCAGTTGACCAAGGAAAACGGCACGATGTCTATCCTGTGGAACACCATAGTCAGCAGCACAAAGAACACCATAAGTGATGTCATATCCTAGCTTATTGAAAGCTTCAACTATTTGGTCTTTAAAGAAACCACTTGCAGTTGTTATGATTGTCGGCACATTTTCCAATACGAAATATTTAGGCTTAAACTCATCTACAAATCTGACGAATTGTTGAAAGAGGAAGTTCCTCGGGTCATCAAGGCTTAGTCGTTTGCCTTTCTGTGAGAACCCTTGGCAAGGAGGTCCTCCGATAATTACATCTATTGTAGGATGTTTCTTATGTAACTCCTTCACATCAATATCTCTGATGTCGTTTGCATAGACATCAGTTCCTTTATGATTATTTTTGTAAGCAACAGCAATATCTTTGTCGTATTCAACGGCAAAAACAATTTCAAATTCTCCGGCCATTTTGAAACCTTGGGACATTCCACCTACACCTGCAAACAAATCACCAACTTTCATCATAATTCTTCTATTCTCGCTTTCGCTATCTTTAGATATTTTTCGTCCAATTCAATTCCCAAATACCTTCTTCCCAAAACTGCGGCAGCCACGCAAGTAGAGCCACTTCCCATGAATGGATCAAGTATGATATCATTAGGATTGGTGACCAGTTCTATCAATCGTTTAATGATGGATAGTGGTTTTTGAGTTGGGTGTTTTCCATGTTTCTTCTCAGATAGAGGACACACAGAGGATTCAAGGTAATCGTGAACAACTTTTCCTTCGTTGTTGAAAGTGCCAGAAGTGTCACTATTGACAAAATAGATCCAGGATTCTGTGGAGTTAACAAAGTGAATATTCATATTTCTCGGCATAGGATTAGTCTTATGCCATACACCTGTTGTTTTATAGTATAGTTTGGTTCCTTGGGATAGAGTAACTATATCCGAAACTTTTATGACAGCCATGAAAACGATTAAAGTACCTCCTTTTTTCAATACACGCGAACACTCCACAAGAAACCTCTTCATGGACTTTCTCCATTCCTTGTAATCCAAATTGTCCCAACCAGCATAAGCAAACTGATTGACTCTCATCTTGACAAGATTGGTATTCCTGTCATGCATGAATTGACCAAGATTATATGGAGGATCTGTAATGATACAGTCCACGCTACTATCTGGAAACTGTTTCATAACCTTCAGACAGTCACCTAATAATAGTTGTGAAGTACTTACATCTATTTGATTCTTTCTTGGCACCTTAATAAATCACTCCCATCTAGCACCAAGATGGAATCATTCCAGTTTCACATATTGACTACATACAAAAAAAGTGGGTGCTTAACTACCGTCTGTTCGACTTCGCGGCCTTCCACAGCCTTACAGGAAAACAGACAGAGTAAACACCCACGTTGAGGTATATAGACACCCGTAAAGTGTGCGTTGAGGCTACACGAGCCTCGCAGCACACTACGGAGAGTATATACTACACCCCGTGAAGTCACATCTGCAATGTTCTTGTCCTGTATTCGATTGTGGAAGTTTCGAAGTCCAAAAACAAAGCGTCAGTAACGCCTTCTAATATGTAGTGCTCCGCCTACTGGCTTTCCCGCTCTCTGCGGGCAGCACTTTATGGACGGATGCAATTGCAAAGATAGTAAAAAAATGAATAAGTGAGTGCAAAATAACTTGTTTTCTTTGTCAAACGCGAAGATTTTATCTGATTAGTGAGTTTTTCGATAGCCACACGACGCTTTACAAAGCCAATACTATCATATACGAGTATAAACATAAGCATTACGTACAGATTATCTAGAAAATCTGAACATAAAGCAGAGGTTTAAAATCGTAAAGTGAAGCGTTGTTTTTGCAAAGCATCACTTTACGACAGCAAAGCGTAGGTTTACGCGTATATTTTCTAGAAAAACTGAACGTAATGTACGGACATAAAAAAAACAACTCGAGGCACCGTCTTGGCAGTGCCTCGAGTTGTGATGAGGATTGAGGTGTTTCCTTCTCTCCTGACAAGGGGGCAAGCCCCCTTGCTTTCCTCCTCTACTCCTTCAACTTATAAACCATAATGTCGTTGGTGTTGGTATCGCGCCCGAGGAGGAACTTGTCGATGAAGGCCTGCACCTCGGGGAACTGGCTGTCGGGCAGACGGCAGTGGGGATGACCTCCTACGATGGACCAGCCCATGCGGTCGCCAATGCCAAACTGTTTCCACACCTCGCGCGCTGCCTGTGCGGAGGCAAGCGTTGACGGGTCGGCCAGCCACTGATAGTCGGGATTGCCAAGGATGAGCAGGGCACGGGGGCAGACCATGGTGCACAGCTCGTGGTGGTCGTAGGGCATACGATAAACGCTGTCGCCGGCAAAGGTGGTGCGCATGCTCTCCTTGAACCAATGGTAGTCGGTGTGGTCGAGGTCCTCAACGCCCTCAAGCTGGTGGGATACGCGCCAGGCTGCAGCTCCGCCGCCTCCGGGCTCCTGTGCGATGGTGAGTGCCACGCGCTCGTCGAAGGCACCGCAGTAGAGGGCCATCTTGCCGGCATAGGAACAGCCAGTGACGCCTATGTGGCGGGTGTCAATCTTGGTCACCTCGGGGCCTAACTGCTGCAGGCCGTCGATAAGGCGGCTGAGTCCCCATGCCCATTCGCTGTAGGCACCGTTCTCGGTGAGATGGGGATAGAGACGGTCGAAGTTGTGCTCGCCGCGCTCATGGTGCTTGCCCCACTGTCCATAGTCGTTGACCTGCTTCTCGCGGAACACCATGGTTGCGATGGGACGGTCGGCAAACAATTGGCGCGGCAGGGAAATGCCACTGGTGCCAATCATTACGGCGTAGGGGGCTGTGCCGGTGGTGGGGTACTGAATGACGGAACTCAGGGTGAGCGTCTGTCCGTTGACGGTGACATCAACAATCAGCGTGTCGCCGCTCATGCGGGCCTTCACGTCGCCGGGGCTGACGTAGGGCTTCTCGCCGATGCCGTAATGTTGTATCATGGCACCAATCTCGTTGCGGCGCTGCTCCCACTGGGCAAACTTCTTCACGGGCTTGCCATTGGCCATCAGCAGAGGGTCGGGCAGCTCGCGCTGTTCCTTCAGTCCGTCGTAGCCGGGCATGGCGGGCGCCTTG
This sequence comes from Prevotella sp., assembly GCA_017619445.1. GTDB lineage: Bacteria > Bacteroidota > Bacteroidia > Bacteroidales > Bacteroidaceae > Prevotella. Next base: position 86,797 of record JAFZSI010000040.1, read on the forward strand.
AAACGGCGCTTGCCGTTGGTCTCCACACCCATGTTCTCGCGGTCGTAGGCCAGGGGAAGGCTTGAGGATTGAACGTTTTGGGGATTGGCATCGGCGGTGAAGCGGTAGGTCTTGCCAGCCTTGGTGTCTATGTCGTATTCATAGACCTTCTTGAGTTGTTGGGGAGATGAGGTGTTTTGGAGTTCCGCCGATTTCAACGGCTTTTGGATGACGGCGGGCTGCAGGAGCTCGTTGGGACATGAGCCTTGTGCCACGCGCAGTCCTTTGCCCTTGAGAGGCACATAGGAGCGCAGGCGCAGGGTGCCGCCAATGGTGGAACGCACGGTGGCCGTGGTGAGCTTGGCACCACTCCACTCCATGCCTACCTCAAAGCCGCCACGTGCACGCAGACCTGTCACGCTGCCCTCGCTCCACTCGTCGGGCAGGGCGGGCAACAGATGGACGGCTCCGTCGTGACTCTGCAAGAGCATCTCGCAGACACCTGCCGACATGCCGAAATTGCCGTCAATCTGGAACGGCGGATGGGCATCGAACAGGTTTGGATAGGTGCGCCCGTCGGGATATTCGCGCATCTTGCGGTCGTCGGGCAGCAGGTGGAGCATGTTCTTGATGATGAGGAACGCATGGTTTCCGTCGAGCATACGTGCCCAGAAATTGATTTTCCAACCTAAGCTCCAACCCGTTGCCATGTCGCCGCGCTGACGGAGCGTGGTGGCGGCTGCACTGAAGAGTTCGGGATGGCTGTAGGGGGAAATCTGGTTGGAGGGATAGAGGCCGTAAAGGTGGGACACGTGACGGTGCTCATCCTTGGGGTCATCACCGTCGATGAGCCACTCTTGCAGTTGTCCGTGGCGGCCTATCTGCATGGGGGGAAGTTTGTCTAATTGTGATTTGAGAACGCCGAAGGGGTCGCGAGCTGAAAGCGAGAACGAAGTGGCAATTGAGGATTGAGAGTTATCCTCACCCAGGACCTTGGCGGCCTGCAGGGTCTGCGAGAGCACGTCGAAGGCGATTTGGTTGTCCATAGTGGAGCCGGCGGTGACGGTGGTGGTCTTGCCCATCGGTCCGTGCTCTGGCGACACGGTGGGCACGGAAACGAGCCATCCAGCGGCCTGCTTCACCTCGCCCGTGGCAGGATAGGGCTGCATGTAGTCCATCAGGAACTCGGCGGCACCGCGCATCACGGGGTAATACTTTTTCAGAAACGCCTTGTCGCCCGTGTAGAGATAGTGCTGCCAGATGTGGGTGGTGAGCCATGCGCCGCCCGTGGGGAACATGCCCCAGGTGGTGCCGTCAACAGGCCCTGCAATGCGCCACAGGTCGGTGTTGTGATGGGCCACCCATCCGCGGCAGCCGTACATCTGGCTGGCGGTCTCAGCTCCCGTCTGGCTCAGGTCGCTAATCATGTCGAACAGCGGCTGCTGCGTCTCTGCCAGGTTGCCCACAAGTGCGGGCCAGTAGTTCATCTCAGCATTGATGTTGATGGTGTATTTGGAGTCCCACGGGGCATTTATCTTGTCGTTCCACACGCCCTGCAGGTTGGCGGGCTGTCCGCCGGGCTGCGACGAACTGATGAGCAGGTAACGGCCATACTGCATCATGAGCGACACCATGTCAAGGTCGGCCTGCTGGCCAGAAGATGTGCTGAAGGCGGCCAAGCGCTTGTCGGTTTCCAAACCTGAGTTTTCGGACTTCTGAAGCGTCAGCGACACGCGGTTGTACTGCTCTTGGTATTTCTTAATGTGGCTCTTCAGCAGCTGTTTGTAGGACTTGCCGCGCAGGCCGTCGAGCACTTGATTGTTTCGTTTCACGGGATTGCCACTAATGTCGTGGTAATTCACGAAGTTGGTAGCAGCCACGATATAAAGCGTGGCCGTGGTGGCATTGACAACGCTCCACGACTGAACGCTTGACCTCATTTCGCCATCGGACTCCAATTTGATGCGGCATTCGGCTGTTAGGCCGCCCTTAATGCCCTCCTGCTCCACTCCTTCAACTACGGCAGCCAGTTCCTTGACAGACTGATTCTCGCGGTTCAAAACCGCGAACACCTCCGATTTCAACTGTGCGTCGAAACTGACACCGAAATTCAGCGCACCTTTCCTGCTTGCCTTGATATTGACGACAATGACGTTGTCGGCCTGCGAGGCAAAGACGGTGCGCTCGTATCTCACGCCGTCAACCTCGTAGGTAGTGGTGCAGAGCGCATCGCCAAGGGTCAGCTGGCGGCTGTAGTTAACGGGCTTCGCCTGACTTTGGTAATCGAAGGAAAGTTTCAGGTTGCCCAACGGCAGGAAGCGCATACCGTGGGGGCCTTTGATGAAGTATTTGTCAATCAGCGCATGGGCCTCTTGCTCCTTTCCGTCAAAAATGAGCTGGCGCACCTCCTGCAGATGGGCTTTCGACTCGGTGCTGTTATTGTTGTGGGGCGAACCGCTCCAGAACGTCTCTTCGTTGAGCTGTATTTGCTCTACGTCGGTGCCGCCATAGACCATGGCTCCGAGATGGGAGTTACCTACTGGCAGCGCCTCTAACCAATGGGTGGCTGGCTGACCGTACCATAACTTGTGTTGCTGCGCCATGACCGAAAGAACCATCAGACATGCGACAACTGTTGACAAAATGCGTTTCATAGTTTATCTGTTTTGTTTATTTCACCACCATTACAAACCCGCCGCGTGGCTGGCATTCCATCTTTCGGGGCAAAGAACTTGCGTTGCTGATGCTCCACGGCTTTTTAGCGTTGCCGCTGTCGGCAAACACCATGGCGCCAAGGCCCGTAGTCAGGAAGCTCCAGTCGAGGGCAATGGTCTTAGGCTGATCGGTGCCGTTGATGCCCGCCACATACCACGTCTGGCCACTACGGCGCGCCAGCACCACATAGTCGCCTGGATAGCCACATACAAAACGTGTGTCATCCCACACATTGGGCAACTGCGAGAGGAACTGCTGCACGGCCTCGGGCTGTGCAAAATAGCTCTCGGGCTTGTCTGCCAAGTGCTGCAAACCACTCTCAAACAGCACGGTGAGTGCCAGTTCGTGGGCATTGGAGGTGATGTGGGGATGCTGCGAGTCGCTGAACGCACACGGCGTGTAGTCCATGGGCCCTATCACATTGCGGGTGAAGGGCAGCATGGCATTGTGTGACGCTGCCACAGCAGTGAAGGTGGGCACGTTGTTGTACCACTCGGCGCCATACACACCCTCGGTGCTGAGCAGATTGGGATAGGTGCGCTGCCATCCGCGGGGAATAGTGGCTCCGTGGAAATTCACAAGCAGATGATGGCGGGCGGCACTTTCCAACAGGTCCTGGCAATAGTCCATGTTCATCTGGTTGTCGCCAGAGAAGAAGTCAATCTTCACACCAGCCACACCAAGCTGCTCGCACCAGGCAAACTCGCGTTCACGGTCTTCGGGCTTGTTCAGCTTGTACTTCGGACCAGGCGCGCCATCTACCCAGCCCACCGACGAGTTGTACCAAATCATCGGCTTCACGCCCTGCTCCTTGGCATAGGCAATGGCATCCTCAATGCGCTTGCCGTCTTTCATCTCGTCCCACTCCGCATCAATGAGCATATAGGGAAGGTGCAGCCGGGCTGCCATGTCAATATATTTCTTGATGATGTTTAGGTCGTTGGAGCCGTGGTTGTAAGCCCAATAAATCCACGAAACCACACCCGGATGAATCCAACTGGTATCTGTGAGGCGGCAAGGCTCGGAAACGTCGGTGACAAGCGTTGACTGCACCACATCAGCCAAGCTGCCCACAATGACTACTCGCCACGGCGAATGCCACTCGTCGGTTACTTTCAGGCGGTTCTCGTCGGGCACCACACGGAACATTTCCAATTGCTGGTCGTTATACAAGCACGAAGCACTTTGTCGCCGTTCTATGTTTGCCTCGGTAATGAGCGCATAGGCAGTCGCATTCTCTCCTTCGACCAACATCGGATATCCCCAGCGGCAGTTATACCCCTCAGCAGACACCGTGGGACGGCCGAATGAGCGCACAGGCTGTACCCGCGCCGAAGTGGTCATGGGGAAGAAGCCCTCGTAGGCGTCAGTCCATTGCTGCATCCACCGCTTGGTGCCCTCGGCAATGCGGTAGGCCGTCAGTTCTTGGGGCAACGTGTCGTTGCAGCCTTTCAGCTCATAGCGGAAAGCCACACCGTCGTTGTAAATCCTCAAGCGCAGCAGTGTGTTTTTGTCGAGCTGCGCCTCATATTCGTTGCCCTCGTTGGTGCAGTGCAGCCGCTTGCCCGCCAACATCTGATAGTCGGCGGATATGCGGCGCACAAACTGCAAATCAACGCTCTTAGCCTGGGTTCCCAAACCCAATTGCGGGAAGTCTATTACCTTCTGGCCATTGTAGTTGATGATCAACCCTTCACCTGCCTGGCTGACACTTATCCGTCCGTCTGGTGACGACACCTGCTTATCACGGGGATCGGCCATGCCCGCCATCACAACTGCACACGCAACGACCAAAAGAAAAAGCCGTTTGCCGATGCTCATTTTCTGTTTGTGTTTCATAATAAGTTTCTTTGGAAAAATCAGAATTTCACTAAAATCCTGAACACCTTGCCAGGATTCTCTGCCCACCGTTGCATGGCACCAGCAGCCTGTTCGGGAGACGCCTCACCGCTGATGAGTGCATCAACGGGGCAAGTGCCTCGCTCCAAGTAGTGAATCACCGCACGGAAGTCGCTGGGCTGGGCATTGCGCGAGCCCCGTATGTCGAGCTCCTTCTGCACAAAAAACTTTGTCTGGAAAGCCACCTCTGCCTTTGCATAGCCTATGCAGATGACGCGGCCAGTGAATGCCACTTCATTGACGGCCATCTGATAGGTGACAGGGCTGCCTACAGCCTCAATAACCACATCAGGACCGAAGCCAGATGTCATTTCCTGCAACCGCTCGTGCACATTCTCTGTGCGGGTGTTGATAGTATAGCTTGCACCCATCTCGCGTGCCAGAGCCAGTTTCTCGTCGTCAATATCGGCAGCAACCACAATGGCACCGCGCAATACGCTGCGCACAATGGCTCCCATGCCTACCATGCCACAACCAATGACCATCACCACATCAATATCAGTAACCATGGCACGGCTTACAGCATGGAATCCCACACTCATGGGCTCGATAAGTGCACAAGTGCGCGGAGTGAGCTGTCCGGCGGGAATGACTTTCTCCCACGGCAGGGCCATCAGCTCGCGCATAGCTCCATCGCGCTGCACACCTAAAGTTTGGTTGTACTGACATGCGTTGACACGGTTATTGCGGCATGAGGCACACTTACCACAGTTAGTATATGGATTGACGGTGACGGTCATGCCGGGTTTCAATGTCTCGGGCACGTCGGCACCAACCCGTTCAATAACGGCTCCCACCTCATGGCCAGGAATGACCGGCATTTTCACCATAGGATTCCTGCCTAAATAGGTACTGAGGTCGGAGCCACAGAAACCTACATAGTGCATACGGAGCAAAACCTCATTGGGGTTTATCTCCTGCTCCTGAATATCAACAACCGCCATCTGGCGTTCTGCTTTAATTTGTATTGCTTTCATCTTAATTAATCCAGAAATGAACAAATAAATAGAAGTTCCTTGAGCAAAGCGAAAAAATTGGAGTTCCTTGAGCTCCGCGAAAAAATTGTCAAATTGTAAATTATCTACTCACTCATGTTCTTTATATAAGGCAACTCAACCAACTGCTGCAGTCCATAGAATCGACGGGCATTCTCGCCAAGGAACAGTGTTTTCTCCTCTGTGCTAAGTTCTTTGGACTTTACCACAAAGTCATAGGACATGCGGTAGGTAATCGCGGTAATGGTGCGCGGATAGTCGCTGCCCCACATCAGTTTGTCGGCTCCCACCAGCGACGCTGCCTCACGGATGGCGCGCACCGCACTGGGGAAGGGATAAAACTCGCTGTTGTAAAGCCAGGTGATGCCACCCGACTCTATCATGACATTCTCGTGGCGCGCCAAGCGTATTTGTGCACGCCAGCCTGCGTCTTGCCATGGCGGAGAAGCGGGCGGGTTGGCCATGCCCATGTGGCCAATGGCGATGCGCAGTTGGGGGCATTCGGCAATGACGTCTTCCATCTCGCCCACCTGCGTGTCGCCGTCTGCCAAGGTGATGGAAAGAAACACGTTGTGCTGCTCCATCATGCGGAACATGCGCATCATTTCGTCGCTATTGAGTGCCACACGTCCGCTGTCGGTGAGCAGGCGGTGGGCAGGAATGGCAATGCCCTGGAATCCGTCAGCCACAAGCTGACTTGCCTGTGCAAAGAAACCCGGATGGAAATAGTCGCACATGCCGCAAACAACGAAACGGTCAGGATAGCGGCGGCGCACTTCGGCCAGATAGTCGTTCTGCAGGCCGTCGATAAATTCCTGGACCACCACAGCTGCAGAAACCTGCGCGTAGTTCATGTTTGAAAGAAACACTTCTGCCGTGTTTCCTTCGTCAATCATAAAAGGAGGAAGCATCTGCACTTCCTCGCCGAGAAACATGGAGCGGCCATTCTTCATCGAACGGATGACCTGGCCATTCCAGGTGGTATCCTGACGGAGCCACAAATGGGAATGAGCGTCAATGATTATCATAATTCTCCATTTACGATTTCACTATTTTACAATTTCACAATTTCACTATTTTACTCCCTCCCTTTGGGAGGGTTGGGGGTGGGTTTCTCTCTCCTCTCTCCTCTCCCCCACCGGGGGCAAGGGGTCTAACTATTCTTCCACCTCACACGCATCTGGTCGCCGATAATGGCCTGCACCTCGCTGACAAGCTGACGGTCCAGCGGCTCATTCACATAGGCAATGTTCTTCAGCACGTTCTGTGGATTGGCACTGCTGAACAAGGTGGTGGCAATGCGCGGGTTAAGACTGGTGGAGAACTGGATGGCGAGTTTCTCAATGGGGTAGCCCTTTTGCTGACAGTAGGCGGCGGCGCGGTGGCAGGCATCTTTCAAGGCCTCGGGCGCAGGATGCCAGTCGGGGGTGCCGCGCTGCGACAACAGTCCCATAGAGAACGGTGAGGCATTGATGACTCCTATGCCGTGCTGCTCGAAAAAGTCCAGATAGTCGGTCAGCATGTCGTCGTTCAGACTGTAATGGCAGAAATTAAGGATACTCTCAACCGTACCAGCGGGCGAATGCTCAACCACCCACTTCAGGTTTTCGGGTTGCAAATCGGTAATGCCTACATGGCGCACCACGCCTTTGTCGCGCAGCTCCACCAAGGCAGGCAGTGTCTCATCCACCAACTTCTGCAACCCGCCATCCATGGCCGCCTGGAACTCTATGTCGTGCACATTGATGAGGTCAATATAATCAACATTCAGCCGCTCCATGCTCTCATAGACGCTCTCTGTGGCACGTCGGGCCGAATAGTCCCATGAATTCACACCGTCCTTGCCGTAGCGGCCCACCTTCGTAGAAAGGTAGTACTTGTCGCGCGGAATGTCCTTCAGTGCCTTGCCCAATACGGTTTCGGCCTTTAAATGGCCATAATAGGGCGACACGTCAATAAAATTAATACCATGCTCCACGGCTGTGTGCACAGCCTGGATGCCTTCTTCCTCGCGGATGCTGCGGAACACGCCGCCCAACGACGACGCTCCGAAAGCCAGATTGGCCACCCGCATACCTGTTTTTCCTATCTCGTTGTAAACCACTTGATTTTGTTGTTTTTAGTTATTCTTCCTTTATTATGAAAATCCTAATTCAAAACCTACTGCTCAACCACCACGCCCCCATTACAAGGGATGGTGATGCTGAGCTGCTGCTTGCTGCTCACTTTCTGTGCCTTCACGCAGCCGTTTAGCTTTGTATCGTCGCTATATACGCGCACAGATGTTCCTTTCTTCAGCATGGGCAGAGAGATTGTTTTCTTCAGCGGCTGGCTGTCTGCATTGATACCGGCAACAATCCACTTGTCACCACTTCGGCGTGCCAGGATGACGTAGCTGCCAGGATAACCGTCAATAAAGCGCACCTCATCCCACGTGGTAGGCACTCGTTTCATGAAGTCAATGGCCCACGCAGGAGCATCTGTCAGGTTGTTTGGAGCCAATGCAAAGTGCTGCACAGGGCTTTGGAACAGCACGGCCACAGCCAGGGCAAACACGTCGCTGGTGCGGCGCACGGTGCCGTGCTGGTTGTCGGCATTGTAGAACTTGTTGAGCGCAGAACCACCGAAGTCCATCGCTCCAACGGTGTTGCGTACAAACGGATGGATGCAGGCATTGCGGGCCTCAGCGTCGCAGGCTCCTTGTCCGAAGTGCAGGTTCTCGGAGGCCAGCACAGCCTCGCTGGCGGCATAGTTGGGATACATACGCTCCCATCCTCGCGGCAGTGTGCAGCCATGGAAGATTACTAACAGACCGAAATCGTTGGCATCGGCCAGGATGTCTTCGTAAAGCTGCATCATGGGCTGTTTGTCGCCACCGAAGAAGTCAACTTTGATGCCGCGGATGCCATTGTCGTGCATCCAGCGCATCTCCTCGCGGCGAATGCGTGCGTTGTTCATCTTGCCAATGGGGGTCTGCGGTGCATCATTCCATGAGCCGTTGCTGTTGTACCACAAGAACAGGCCCACACCTTTCTGCTTGCCATAGCGCGCCAACTCGGCAATGCGCTCGTAGCCAATCTCACGGTCCCAGAAAGCATCTATCAGCACGCTCTGGTAACCCATTTCGGCAGAAAAATCAATGTAACGCTTCTGCTCGTCGTAATTACAACTGGGGTCCATGCCAATAATCCAGCTCCATGAGCCCTTGCCGTAGATATACTCCTGTGAGGCTTTGTATTTGGGCTGCACAAGGTCGAACGGAACTGTAGTCTCAACAATATTTGCCAACGAACCGAGGGTGATGGTGCGCCAAGGTGTCTCACCTGGCAGCGACATGGCGGGTGTCACCGAACCGATACCGTTCAGCTCTCCAGCCTGCGGGAATCCAATACGATAGGTGCCACCCTGTTCGTTGAGCAAACGGCATCCCACATAACCGCCGTCAGTGCCCGTCTCGCTGACAAGAACCCACAGAGAGGGAACCCACCCCGCCCCTCCCGAGGGGAGGGAGTTTTTTTTAGTTTTGCTATTGTGTGGGTAATTAGGTCTCCCTCCCTTTGGGAGGGTTGGGGTGGGTTGAACTTTGAACAGGCACGGGAACGTATAACCCTCGCCCCAGCCGTTCTTGCCCACAGGTTCATCAAGTGTGTAGGGTGTCTCGTAACTGGGAGAAGTGCGTGCGAAACCGCCCATAGGTTTCGATTGCGGACAGAGGAATGTGGTTGTGCCGTCGGGCATGACAAAGCTGCTGGCCTCGCTCTCCACCACACACACACGGGTATCTCGTTTTGGATAGATTCTGTAACGGAATGCCACGTCGCGATTGCTCACACGGAAAATGATGTCCATGACGGGCTTGCCGTTCTGCAAGTAGGTCGCCACACATTCGTTTGCCTCGTAGTCAACACGGCTCTGCTTGATGTTGCGAAGGCTATAGGTATCGCTAACAGACTTCTGTGTGAAATCTTTTGACAAGGCCAGGCCCTGAGTATAATCACCGATATTCGTCACCACACCGAGGGGAGAGGGCTGCAACACTTCCTGCCCCTGATAGAGCACACGATAATGGGGTTTGCCCTGTTCCAACAGTTCAAGAATCACTTGCACTTTTCCGTCAGGGCTTTGCACCATTTGTGCCCTTCCAACCATTGTCAGGCACATCAGTGCGATGCAAAGAAAAAAAATCTTTTTCATTAAATTATTTTTTAGGGAGTTAATGGGAGTTAACGGAAACAACGAATGAAACGAATGAAACGAATGAAAAAACATCAATTACTTCCCTCCTTTACTCAATAATTGTAAATTGTAAATTGTCAAATTGTAAATTACTTCTCTCCTCTCTCATAGAAGAACTCGTCAACATCCACATAGCCTCCTGCTTTCTTCGTGGCATAGCAGAAAATGGCAAATTTCTGCCCCATAAAGAAACGACGCCAGTCGAAGCCCATTCGATAGTCGGGTGTACCTATCTTGGTCCATTGCTTACCGTCGAGACTATAATAGAAATTGGCAGCATCCTTTCCGCCCATGAACCGGCCACCCTTTGTTGGATGGAAGTCGGCATCTACCCGCAGCCATATCTTCGACTGCTTCAGTTCTACACTCTCAATCGTTTTGTCCTCCACTTTCGTTACTTGCTTGTCACGGTCAGAAAGCTCCACCTTCTGCTCACTCATCTCGAGCACCAGTTTCTTGCCTTTCTTCTTTACAGTCAGTGCACCCGTATCGCTGTTGAACGCAGCAAGTCCGGCACAGTCGCCGTCTTTCATATGCGACAAATCCATCACAATGCCACCGCTGCATGTGGGTCCTTCCATGCGCTGCGTCAGGGTGTTGGGAGCCAAATACAAGCTGTTCACCACACGGTTGGTCTTCAACCGCAGGAAACCCGGTCGTTCGCTCAACGACCATGCCTTATCAATGGGGTTGTGGTTCCACTGCCAGTGAAGGCCAAGCTTGGGCTGAGAGAAGTCATCGGCATTCACAATATGCTTCTCGGGCTCACCGCTTTTCAGCGGACGCATCACGTCGGGCACCTTGCCGTACTCGTCACCCAGCATGGGCCAGCCGTCTATCCAACGGCAAGGCATCAGCGTCAGCACACGGCCAACGCCTCCACGGTCTTGGAAAATAATGCCATACCAGTCGCCGTCCTGTGTATCCACAATAGTGCCTTGGGCCTCGTAAGAGAAGCCGCCAAACTCACTCTGCAGAATCACATTCTTCTCGTAGGGTCCGTGAATGTCGTCAGCACGGTAGCACACCTCGCGGCGATGCTTGCCTGGAGCATACACATGTGAAATCATCAGCAGATAGTACTTGCCATTGTGCTTTATCACGCGGCTGCCCTCAAGCAGCCCCGTCTCGTCGGCCTCGCGCTCGAAAATCTTCTGGTGCGTGCCTTCTATCACATCCGACAGGTCGGGCTTCAGCTCCATCAACTCACCCGTTCCATAAACGACATATACCCGCCCGTCATCGTCGAAGAACAACGAACAGTCGTGGAAATGGCGCATGCGCGAAACCAGCGTCCATTCACCCGCGGGGTCGGTGGCAGAATAAATGTAAGTGTCGCCCATTGCACTGGTCTCGTTCGGGGCAAAGAGCACGTAGAACTTACCATTATGGTACTTCAGCGACGTTGCCCACTGACCGCGGCCATAGACGGTGCCTTCCTGCATGTCGTACTTAGGCGAGTCGGTAAGGCGCGGATACACATACCCGATGGTTTCCCAGTTCTTCAGGTCTTTCGAGCGCATGATGGGTGCACCGGGCATAAGGTGCATCGTGGTGGAAACCAGATAAAAGCTGTCGCCCACACGTATCACGTCGGGGTCGGGCACATCTGCCCACAGCATGGGATTCTTAATGGGTTCGTTGCCTTGGGCAACAGCTGAGAGGCTCATCGCCGAGAACACTGCCAGCAGGACAAAAATCTTTTTCATATAATTATTTTTTTAGGGAGTTAATGGGAGTTAACGGAAGTTATCGCGGTCTGCGACCGCTCAGGGAGTTAACGGACGAATGAAAAAATATCGATTACTTCCCTCCTTTACTCAATAATTGTAAATTGTCAAATTGTAAATTATTTCTCAATTCTCTCATAGAAGAACTCCTCAAATTCATTTAAACTGCCACCAGTCCAAGCGCACATCACCGCTTGCCTTACTGAAACAGATATAAAGGTCGTGAACGCCACTGGCATTCTTTACCTTGCCACTAAACAGGCGATACTTCTCCAAAGAGCCAGTGCCAGAAACTACCGCCGTGCCTACCACCTCACCTTTCAGGCTGTCGAGGCGCAGCGTAACGGTGCAACCGCCAGTGGCAGCAGCCGAGAGGCTGAAACTCTTGGCGCCCTTGCTGCCGAAATCCACACCGCGCAGACGGATGTACTCGCCATCGTTGATGTCATAGACATACATGTTTTTCTTGCCTGTTGAAGGCAGCATATTTGCCACGATGCCAGTATTCTCGATGCCCATCTTAGCCGATTTCAGCCCATAGCCCCAGGCCATAGTCTCAGCCTCAACACGCTGGTAAGGATTCAGCCAGTGCAATTGTTCCATGGGCTTTTGGTCGAGCCAGTAGGGCTCTTCCTTGATGGTGCCGTCGGCATTATATGTGATTTCGGTGGCCGACACGCTGCGACGCTCATGGTGAACGAAGGTGTCAAGGTGCATCAGGTCGTAGTTCTGGCCGAACGCATACCAGTGGTTCTTGTACTGGCAGATGCCGGGATGATTGCCTCGGTTGCGCTCCGTTGGGCGCATGATGTAGCCTTTCGACTGCCATGGTCCCGTGGGCGAGTCGCTCATGGCATAGCCCAACGCCTCAGGACAACAGGTGGAAGCATAAGCGAGATAATATTTTCCATCCCTTTTATACAGCCAGGGTCCTTCTTGGTAGTGGTCTATGTGGTAGTCTAACTTCACAATGTCGCTTTTCAGCGAAATCATGTCTTCGTTCAACAGTGCATAATAGGTATTTGGATTGCCCCAGTACATATAGGCCTGTCCGTCATCATCAATATATACTGTCGGGTCAATATCGTCCCAGTGCTCCTGCTGCCACACTAACGGCTTGCCCAACGGGTCTCGGAACGGTCCGTAGGGTGAGTCGGCCACCAACACGCCTATGCCGTGGCCATGCAATGGTGCATAGAGGTAGTACTTTCCGTTGCGCTCAACTGTCTGTATGGCCCATGCGCCGTTTTCACGTGAACGCCAGGTGAAGTCCTTCAGCGAGGCAACTGCCCCGTGTTCTGTCCAGTTCACCATGTCGGTGGTACTCCACAGCAACCAGTCGTACATGAAGAAGCCCGCAGAGTTCTTTTCGTTCTCATCGGCAATATCCTCGGGCGATGAGTCGTGTGATGTATAGAGGAACAGCGTGTCTCCCACCACCATCGGCGACGGGTCGGCTGTGTATTTGGTCTGGAACAGCGGCATGTTCACCTGTTCCAACCCTCGCATCTCCCACCAGTCAAAGTTCATCAGCTTAGGTCCTTTCCTGCCGGTGAACACGAAATAAAGGTCATGGCGGCCTTTTGCATAGTTTGTAAGGTCAGTGGTCAGCGTCTGCCACTTTTCCCAACCGCCCGTGCCGGGTACCTCAAGGCGACCTAACAGCTGGCCGCCGATACTGTCAACGCGTATTTCAATCTGTCCACCACGCAGGCCACTGGCCACACGGGCAGTGAACGTTCGCGGAATCTTATTACAGAAACACACGCTCTGCAACTTGATGTAGTCACCATTGTGAATGTCGGTTACATACACACCCACCTCGTCGTTCTGCTCAGTCTTCAACCCTTTCGAAAACGCCATCGTCTCAGCCTCTACCTTGCGATAAGGGCTGAACTCATCCACAGGCTCAACACCCTCGTCGGTTGGCACAATTGTCGGGAACGAGCCATCAGCATTATATTTGAACTCCTCCACGGCCACACTCCGCCCGAAGCCACCGCCCTGCGGCAGCTTGCCCGTATGGTAGAAGAAATATGAATGTCCTTTATAATCAGCCACGCCACAGTGGTTCGTAAACGACTTCGTATCGCACAAAGGCATAATCTCACCCGCATACGTCCAAGGTCCTGTGGGCGACGGTGCCGTGCTGTAGCTGATATGCTCGGGCACACCACCGGCAGCATAGAGAAGCTGATATTGTTTTGAACTTTGAACTTTGAACTATGAACGGGCAACCTTCCGCAGCCAAGGACCCTCCACATACGAGTCCTTGTACTTCACCCCCTGCTTGCGCTCGCTCATCATCGGACCGCCAAAAGCCTCCTCCGTCATGTCGAGCATGCCCAGCTCGCCCGAGTAGCTTATCATATCGCGGTTCAGCTTCAGGTAATACACCCGCGGGTTGCCCCACATCAGCCACGCCTGCCCGTCGTCGTCAATCAGCACTGTAGGGTCTATATGGTCCCACGAACCATTCTCAAACAGCGGTTTGCCAATGGCATCGCGGAATGGACCCGTCGGCGAGTCACCCACGGCCACACCAATAGCCATGCCGCCCGACAGCTTCGAATGCGCACAGATATACCAGAAGAATTTCCCGTCGCGCTCCACCACCTGCGAAGCCCACGCACGGTCATCAGCCCACGAGAAACTCTCCAAGGCCAACGGTGAGCCATGGTCCTGCCAGTTCACCATGTCCTGCGTTGAATACACGCGCCATTCCTGCATCCAGAAGAAGTCGGCACCATCCTCATCGTGACCAGTGTAAACATACATCGTGCCGTCGTGCACCAGAGGAGCCGGGTCGCTCGTGCACCACGTCTGCACAAAAGGATTCTGCGCCAAGCCGCCGACACCTGTCAGCAGACAAACAATCGAAAGAAAAGCGAATTTCATGTTCATTATTACCTGCAATTACAAAATACCCTGCAAAGATAATAAAAAAACACGACATTCAAAACAAAACGCGCACACAAACCTCTTAACAAATGTTACTAAATAAGTTCGGTGCAAAACGAATCATAACCATTCACGGTTATACTTTTCCAAATACTTCGAACCACCCGTTATTTTCTAAAACCATCGATTACAAGGATTAAGCCGATTCCCCATTTTTGCCCTTCTGTATTATTATCTAATTGTCAATTCCCTTTGTCTATCTGTCTAAATGTCTTTCTGTCTCTATGTCAAATTATCAATTGTCAATCCTCCCTTTGTCTATCTGTCTAAATGTCTTTCTGTCTCTATGTCAAATTATCAATTGTCAATCCTCCCTTTGTCTATCTGTCTAAATGTCTTTCTGTCTCTATGTCAAAATATCTATTATCAATTATCAATTGTCTTTCTGTCTCTATGTCAGAAAAAACTCTCTGTCAAAACAAAAAAATCAGGACCCGTCTCACAACGGGTCCCGACATCAATTAACTCAATAAAATGAAAAATACTATTTACCAAATTAAAATCTCGGTCGCTATTATTCCTCCCACAGGTTGATGTTCCGGGGCTTGTCGTCTTCCACCTCGTCGTCCCAACCCATGTTGTTTTCCTTACCCCAGCCGGAGCCCCAGGCTCCTTTACTGTCGCCTTCGTAATTGCCCTGCAAGACACTTCCTTTGAGGTTCACTCTTACATCTTCGCAGAACGGTTTCAAATATACTCTTTTCATATTGATACCTCCTTTCTCTTTATTTCACATATACTTTCTTACCGTTCACGATATAGATGCCCTTGGTTGTCGGTTTGCCGTCAATCTTCTGACCATTCAGGTTGTAATAAGGACCAGTGAACTCATGTACAGCATCCATCTCATCAAGAGAGCCGATTTCCGTTGTAGTGTCTCCACCAATGAACGAGTAGAACGCTCTGATGGAATTGGGACCACTTCCACTACTACTTGGCAGTTGCAGATAAGCCTTGTTGGGAGAAATACCATTCTTATTATCCGCATAGACATAATAGAACGCAAGCTCACCTGTTTCTGGCGTAGTCTGAGTAGGATTGCCGTCCTTGTCGAGAGGAACATATTGATTAGTAAGGATGTAGCTTCCCTTAGGAGCATAAATCTTCGATGTACCAGTATTACCTACCAGGTAATTCGTTCCAACCGTAGATTCACTGGTGTCAACATCCTTCACGAACAGAGGCATACTGCCAGGAGACTCTGTGTCACAAGTAAGGATAACCGGGGTATTTGCCGCAGCAACTTCAACAGCATTCAGCGTCAGCGTACCCGACTTGCTGCCTTCTTCTCTTGGCTCATAGGCACCCACCGTCTGTGCGGTCACGCCCTTGCCAGTGAAGTATCCGCTCAGGTCATACTTCTCGTTGTGGTCACGAACCTCAGTGGTGTAAGATTTGCCGTTGTAATTGTTGAAGCTCTTGAAAGTCTTGGTCACGGCCACTTTCTTCACCACGGCACCTTCGCTGAGATAGAGCTCCACGTCTTCTCCAGTACCATTTATCACATAAACGTTGGCACTGGCATCGTTGGCATCATTCGACTTTGTCAGGCTTGCCGCAGCAGCCTCTTCCGTATCCTGAGCATTTGTGATACGGCCACCCGAAACGGCCACATATACTTTCGCACCCGAGTCAACACCAGGAATCACCAGCTTCTGCTGTCCATCGCCGTTGATGCGCACACCTGCACCAGTAGAGCTGAACTGGATATTAGCATTCGCCTCGTCGGTCAGATCCACGGGAACGATGCCCAGACCTGCCAACTCAGCAATTTCTGAACCGTCCTGCTCATTTAGTGCGGACTTCTTCCGCCATCCCACGAGGTTCTCGGGGTTGCCGATGTTCATCGTGTAATAACTATCGTTATCATTACCCGAAGGAGCCGTCCAATACTTGTATTGGTGATTATCCTCGTCGTCAGTCAGGGCAGCATCTGCTGTCATTTCTGCGAGAGTATTGTTGCCGGTCGAAGTGTTGATGTTAGTCATATCCCAAGTGTAAGGATAAGTCTGCTGGGTGTAGTCGTACTCATAGACCTTGATGACATAATTGGCACTGTCAAGGACAAATCCGTCGTCTGTACCGAGTTGCTCAAGAACGAAACGGCCATGACCACCTGTTACACTTAAACTATTGTTCGATATACTGCAATTACTTGTAGTTAATGTGCCTGTACGCGAATTTTCCTTAATACTGTAACTGTTTGTATTAGGACTCTGAGATCGTATTGTACCCCACGCAGTGTTATACTCCTGAGAAACGTTCAGCGTATTCTTCTTGCCTACAAACGTCCGCTTAACTCTGTCAGGATTTGTTACGGTTGTCGTTGCCAAACGAAGATACGTTTTGATGAATTTATTTGATATTGCAATCTCATAGAAGTTATTCCATCCTTCCTGGCTAAGAGTGAATGTCACATCACCATCCTCCTTCACTTTAAATTCATGATAAGCATAACCACCGTTTTGATCAACACTTGGAGCAGCACCCAAATGGATATAAGCTCCGTCCATATCATTTCCTAAGAGGTCTGTGGCATTCTCAACCTTCATGTAGTCACCATTGTTTGGACTATAGCGCGACCACTTAATACGGATATACTGGCCAGCCTTCAGGTTAGGAATGGTCAAGCTTGAACCATTATACATAGTGACATAGTCGATATTGCCTACCATCTGGTTTGGCTGCAGGTTCAGCATCTGACGCAAAGCCTGGTCAAGTCCTTCCGGGTCTGGATTCGTGATGTATGCACCACCATCATCCTCTACATAAACCTTCTGCTCTGCATCTTCAAGGCGGTAGCGCTGCTTGCCCTCATGGTCGGGATTGTTTGCATCATAAGCAATCTTTGTCAAGTCTGGTGCATGTCCTGTAGTACCCCATTCCAGTGGTTTAGCTGCAAACAACAGGCCAGAAGTGCGGTCAATATATCGTGCATTGTCACCAGCAATGTTCATATTGTTACCAATCACTGGAACATTCAAGTAATACAGATTCTTCAGCGCATCGTCACTATATTGACGAACCTTATAATACAGACCCCATTGCGCATTATGGTTATCGGCATTTGCATACAATGCGGTTTGGTCTTCTATTGACTGTTCGCCTGTATTTCCTGCATCATGGTCATAACCTATTCTGTCGAATATCCACTCAACAATCTCTTGGTCTGCATTTGGACTCGTAGTAGGATCGGGAACAGAATATGGAACGGTCAGCACATAATATGTATGATATTTATGGCCGTCACCGCCAGCGATCTCTGCTCTTATCACGTATGCGCCAGGGTTTGACACATCAATGGCACTTCCTGGTGTCACAGAAGTCGTCGTCTCATTATTCTCATTATCTTTGTAAATGCAGGTGTAAGAAATGTTAGCACTTCCAGTTCCTGTATATGTGACAGCCTCAACGGTGTGGGTATTGCTCTTTTGAATATACTGATACAAATCGTCTCTCTTAACATTGTTGAGGTCATCCACCATCACATATCCCTTGCTTGTAAACTTGAAGTCGTTGTCGAAGGTGAAACCAGTCAAGTAGAACACCTGCCAGTCGCTGTTGCTGCTGGTCTTTGCGGTATTTGCATAAAGATAATATACATGGCCGGCAGTAAGGTTAACAACTTCCTCCTGGGCTGTATTACCGCTAAAACTAAGTTCCTTTATAATAGGATAACTCTGATACTGGAAACTGCCGTCAAACTTGCAGCCCCAGAAGGCTACTTCCGAGTCTTCACAATACACCTTGTATGTTGTATTGGCTTCAACCTGAAGCTTGATAACACCAGTGAAATTGCTGTCATATATCTTGCCGTTATAACCAGCCATGGGAATCTCGTTCTCAAGAATATAGAATTTCTCTCCAGCATTCACTTTCAAAGCCAACTCAAGCTCACCATTATACTTGGGCACAATGGTATAGAAGGTACCGTATTCAACATTTCCGTTAGTTCCATTACCTGTAGTATAATAGCCGTAGCCATTATTGTTGCTACTTGTGGCAGCACTGAAATCATTACCGCCCAGCTCGCTAAACTGTAGCGAAGCGAGAACATTGCCGTTGTCCGTCAGTTCCACCACGTCGCCCGACTTAATAACCTGACCGTTGGTCAAAGCGTATGTGGCACTTCCTACAGAGCTTCCATTCGGATAGAATGACAAGCGGTTACCGGTGGTGGCTGTGGCATCCACCAGAATCACGCTGTTTGGATTGTTGTCGGTGTGTTTGCGGATACCACGAATGGTCAGCTCTCCGTCAACACCAGGAGCAAACTTATAGAATGTTCCCTGTGTGGGTGTCAGCGTGTGACTGTCGTCTGCTAAACAGAGTGTGTGCTCCCAACCATTCTCATCCATGATAAGGGTACCACGGCTTGAGCCATAAAGACGCAGAAGTGTGAGGTTGGTGTTTTCTGCATTTCCAAAATCCATGGTGATATTCGGCACAGCAGTCACCTCACGTGGCATCAGCTTACCAGTATTATTGTTGTTCTTCTTACCGGCTTTATTCGTTGTCGGGAAGTACAGAGTGTTACCATCTACTTTCCACACAGCATCGTCGGCCTTGGCTGTAACGGTATAGCTGGTGGTCAATGTCACCTCTCCACCTTGTCCGTTGTTCGCTGTGTCGTCCCAGAATGTTGCCGTAGCCGTGATGGTGGCAATACCCACGTTCACAAACATCAGGTCACCTGTATCCTGATTACCTATTTTCACCACCTTCTCGTTACTGCTCGAATAGGTTACCTTGGCTCCGGCAGGTGACATAACCAATCCTGGCTCGTCAAATTTTAGGTTGATAAGCTCAGCGGTTGCCTCCGTCTGTTCAAACTGGAATATAGGAGCACCACTTTCATGGGTAATCTCCACGCTCTCAATCCATGTGCCATCAGAAATCTCAAGCACCAGCATGGAATTATCCTCCATGAAAAACTCTTGGCCTGAATTAATTGAGGTACCAAGGGGTAAACTGGTGTTAGACGAACCAATGGCCGGCTTATTAACATTATTCAACGTACCATAATTCACTTTCACTTTGTCACCATTCTTCAAATCAAACACATAGAAAGTTGTCACGCTTGGACTATTGTTTGCGTTATGACGGTAATAAAGTCCACTTGCATATGCTCCAATCTCATTACCACGATACAGATACCAACCTTCATCAATTACACCAAAACGGTTTCTGTCATGATTGTAATACACCTGACCATTAAAGTAGGAATAATTCTGGAAATACAACAATGCAATACTGTAAGTTTGAGAACCTATTTGCACCTGAGCGGCGAAATTACCATCAGGCCTTTGCCACCATTGCCACACATTATTTGCGTCATAACACTCAAACTTATATGAATTCACTGTCGTGGTACTCGTAATCACATTCACTTTATAGGAGAACTCGCTATATGTAGCCCATTGATTCCCTTCAGGGCCTATGGCCACATAGCCAGTAATGGTAGCTGTTCCAGGATTATTACTAGCGGTCACCAGTCCTGTGTAAGGGTCAACAGAGGCAACAGAAGAATTGCTGCTGGTGAAAACAACTGTAGATTTATTCGAGCTATTATTCCATTGCGTTTGATGAGTCTGGCCATAACCCAATGTGATATCAGACTCAGAAGACTGAAGATTTGCAGTCTGTCCACCATGGTAAAACTCTATTTTAGTGATTCTTGTTCCATTAACACCTTCCACAATAATATCAGTAGCATATCCTTCACCAACTCTATTCACAGCATAATACTTCGTTCCTGATTCTATGACATCTCCAGCAGAAAGAAAATCACCAGGGAGGTCGTCATTATTTGCCTTTCTAAGTAAGTTGCTCTTTTTAACTGTCAAAGTTCCTGAATAATAGAATTTGATTCCATCCCCATTCCAGCAATTTCTGATTGCAAGTTCTGGGGTTGTACCATAATAGTAAAGACCGTAGTTCTTGTCAGTTCTAATTCCCCAACTTTTGCCTACTCCGATACGGGAAGCAAAACGGGTATCAAAACTGGTATGAGAACGATTTGCACCATCAGCAGCTAGGTTACCATACCCTGCATCATTTAAAGTAACATCACCACCAGTGATACCACTATAAATACTACCGACTTCTTGATTACTGGCTATAATACCTAAATACCTTTCACCACTTACCAAAGAAAAGCCATGACGACCTAAATATTCGAAATCATATGTTTCGTTTTGAGCCATCGACCAATTGGGCGCGAGTATCATCATGGCTATTGCCACAATCAAGAGAGTCAGCCGATGGGTATAGGAGCCTCGGCGCAGGTTTGCAGTTTTCCCGATGCAGTCGGGAAGCCTTAGTAAGGAAATCAGATTTTTCATTTTCTTTAGTTATTTGATATTCGTAATTTGTTATTATTTCGTTCTGAAAGCACAGTTTTGTTTCGTTGTTTTAGTAACAGTTGGAAAGCCGAAAACTTGTACATTATTTAGTAATCTGGCTGCAAAGGTATAAAAAATTAATAATATAAGTACTATATTTGATGTAAAAAATGCTTTTCGACAGGTAAAATGACGGTAAGATGTGACAAAACGTAAAATAATTGTTACATTTACACTTTTAGACAGAGAGAATTTAAGGACAGAGAGAGTTTGTTTGACAGAGAGACAGAAAGACATTTAGACAATTAGACTGTTTTCTGACAGAGAGACAGAAAGACAGATAGACAAAGAGAGTTGAGAAAAAACAACACGCAGATTCCGCAGATTTGGCTGATAGCGCAGACAATATATCCGTGTTATCTGTGAAATCTGTGTGAGAAGATGGATCGGAAAGAATTTTCTTTCCAAAAAGTTTGGAAGTTTCGTTTATTAAATTTATCTTTGTGCCGCAATCTGCTATACAATTGCAATAAGAATGCAATACAAACCTAATATAATTATGGCAACAACTATCAAGCGTAAGGCAGCTTCTTTCCGTCTGCCAAACTACCTTTTAGAACGACTCAAGACTGAAGCCATGAGGCAGCATCGCAGCGTGAACAACCTCGTGGAATACGTTTTGATAAACTCCTTGTTCCATGAACCAAATGCAGAGACATTGGCTGCCATGGAAGAATGTAAGTCTGGCGTGGAGCTGGAGGACTTTGACCCGAACGAACTGGATAAATATATTTATGCAGAAGATTCTGAAGCAGTCCACTCAGTTTAAGAAGGACCTGAAGAAATATGTCCACCAGCCGTCGAAGTTACTAACATTGAAAGCAGTAACGGTGGCTCTGAAAGAAACCGGACATGTGCCACGTGAATATAAACCCCACATGCTTACGGGGAATTATAAAGGATTCATGGAGTGTCACATAGAGGATGATTTCCTCTTAATCTGGATTGACGAGGCTGAAAACACCATCAAACTTGTCAGGATCGGTTCCCATCACGAACTTTTTGGGAAGTAGAATTAATTGGTTGAGGGGAAGAATTAGCTTAATGTTTTAAAAGGATAGGAAACGAATGAGAAAAATTGGAATAATTAAATCACGAATGAGAAAAATAATATTATGATAATTCGTTCTCATTTTTCGCTAAAGCTCAAGGCACTCTTCTAATTCGTTTAAAAACGCCATGATTGTCGTAATTTCTTTCCAAAAAGTTTGGAAGTTTCGTCAACAAAAACTATCTTTGCATTACAAAAACTTTGTTACGTAAAGTACGTTACGTAAATTACGCAATAGAAAGGAGAAAAGTATATGGCAAAGAAACGACAGGCAAAACTCGGAAACCCCTTTGTTTATCAGGGCTATGAGGGTCCAAAATATTTCTGTGACCGAACAGAAGAAACCGAAAACGTGATTTCTGCCCTAAAAAACGGACGTAATCTGACTCTGATTTCACCAAGAAAAATTGGAAAAACAGGGCTCATTTCCCATTCCTTTCATCAGATTAAGAAGGAAAACAAGGATGCTATCTGCATATATGTAGATATTTTCCCTACCAAAAACCTTCAAGAGTTTGTGGAATCATTAGGGCGGGCGGTGATAGAAGACGCGTTGGAAAGAGAGAAGTCGTTTGCAGCCAAGGTGCTGGACTTCTTCAAGGGTCTTCGCCCCACAATTACCCCTGACCTGCTGACGGGAATGCCTACCGTTTCTGTCAGCGTGGTTCCGGTGCAAACAGAATATACTCTGAAGAGCATCTTTTCTCACCTCAACGACCTGAACAAGCCTGTCTATCTGGCCATTGACGAGTTCCAGCAGATTGCGGATTATCCCGAAAAGGGCACAGAGGCCATGTTGCGCTCCTATATCCAACACATACACCATGTGAGGTTTATCTTTTCCGGCAGCAAGAAACATCTGATGGAAGAAATGTTCTGTGCTCCCAACAGACCTTTCTATCAGAGTACGCAGCTGATGAGCTTAGAGCCGCTTCACGAGGAAATATACTATGACTTCGCCCGAAGATTCTTCGAAGCCAAGAAGGGAGTGCTCAGCCAGCAGGTGTTTCATGACATCTACCAACGGTTCAACGGCTACACGTGGTATGTGCAAGCCATCTTGAATCGGCTTTATGAACAGGAAAAGAAGGTAGAGACAGAGCAACAGGCCGCAGAAGCCATTCTGTTTCACATCAATACGATGGCACCTCATTATCTGGCGCTCACATCGTTTCTGACGCCCAATCAGTTCAGTCTGCTGAAAGCTATTGCTCTGGCAGATTGCGTTCAGCAGCCATTGGGTAATGAATTCATCAAGCGTTATGACCTGCCCAGTGCCAGTAGTGTGAAGGCGGCCTTGGCAGTCCTGACAGACAAGGATATGGTTTATCTGACGCCTGAAGGCTACATCGTTTACGACCGTTTCCTCAGTCTTTGGCTCAAACGGATATAACCAGCATACACATGTCGCGCTGTTTGTGCCAGGTCACAAGTTGTGAACACATTACTTGGTGCTGCGATGAGGGCATGATGGGTTTATGATGAAATTTTCTAGAGAATTTTGTCA
The DNA here is from genome assembly GCA_017619445.1 of Prevotella sp. GTDB lineage: Bacteria > Bacteroidota > Bacteroidia > Bacteroidales > Bacteroidaceae > Prevotella. Next base: position 110,274 of record JAFZSI010000040.1, read on the forward strand.
TAAACCTAAACTTTGCGAGCGTAAAGTGATGCTTTGGAATCGTAAACCTAAACTTTGGGATTGTAAAGCATAATTTGAAAGAAATAATCCTTTGGTCATACGCATGGAATGCCTCACGCGGAGAGATATTGTCTCACGCGGAGAGAATTGGTTTCACACAGAGGAACAGAGGAAACAGAGGTTTTTCTTTTGAAAACAAGAATTGCTGCGAATTGAACGTTGATTGTCTCTTTAATTCAATTTATTTACGACAGATTAATGATGATTAATGGCAATTAATGTTGAATTTTCTATGATCAAAGAAAAATGTTCAATGTAATAAAGCTGCACCTAATTCTTCTTGGAGCATATCCATTACATAAACAGGACTCTGATAGTACAACCCCGTGTTGGCATTCTCAATTTTCTCGTAAGTATGCGACCCATACACTGTGTGCATGGCTTTCTCCATGCTCATGCCATAGTTTTCCATCAGCATGATGACCAGCTGCTGGGTGAGATGCTCTATCTGAAACTGCATGTCTTTGTCTGCTTGTGTGTTCGTCATTCTTCTATTCTTTTTAGTAAGGCTATGGCGCGCTCAGTTCCAAAATAGTATTGAAAAGTGGGACGAATGAATGAGAGTTGTCTGATGAGCTCTGCCATAGGAATGTAATTCAACTGGTAACGGGTAATCTGAAGTCCCACCTTGTCGTTGGCTATCGGACCTGTGACAATGTCGTAATCGTGGGCCTGGATGTAAGTCCTGTTCTTGCGGTTCAACATGACAAACTCTGCCCATTCTTGTGTGTATGTCTCAAATACTCTGATGTTCAACTCTGAGGGTGCTTGCAGAATGTTCTCATCGAACAGAAATGCCGTGACTATTGGCTCACCACACTCCTCGCGGTCAACGGTGCGCCGCGCCATCAGCATGGCCTGCTCTTTGTCTGCACTCAGATAGAAGCCCTGTCCAAAGTCCTTGCCTCGCCGTCCGCGCTTCAAGTCAATGGTGTTGAGGGCACATTCGAACCGTGATAAAGAATCATAACGTCAACGCCCCTCCGTGGCGATGGCAGATGATGGCGATGTCGTCCACTGCATCATCAATGGACAAGGTGTGCTCGGCCTCGTAATGCTTGGTGAGGAACTCAAGCCCGTTGTAGTCGTGCAAATATTTGTATGCCTTGGCATTGGTCAGCGAGAACCGCTCTGCGAATGCCCCTATAACGCATACGATATATTCTATGACATTGGTTTGCTCTTTCGACATTCTTTGAAGTTTTTCTGCAAAGATACGACATTAAGGATGAAATGCCAAATATATTTTCGGATTTTTGAAGACAAGTCAAGCAGATTGATGTTGTATCACGCGGATTGTTATTGTCTCACGCGGAGAGAATAGGTTTCACACAGAGGAACAGAGGAAACAGAGGTTTTTTCTTTAGAAAACATGAATTGCTGCGAATTGAACATTGATTTCCCATTAATTCTGTTGTTAACAATTCATCTTTCGCAAGTTTTCAAAAAGCTGACGACTTGCGAAAGTTGTATAAATCTGTTTAATCTGCGTAATCTGTGGTTGTGGAAATGTAGTAAAAACTCTGGGTGTCTTTAAAAAGAAAACGTCCCAGGGTCTGGGACGTTTTTCGAATGTTTACTTGCCGTAGTCTTCCTTGTTAATCATGTTGCTGTAGGCAGGTGTGGCGTAGTAGAGGTACTTGCGATAGACGGGACGGGGACATGCCTGCGGGTCGGTGAGGAATGAGTTGCCGTCGGGAGCGGAGTCGTCGTACTGCGCAAGGTGCTCGGGGCCTGTGAAGAGGAGCCAGCTGATGTTGCAACTCTCGTCGCACACTTTCATGAAGTTGGCACCGAAACCGTTGGCACCGGCTACGCCTGTGATGGCCTTGCCCCATGACTTGTTATAGACGGCGGGCGCCCAGTCCATCTCGGTGACCACGATGGGAGCCTTGCGTCCGATGGGCATAATCTCGTCGTCCCATCCTGCCTTGAAGTTGTCATAGACCACATCCACTTCCTTGTCGTAGCCGCTGTTGTACCAGCCCGGGTAGCAGTGGACGGCATAACCGATGTTCTTGCCCTTGACGGGATATTTCTCGAAGGTTTTGTAGAGCATCTGGTAGTGGAGTCCGGGCACGAGGATGATGTTGTCGCAGTACTGGCGCATCATATCCACGATTTGCTGCATGAAGGTGGTAATGAGCTGTCCGCGCTCGTCGAAGGTAGCTCCGTTCCAGTTGTCCACGGCCTTGCCGCTGCTGTTGCAAATCTGTATGGGCTCGTTGGCAAGCTCGAACATGACGTAGCCGTTGTTGCTGAGCTTGGGGTGCTGGGCAACGATTCGCCACACCTGTTTGAGGTAGTTGTGGTAAACGCCGCCGACAGAGATTTGCTCTGGGCATACGCCTGGCGGACGCATGACAACGTAGAGTCCTTTGGCAATGGCGTATTCGGCCATGGGGATGAACACCTCGTCGAGGTATTTTTTGAACCTTTCGACATCGAAGGCCGAAATGTCGTTCTCACCGGTGGTCTGCACGCCGGGGGTATTACTCCAGTAGGGGTCCATGTGCAAGCGCACGAAGTCCATCTTCCATCCGCGCTCAAGGATTTTGTCGATGAGGTCCTGGTTGTACTTCAGACAGGCACTTACATCGTAGTTGTTCCACTTGGTCATCTGCTCGTTGAACCACGGGCTGTAGGTCTGCGCGAATCCGTGGAGGTTGTGGCGCACACCGTTTTCATCCACAAACCAGCGTCCATCAACATGCAGGGGTGTGAACGTGGGCTCTTTGGGTTTTGTGGGGTCGGTGGGCTCGGAAGGTTCTTCGGGCTCTTCGGGCGTGGGTGGCACGTAAGGCTCCACGGGATGCCACTCATCGCCACCGCACGATGCCATGGCAAAAGCCAGGACGAAAGCCATTAGGAGGGGGAAAGCAATTCCCCTTAAACAGTTTGTTTTTTTCTTCATCATAAGTTTTCTTTTTTAATAGTACATTGATTTTTAGCCTGGTTTATTCATGGAGTTATCTGGAGTTAACGGAAGTTATCGCGGTCTGCGACCGCTCTGGGAGTTAACGGACAATACTCTTTTTATTGCATAATCCGCTAACCGCCTTTAACTCCCAATGAATTCGCAAAATTCATGTAACTCCAGCTAACTCTCGTGAATAATGTAAGTTAGTGATTATTTCAGTTATTTTGCAGCTTCTTTCTTGAAGAACTCCACCATCTTGCTGAAGGTGTTGTCGTTGAAGGTGACGGGGCCGTGCTGGCCTTCGGGCACGCTGATGAACTCCTCCAAACGTCCGCATGCCTTGAGCTCATTAGAGAAGCGCACACCTTGGCAATGGGGCACCACGGTGTCGGCCTCGCCATGGATGACGAGGAAGCGCGGGCCAAGGGTGGTGACGTAGGTAATAGGGCTGATGAGCTTCACCATGTCGGCGTTCTCGGCAGGTGCACCACCGATGAACACAGCCTCGGGCGACTTCTCGTCGTTGTAAGTCTCGCAGTTGTTCATGTGCGCCATATCGACGGGTCCGAACCAATCGACCACGGCATCGACGTTGCTTGAGTATTCGAGGCACTGGCCCACGGTGCCCTCAATCTCTACGGTGACATTGCCCTCGGTGCGGCTGGCCATGCTGTTGGTGACACCGGCAAGCGAGGCAAGGTGGCCGCCGCTGGAGAATCCGGTGATGCCGACAAAGGAGGTGTCTAACTTGTACTCGTTTTGGTGGGCGCGGATGAAGCGCAGGGCGGCCTTCACGTCGTTGATCTGTGCCGGGAACTTGGCTTCGGTGCTCGAACGGTGGTTGATGCACACCACGGCAAAGCCTGCATCGACGAGGGGCTTACCCATGGAGAGATAGGTCATGGCCTTCATGTTGTTGGAGAACCATGCGCTGCCGTAGATGGCCACGACCACCTTGTAGCGTTCCTGGCCTGTGTCGGGCAGGTATATGTCCATGCGGTGTGCCTCAAGGCTGTCGCCGGCGTAGTTGACATCCTTGAACGTGGGATTGGTCTCGGGCATTTTGAAGCCGCCGAATCCCTGGGGCTGTGCCATGCCAGTGAGTGCGAGGCACAGCATAATGGCTGTAAAAAGAACTTTTTTCATGCTTGTTGGTTTTGTTTTAATTGTATGTGTAATATAGTTTTGCATTTGCTTGACTTGTGCGGTTTCAGAGCGAGACTGTCTTCTTGCGGCCATTGTAGGTGATGGTCTTGGGTGCTGCGCCTACAGCCTGAATGATAAACTGACGGCGCGTGGGCATTGTGTCGAAGCGGCCTTCGCGACGGCTGATGGTAAGTTGGCGGCGGGCGTCGTCCCATGTGAACACAATGCGTGAGCACTCGCCCTGCTGGTAACGGGTGGTGTGGCCGTCGTCCTCATAGAGCGTGAACGTGGCATCGGCACCGGGATATACCTGCACGGTTAGCGGCGCATCGGGCTGCTGGGCGGCATATTGGCGGCCGTCGGCCAACGGCACGATGCTGCCTGCACGGACAAAGACAGGGATGAAGGTGTTATCGACTGTGGTGGTGACACTACGGCCACCGTCGTAACGGGTGTTGGTGCGGAAGTCGTACCATCCGGCATGGTTTTGGGGCAGATAGGTGCGCCATTCGGTGACACTTGGCTCGGTGACAGGACTGACAAGGAACGAGTGTCCGAACATGTATTCATGTTGCTGGCGCAGGGCCTGCGGGTCAGAGGAAAAATCGAACACAAGTGGGCGCATGAGCGTTGAGCCATTGTAGGAGACATCGGCGGCATGGCTGTAGATGTAAGGCAACAGGCGGTAGCGCAGGCGCAGGTTCTGACCGATGACCTGCTGCGTCTCAGGGCCGTAGTTCCACGGCTCGGTGTTGCTCATATAGCCATGGACTCGCATCAGCGGCAGGAACACACTGGTTTCAATCCACCGCAGCATACGCTCGATGTAAGCGGGATTGGTGTATTGGTCACCGGGGCGGAAGAATCCGCCAGCATCGTAAGTCCACCAAGGAATGCCCGCGGCTTGAAGACCCAGTCCGGCGGCAATCTGACGGCGGAAAGTCTCCCAATCGTTGCCTACGTCGCCGCTCCACAGGGCCGCCCCATAGCGTTGGATGCCTGCGAAGCCACAGCGGGTGAGAATCATGGGGCGCTGGCCAATAATCTTTGAGGTTTGAGATTTGAGATTAGAGGTTTCTGTCAGTCCTTCATAGACAGTTTTGTTCACCAACAGCGGATAGACATTGCGGACAAGCTCACCTGCCCATTGACCACGGTTGACACGGCGGCCCACAAGGTCGTCGTTCTCAGGCTCGGTGGCATCCTGCCACCAGGCATCAATACCCAGAGGCACAAGCCTGCGGCTGAACTCACGCCAATAGGCTGCCGCAGCATCGGATGAGAAGAAGTCAATCCAGTCGGTGTCGGGGATATAATGACCGTCGGCCAGCATGGTGCGGCCCACGTCGGAATTCTTGTCGATTTTCGACCACACACTGACCATGAGCCGCATGTTCATGGCATGGAGGCTGTCGGTAAGCTGGCGCGGGTCGGGATAGAATTGCTCATCGAACTGCATGGAGTTCCAACCATAGCGACCCCAATACTGCCAGTCCTGCACCATCACATCGGCAGGCAACTGCTCATCGCGGAAACGGCGGGCGGTCTGCAGTATCTCGTCTTGCGAATGGAAACGCTCGCGGCAGTGGATGTAGCCTAAAGCCCACTGCGGCATTAGTGGCGAAGGACCTGTGAGCTTGCGATATGCGGCAATGATTTCGTCTGCGGAGCCAACAAACACGGTGTAATCGACCGCCTGGGCTACAGGCGAGCGGAAAACGGTGGAATTATCCACTTTTTTGTAATACACCACCGGCTGGTCGCCCCTCGACAGCTCGGCTGTAAGTGTGTGGCTGCCGGGAGTCAACGAAACGATGGTGGAAGTGGTGGGTGGCAACCAGAGATTCTGCATCTCGATGACTGGCTTGCCATCGATGGAAAGGTTATGTCGTCGCGCCATCTGCTGTCCCACATCGAGCAGCAAGGCATAGTCGCCTGCCTCGGCTATAGTAACTGTGGCCTGGAAGAGGTTGCGCTGGCGCACTTCCTTCTTGCCGCCCTCGGTGGAGGTGACATTGACCACCTCGGTAGCCTGACTATCAGTAGCTTCGGTGCTCGGGCTGAGTCTTACCAAACTGTCAGCAGGATTGAAGTCTGTCAGTCCGTAGTTGTTCCACAACACTCCGTAGCCTTTACTCGAAAGAAGCATGGGAACGGAAATCTGTGTATTGACTTGTGTAAGCCGCCGCGACAGTCCACGCAGGTTGGTATAACCATCCTGAAACTGCCCCAAGCCAAAGAGACATTCGTCGGCAGGAGAGCGGAATGTGAGCGTGGCCTCACGGGTGGATTCGCCTGCCACCATAGCCTGACGCAACTGATGGGAAGTAGCAGCAAATACCGTCTGACCATCGGGATTGACCACTTCGACGGTGAGTGCCAGCGTATCGACACGAACCTGCATGGAACCGATGGCTGCAAAAAGGCTGTGATACCCTTGCTGACTACTGCCCACGGCGATGCTCCAACCATTGACATCGTGGCTGGGCGCATCGGAATAAATCCACTCGGGCAGCAATGGTGGCTCATGGGTCTCTGCATACTGAATGCGCACGGCATTGTCGGCAAGAGGCCTGATTACCAACCATCCCTTGCCAAACGGCACCGTATCGGAGGACTGCGCCTGCGAGAACAGCGCACAGCCAGACATGATGATGGCAAGGAGAAGGTGTTTCATTGGTGCGGGGTGGGTGTTATAGGGGGATGGGAAAAATGGGAATGATGGGAGTTCTGGGAGTGATGGGGGTTCTGGGAGTGATGGGAATGATTATTCTGGGAAGATGACGCGATAGTGACCGCTCAGATGCATGAAAGCGAACAGGCGGAGCAAACCATCGTAGTAGGCATCGAAATAGCCATCCTCGAAGGGCTCGTGCTTGGCATTCCACAGGGCATCAACAAACTCTTTGCTCTTATCGTGGCTGCACATCATGGAGGCGGCAGCTGTGGTGGCCACCAATCCGATGCTGTGGCGCAGTTTGCGGAATCCACCGGCAGGAAGAATCTCATTGTCTTCGGGCAAGGTGCCGTCCACGCGATACTGATCAACAAAAGTGTTGACACCCTGACTGTAGAAGAAGTTCTGGATGGTCTCACCATACTTCTGCTGCCATTCACGGTCGGCACAGCTCCATTCGTAGTCGAGCGTGATGTTCATGGGCACACGCCAGGAGTCGTAACGGAAATTGTTGTTGCCGAAACGGCGCGGTGCAGCCGGTTGAGCCTGCTGTCCCTGTTGTCCCTGCTGACCGGGGCGCATGCCGGGGAAACGGGGCATCTGCATCTCGCTGCCGTCGTATTGACACATGTCGGCATTCAGTCCTGTCTTGGGGTTGATGGCCTTGTGCAGGAACTCACGGCTCTTCTTGGCACACTCGTTCCAAAGGTCGCTGCGCCCGTCGTCGGCCCATCGTGCCCACACCTCGTAGAATGCGGGAATGTGATAGGAGGGGTCAGTATAACGCTGGCCGAAACCGTCGGGGGTGAAAGTAATAAGCTTGGTTTCAGGGTCTATGAGATACATCTTCTGCGGACCAGGCTGTTGGCCACCGAAACCTCCGAAGCCCTGACGTTGTTCGGGCTCGTATTCACGGGGCTGAATGCAGTTGAGAATACGTTGCGCCTCGGCCTTGTAGTTGATGCCGGTGTCGTTGCCCCAACGGTTGGATGCGAAGATGAGAGAGGTGATGAAGTAGAGCTCGCCATCGGAGGCGGCACCTTCAGCATTGCGTGTGCCGTCGGTGCGGCAGCTCCATGCGAAATAACCTTCGCGCGAGCCAGACTGGTGCTGCATGTATTTCTTGCTCCACCGCCACAGACGGTCGAAGATGTCTTTCTCGCCCATCTGCACGGCAATCATCATGCCGTAGGACATGCCCTCGGTGCGGGCATCATGGTTTTTGATGTCTGAGACATAGCCCAGGGTGTCGCCCACCTCGAAATAAACCTTGTTGGGTCCGCGGAACACGTCGTTGAACACTTCTTTCAGTTTGGCCTCAACGGCCTCGGGCTGATAGCCCATCTCAACAAAAAGATTGCGATACTGACGGGTTTCAAACGCGCCTTTTTTCCAAGGCTCAGCGGCTGTGGCCGAGATTGTCTGCATGGCGAGCAAAAGGATGATTATTGGCTTTTTCATGTGTTGCTTATTGGAAAAACTTCCCCGTCCAGGCTTTCAAAGGAAGCCCGAACGGGGGAGCGGGGACAGCTGTCCTCCGAGAGTGAAAATGATTATGTGTTGATACCTATTGACATTGATTGATTATTTGAACAGCAGCTGAGCCATGTGGTAGAGGCTGCGGCGCCATGTGAGGAACTCGTGGGCAGTGCCTTCGGAGATGAAGCCGTGGGCATTATAGCCAGCAGCCTTCAGGGCCTCGACCGACTTGTTGATGCCGTCAGGATTCTCCTTGCTTCCGCAGCTCTCGAAGATAACCTTCACCAGCTTCTTGTCCTTGATGTCGTCGGGCATGTAGGTGCCACCGCTCAGCAGACCCCAATAGCCGAACAACTCGGGACGGCGCAGGGTGATGAGCTTGGTTTCCATGCCACCCATCGACAGGCCGGCCATGGCACGGTTCCACTTATCGGTCTTGGTGAGGAAGTTCTTGTCGATGAAAGGAATGAGCTCGTCGCAGAGCACTTTCTCAAACTCCTTGGCCTCGAACTTCTGGATGGTTCCGAACTTAATGTCGTTGGTCAGGCCATAAGCCATGACAACGATGAAAGGCTTGATTTTGCCGTCGGCAATGAGGTTGTCCATGATGAGTCCGGCGTGACCCTGCTTGCCCCAGCTGGTCTCGTTCTCACCCCAACCATGCTGCAGATAGAGCACGGGGAAGCGCTCCTGCTTGCCCTTGACGAGCTTGCCATACGTTGGGGGCAGATAGACCATGGCGGTCTGCATGCCGCCTGTGCTGGGCGACGGGAACAACACTTCCTGAATGTTTCCGTGAGGAATGTTCTCGCGGCAGGCATAGAAGTCCTTGTCGGGAGCGGGAATCTCAATACCGCTCTCCCAACGGCAGGAACCGAAGTAGTTATGGGTGCCCGGGTCGTTAACCACACCACCGTCGATGGTCAGGTGATAATAGTGGAAACCGTCGTCCATCGGGCCTTCGGTTGTGCCTGTCCAGAAACCGTCCTTGTCCTTGCGCAGCACGGTGCCGCCACGGCCACCGAGGCCGAGACTGACAATGACCGACTTGGCATCGGGAGCCTCCACGCGGAAACGTGCATAACCCTGCGAGTTGACCTGCGGATATTCCTGTCCGGGCTGGTTCATCTCATTGGGACGGAAGTCTTCCTTGATTTCTGCGTTCTCAAGCTGAGGATTGAAGTCGCGGATGACGAAATAAGAGTTCTTGGGCATGTATTTCTCATCGAACGGCAGCGGATGGTTGTTCACGCCGAGCCAAGAGTCTTTGTCGCCGAGGTTCCAGAAGGTAACGCAGTCGATGACATCCTTGTGCTTGCGGAAAACCTTGAAGATGCGGTTGTACTGGTCGCTCTGCAGGGTCTGGATATAGGGAGCCTGCGGCTTTGCCTCACCACGCGAGAAGCGCAGCTGACCACCCATCTCGGTGTTGGTGCGCAGGTCGAGCTCGGTGATGTGAATGTACTTCACCAACTGAGAGTACTTGGTGATGGCGGCGTCGATGTCTTCCTCAGACGGGCCGTAGATATTATAGTGGCCCTGCATGCCAATACCCGTGATGGGCACACCGGCATCCTGCATCTTCTTCACCATATTGTAGATGCGGTCGCGCTTGCCTGGGTCGGCAGCATTGTAGTCGTTGTAGAACAGGATGGCATTGGGGTCGGCCTCGTGTGCAAACTCAAATGCCTTGGCAATGAACTCATCGCCGCAGAGCTTGTAGTGACGGCTCTCGCGATAGGGGCTGCCAGGCACCATCTTGCCATCCACAAACGACGGGCGCACATTGTCGGCGATGGCCTCGTTGACCACGTCCCATGCATATACGACATCCTTGTAGCGGTTGACAACGGTGTGGATGTGCTCGCGCAGACGCTTGTAGAACACTTCCTTCTTCACCTCCTTGCCTTTTTTATCAACAAACATCCAGTCGGCGAACTGCGAGTGCCAGCAGAGACAGTGTCCACGCAGCTTGATGCCGTTCTGGCGGCAGAAGTTGGCGATGCTGTCGGCGGTGCCCCAGTGCCACTCACCCTCTTTGGGCTGCAACATGCCGGGTTTCATGTCGTTCTCGGCTGTGATGCTGTTGAACTCCTGCTTCACGAGTGCAGCCTGCTCGGGCACGCTGATGTTGAACTTGTTGACAGCCACACCGATTTTGAAATAGTCCTGATAGGCTTCCTTCAAAGCGGGATTACCAGCCATGCGCTGTGCTCTCATGAATTGTGCTTGTGCACATGTGATGCCCATGACAATGAACAACAATGCCAGGGCGGGTCTCAGAAATTTTTTCATGTCTAATCTGTTTATGTTTTGTGTAATAAAATTAAGTTTTCAAAAGACTGCTATTTTTCAAGTTGCAAATTTACAAAGAAAAAGCCACATAAAAGGCCCGAAATGTAACACAAATCATACGGAATGTAACATGGAAGAAAAAAAGGAAAGAAATTAGAACAATTAGAATTATCTTTTCTGAAAGAGTGTTTACAAATGAAAAACACTCGCGTCAGAATGATTCAAATTATTCTGATTTCTTTCCGAATCTTATTGCTTGAAGCATGCTCAGTCTGAGCGTCAGAATTTACTTCTTGAAAATCTTAGGAACAAACTGACGGAGGCCTCGCCGCCAGGTGAGCCACTCGTGGTCGGTACCCGTTGACTCGTAGTATTCGGCCTTGATGCCCATGGCGTTAAGGTCCTCAACCATTTTCTTGGTGCCGAACATCTTGTCCATACCTTCCGTGCCGCTCATCATGAAGAGACAGTGAATCTTCTTGTTGAACTCGTCGGGACGGGTGAACACACCGTCGTAGGCAGTCTTCAGGTCGAGACCGAAGATGGCACCGCTGAACGTACCCATCCAAGCAAATTTATCCATATTGGCCAACACAACGTCGAAAGTCTGGTGACCGCCCCATGACAGTCCGGCCATGGCACGATGGTCGCGGTCGGTAAGGGTGCGGAAGTTGCCATCGATATAGGGAATGAGGTCCTTCAGTAGCACGTCATAGAAGCTGTTGCCGTATGTGCTCATGCCCTGACGGTTGTCGCCGCCCTGGAACGGGGCCTTGATGTCGCCGCTCTCCATGACCACAATCATAGGCACGGCCTCGCCCTGATGGATGAGGTTGTCCATGATGTGCTGCATGTGGCCCTGCTTGCTCCAGCCTGTTTCGTCCTCGCCCATGCCGTGCTGCAGATAGAGCACAGGATACTTTTTCTTGCCCTTCTCATATTCTGCGGGTGTATAGACCATGGCATGGCGCCACTCGCTCTTGGCGTTGGAGTAGTAGTAGATGCTGCGCACCTGTCCCGCGGGCACACCCAGCTGCGGACGGTAGTAGTCGCCCTCGCTGCCTTCTGGAATCTCAATACCGCCAGCCTCGCGGTTACATCCAAAGAAGGTTTCGGTAGATGGGTCAATGAAATTGACACCATTGATGTTCATGAAATAGTAGTGGAAACCGGGTACGAGCGGGTCGGTAACGGCCATGAAGTTGCCCTTGCCGTCGGGCTGCATCTCGTACTTCTTGCTGCAAATGTCAACAATCACCTTGCGGGCCTCGGGGGCTGCTATGCGGAAATAGGCGCGGCCTTCCTTATCGACCTTCGGGAACTCGTTACCGGGAACGGTGGTCTCGGCGAGAACGGCATCGGCAGGAACCTCTATTCTCTTGGGCATGTCGATGTGGGGACGCTTGGGCTCGTAGCCAAGGAAGCGGGCAACGGCCTCACCATAGCGGCAACCCAACTCGCGGTAGCCGGCAGCATCGAAGTGCAGACGGTCGGGGCCGTTGGTGCAGTCGTCAGAAGAAATGACCTGAGCGGTATGGAGTGTCTGCGGAAGCTCGTCAATCTGTTTCTTGCAACCGATGCATACACCCTGGCCACCGGCCTGCACAATGTTGCCGGCATAGAGGTTCACCTCCTCGGGCTTCAGTTTCAGGTCGCTGCAGAGACGGTCATAGACCTGCTTCACCATGCCAGCCCACTTCGGGTCGCCGGTATTGGTCTCACCCTGATGCATCAGGATACCCTTGATGACACCATCCTTCTGGGCTTTCTTCGCAAGTGTCACTAAACGCTCGTAGGGGTTGTTGTTGTAGGCTTCCAACATGCCCTTCATCCAACCCGGGGCCTTCTTGAGATAGGCAGGAATGCTGTCGGGCAGGAATCCCTTGATGTCGATACCGCCAATTGCCACGTGAATGACACCAATTCTGATGTTCTCAGGCAGCGAGGTGACAAGTGTGCGTCCGAACCAGTCGGCGGGCGTCAGTCCTGTGTTGGGACGGCAAAGCGGGGGAACGGCCTCGCACCACTCACCCATCTTACGGCCACGCTGAGGGTCGTCAACGGCGGGCATCAACAGGAATCGCGGTCCGGGGCTCTTCAGGTCCTGAGCCTCGGGACGGGCTGCACCCTCCATGTTCGACTGTCCGAAGCAAAGGAAGATGTAGAAATTGGGGTCAACGGCTGCTGACATTCTCGACAGCGGCAAAAGCAGTAGTGCAAGCAACAGCACCATTTTGGTCTTTTGTATCATAACAGAAAAAATGATAATAATTGTTTGTGTTAGGTTTTTAATATTTTGACTGCAAATTTACAGAAAAAGGCATGAAACGTTTTTCGCTCATGTTTCAACTTCATTGCGTGGTGTAACTTAAACGAGCAACAGATTCCGTAAAGAGTTAGGAGTTAAGAATTAGGAGTTAGGAGTTTTGGCAGTTATAAATAATTGACATCGCATTCACCATGATGAAAAAAACTGGCTGAAATGCGCAGAAGTCGAGGTTTTTTCTTATTTTTGTGGCAGATTATTCACATAACACAAGGCAATTATGAAAAAACCGGCATTTACTTTAAGTCTGCTTGCAGGGCTTGGGCTCTGCGCGTTGGTTGGGTCTGTTTCGGCCTGCACGTCAAAAGAGAAAAATGTGGCAGATGCGACTCAGGTGGTAAGCCCCGATACCGCCAGCAAAGCGGAGGTGACCGTTAGCGAAGACAGTGTAGATACAGAGCAACAGCAGCGCGAGGAAGCGTCGAGGAAGTTCTGCGAGCAATTCTCACTCGACAACCTGATGGTTCTGCTGCATGGCGAGGACGGAGTAACGCCTGCACAGAAGACAGGGCTGACGCTGATATACAGCGATGAAATTGAGGATGAGGAAGAAGAAGGTATGTCGTATTCGGAAGCGGTCTATGGCAGGGACATTGAGAAAACCACCAAACGGAAATTGGGTTACGACATCAAAGCGACGACTGGCCACAGCTGTTTCTACCAAATCAACATGGACACTTCGACAAACCCGCGCCTCTGTTTCGGCAACGAGGACGATGCGAAAGGCTTCTTTGAAAGGGCATCGGAACAGAAAACCGTGAAATACGGCGACCAGACACTCTACATTCACAAGCGGCCCGACAAGCAAGAGCTGTATCTTGAAAAGCCCTACGGTGATGATGATTTCGAAACGGTATATGTGTTGTACCCGCCCGAACTGGAAGACGGTTTCTACACCATACGCGTAGAAGTTTATGTATGATGGCCTGCAGGCTGAACGCTGTTGCCAATGCGACGCGAGTCAGCGGCGGCGTTTAACCGATGGCCGCCCCAGAGTTGAAGATTATATTGTGGGCGTAAAGCACGGCGAGAACAACGTTGTGCTTTACGCTCAAATTTTCTAGAAAATTTTGTCGCAAAGTTTGGGTTTATGATTGTAACCCATAGCTTTGTTTTTGTAAAGTGCAGAGTTGTTTTTGTAAAGTGCAGAGTTATTTCTGTAAAGCATCACTTGGCGATTATAAAGTAACACTCTACGCTCAAATTTTCTAGAAAATTTAGTTATAAACCTTATAATTGTCGCAGCAAGGCAAAACACGGTTTTCACCAACCGTTGTTTGGTGCAAACTAAAAGAGTCCGGACTTTCACAAGCCCGGACCCCAAAACAATGTAAAGTCATAAAAATGACCCTTGGGCCATTTGGTTGATGTCTGGCAGGGGCTTGGCAGGGCCAAAGCGTGTCTGGCCCTGCGCGCCACTGCGAAACATTTATGGGTTATTTACCGCTCAGACCGTCAGCAAAGCCTGCATAGGTGTGTTTGCGGTAGTAGTTCACATCCCACAGACCAACAGGGCTGTTGGCACGCCAACCGCTGCCTGCGGGGCTGTCGGTGGCACACCACTGGCAGATGCCCCACTGCTGTGCTACGGGGATAATCTCGAAGTACTTCTGGATAATCCACTTGTAGTAGTCGGCCATGGCGTGGTGCTGCTCCTCGGTTACGTCGGGCGTCTGCACGTCGTTGCCGTTCTCGTCAACCAGACCCATGTCGAGCTCAGATATGCGCACGAGTTTGCCTGTGGCAGCCATGAGCTTGAACGAGTTCTCGATGGCCTTCTTCTTGCTTTCCTGCGTCTGCGGGTTCATGTAGCAAGAAATGTGCATCTGCGAGCCGATACCGTCGATCTTGGTCACTCCGTCGGCCTCCCAGCGCTCTATCCACTTGATGAGGCTCTTGAGTTTGCCGTTCTGATCCCAGTCGCTCTCAAGGTTGTAGTCGTTGACGAAGAGCTTGAGGTCGTTGCCGCCGTACTTGCGGGCCAGGCCAACCACGGTGCGCACATAGTCGATGTCGCCGAGGTAGTCCTGCCAGAAGAAGTCGGTGGCGCTGCCGTTGTTGTGCTGCAGGGCATAGACACCCTCGCTGTCGGGATTGCCGCCGGAGATGGCCTCATTGACAACATCCCAGGCTTTGACAAGTACCTCGGTGCCCTCCTCGTTCTTACATGCGTTCATCATGCCGTTGACCCAGCGGTCCATTGCCCACATGAGCGTGTCGCGCTTCTCCTCATCGGTCTGAGGTATGCCGCCGCTGGCACTCTCCTTCTCCACCTCGAACACAATGTTGTCGAAGTAGAAGGTCACGTCGTTGGCCTTGTCCTTAGAAAGGTTGAAGGCCACGGACTTCATGCCTGCGCCACCTGCCATTTCACTGCTGATGGTGACGTCGCGGGTGTAGTGCTGCCACTCGGTAGTGAAGCTGGGTGAGCCGATACATGCCCAGTGCTGGTATGCACCTGGGTCGGCATGTGCCTGCGTATCGGCACTTGCGGGCATGCTGGCCTTGTAGTCGAACTCAACATGGCACTTGGTGCCTGCCTGCAGAGCCTCAGGCAAGAGAATCCAGAACTGGGTGTCCCAGTCTTGAGCTGCACCTGCCGAAGAAATTACCTGCACACCACGGCTGCCGTCCTTTCCGATGCCGTCGAGGATGGGTGAGTTGTAGGTGCCGCCGCCGTTCATAGCTTCCTTGCTGATGAAGTTTCTGTTGTCGGTACCCTCCATATCACCGTTGGTGATGAGGTCTTCCATGAAGGTGACAGGGCCAGAGGCCTTGACCAGAGCCTTCCACGACATATCGTCGAAGTAATAGGTGTTGGCTGCTTTATCAACGTTGAGGTTGAAGGCGATGGTGCGCATACCGCCACCACCAGCCTGGTCGCCAGAAATCTCACCCTTGAAGGTGACGGTCTGCCACTCTGTAGTGAAGTTGTAGCTGCCGGCGAGCATAGCCCAGTGGATGTAGGCACCTGGAGTGTCGTGAGCCTGCAGGGATACGGATGCATCCCTGTCGGCACGAATCTTCATAGTGAACTCATACTCATCACCGCTCTGCCAAACATGGTCGGGCGTGTAGATGAAGAACTGAGTATCCCAGTCGTTGGTGGGATTGTCAACAGAATGCACCTGAATACCGCGGGAGCCGTCAACACCCACACCGTCGTCAATGCGGTTCACGTCGGGATTGCCCGGCTCGCGGACCACGAAGTTGGTGGCTTCGCCGCCTTCGCAGTTACCGTTGGTAATCTGCTCCACCCACGTGTCAACCGTAGGAGCGTTGGGGTCAACGGGCAGCGGCTTGTCTGCCAGGATGGCGTTGAGCCACTTGATTGGCTGCTGGGCATGCCAGGCCAGCGTGTGGCCATAGACACTCAGGCCAGCTGCAGTGGCTGCCTGCACGTACTCCTCAACCGTACCGAAGCTCATGTTGCCATTGTCGTCGATACAGGAGGCCATCTTCATGGCATTGCCTGCCACCGTCTCGGTGAAGTTGGTGTTGGTTACAACGTAAGCCACACCCTGCTTGGCGTAGTCGGCGGCGTCAGTGCCCACGCCCAACTTGAAGTTGGGGTACTTGGACTGGTCGATATATTCCTTCAGAGGCTTGTAATCGCTCAGATAGCCGTATTGCTCGAGCTTGTCTGGACGACCCACCTGGAAGTTGCGGTCGAACTCATCGGCACACGAAGCCAACAATGTGGCTGCGAATGCGAATATGATAAATTGCTTTTTCATTGTTTTCCCGTTTTAATCGTTACTTAGTATAAATAGGAGTAAACGTCTCAGACTTCACACCACTGCGCTGGTAAACCATCTTCTCGTGGGTGGCGGCTTTCATGGCATTGCCATAATCGTCCGTCTGGCCGAAGTCGATGGTGTAGTTCAGCTCCATGCCGTCGCGGTCCTTGTTGCCCCAGGCCTTTTTCTCGGAGTTGTCGCCCCAAGAACCAGAACCGGAGGCCTTCACGCCGTCGGTCAGCGAACTGATGGTGCAGTTGTTGCTGCCATCGAAAGAAAGCAACAGGTCGGCCGTGAAGATGCGCTGCTGCACTTCCTTTTGCTCGTTGCCGTCTTTGTCGGTCGTACGTACCGCAAAGTCCAGCAAGTAGCTTACGGTGTAGATGCAGCTGGTCATCGACTTGGTCTTAATCTGAACCGTGCTTGCCTTCTCAATGTTGTCGGTGCTGGTGTTGCCATTGGTCAGCCACCAGCCAGAATACTTGTTCTGGAACTTCACACAATAGAGCACATAGTCTTTAGGAAGAATGTCCCACACACTCTCGTCGCAACGCGAGCCGGAGAAGCCCTCCATCAGCTGACCGGTGAGAATCTTGCCGAAACCGCTCTGACCTGTCATCACCAGAGGAATGACGTAGGTGTTCTTCACGGCATCGGGGTCGTTGAAGAAAGCGTCGGTGAGCTGCACAACGGTTGCGCCGTTCATCGTGCCGTTGAAGGCCAGGTTGGTTGTTGAGAGCGAATAGTAGTTGCTGGGCATGGCCTTGACGGGTTCGCCGTTTTCGAAGGTCAGGTTGTTGACCAGCGACTCGTCAACAGCCACCTGCACAGTACCGTTGGAGCCATTGTAGCTGCCGCCGAAGGTAGCCATAATCTTGCACTGGTGAGCCTGATCGAGTGTGGTGTCGTATTCATCGTCACCCAGCACAATGGTACGGACTGGATACTGGTAAGGGAAATAGACCGTCGTGCCGCCTTCATAGTCGGGGAAGCTGATGTCGCTGTTCTCGCATGACCAGAAGCCAAGGACAAGTCCGATTCCGCAGATGAATTTTATGATGTTTCGTTTCATAATCAACTTTCAATTTTACTTGTTTTACATTGTTTTTTTACTGCCATCCGTCGTTTTGCTGCAGATTGCTCCACTTCAGACACTCAGAATAAGGAATAGGACCATAGAACATGTAATCCTTGTACTCGCGCTTCTCAACGTCAATGGTCTTGTACTCAAGCAAACCAGTGGCAGCGTTCGTTGTGATGCTCACACCCTTGGCAGTTTCGTTGATGTTGGCCTTCCAACGGCACAAATCCCAGAAGCGGTGGTTCTCGAAGCACAGCTCAAGACGGCGCTCGTTGCGGATGAGCTCGCGCATCTTTTCCTTGCTCTGAGCACACTCCTCAAGATAGGGGTCTCTGGTGCCCTTGCAGATGCCAACACGCTCGCGGAGAGCCTTAAGCACGTCGTAAGCAGAGTAATTGGCACCGCCTACATTGGCGCGCGGACCCTGTGCCTCGTTGGCTGCCTCGGCATAGTCGAGGAAAATCTCAGTGTAGCGGATGCGCACACCGAAGTGACGCTTATCAGCAGCCGGGTTCAGGTTCACGTCGCTGCGGAGCAGCTTGCGCAGATAATAACCAGTCTTTGTTGACTTTCCGTTTTCACGGTTGATACCGTCGAGCGACTCTGTGTTGTCGGCTGCGGTGTTGATGACATCGTCAAAAGCACCCTGAGTGCCGCCGTTCACAAGGATGTACTCCTTCAGACGGGGGTCGCGGTTTGCATACGGATTCTTGGCATCGTAGCCTGAGAGGGCCGATGAGATGGGATAACCGTTAGCCATGGGGAAAGCATCCACAAGGTTCTGGGTGGGATTCACACGTCCGTTGCCATAGAGCGAGGGAGGATAGTTGTTTTCCTCAATGCTGTGGCTGTCGCCAACAACACCACGCCAGCAAATCTCTGCGGGGTCGGGGTCGTCATAGCCAAAGCTCTCAATCATCGAAACGTTGTTGAACCAGCGCCAGCCCTCGGGGTCCATGCCCGAGATACCGCCGATGTTCTTCAGACTGTTAGCAGCATACTGAGCAGCCTGCTCCCATGTCATGGCTCCACCGGAAGAATAGGCGGGCGATGCGGCAAACAAAGCCACCTGAGCCTTGAAAGCAGCAATCATGCGGCCGTCAATCTTACCGCGCTGGATGTTACCGAAAGCACGGTTGTACTCCTCTTCGTTGCCACCCATCTGCTTGTACTTGGCAGGAACACCAGCAGCATTCACGTCGCCGTACTCCTGGGGCAGATACTTCATGGCCTCGTCGAAGTCGGCCATAATCTGTTCGATGCACTCCTTGAAAGAGTTACGAGGCTGGTTGAAATCAGAAGAACCGTCCTCGGAAGCCAAATGGATGGGCACACCCAGCAACTCGCCGTTCACCAGTCCGGCATGTGCGCGGAGGAGGTGGAAGAACTGCAGTCCGCGAAGTGCGTATGCATTACCTTTATAGTTGTCATTATGCATTGCTGTGAGCGATTCGGAAGAGGGATCCCAAGGCACTTCATCAGCATTCTCAAGGAATAAGTTCAGATACTGAATGGCATGATAGCGGGTTTCCCACTGGTTCATCGGGTTGTTCTGCGATGTCCAGGTACCCAAAGCCATTTTCTTGTAGTTGTTGTCGTTGTCGTTTGACACGGCATCGTCGGTAGCCACATCTGTAGTAGGACTCTCATCGTAGGGCAACACAAGGTTGGCATTGTCCATGATACCACGAGCGAACTGCGGATCGATGTACATATCCGTAATGTCATGGTTGTTTTCTATAGCCGGTTCGAACAAGTCTTCACAGGCTGTGAGAGCTACAGCGGTTACGCCAAGAAGAAATATATTCTTAAGTTTCATAATTGTCAATTTTTCACTTATCACTTTTGTCTTATTTTCACTTACCCTTTAGAAAGAAACCTTTGCGCCGATGTTGTAGAAACGCGATGCAGGAGCACTGCCCACATTCATCTCCATCAGTTCACGCTCTTTGGCAAGGGTCAGCAGGCTGTTGCCGCTCACGTAGAGTGAAAGACCTTTCACGATGCCGTTGCCCAGAATGCTCTTGGGGAAGTCGTAGGTAAGTTGCACTTTGGCCAAATCGAAACGAGAGGTAGAGTACATCCAGAAGTCCGAGGTCTGCTCATTGTTGGCACCACTCTGGGTGGTCAGACGCGGATAGGTGGCGGTGGCAGCAGTCTCAGGAGTCCAGCGGTCGCGGACAACTGCAGAATACTTGTCCTCACCAGAAACCCACCAGTAGCTGTTGTTCTTGATGCCATGGCCGCCGTAACCGCCGATGCCCAGCACGAACAGGGTAAAGTTCTTCAGTTTGAGGGTAAGGTTGACACCCAGCGTTGTGGGAGCACCATACCATCCGCCCTTGGCAAGATTCACCTGGTCTTTGCCGTCGATGATGCCATCACCGTTCTGGTCTTTATACTTCAGGTCACCAGGCTTGATGGTACCGCCGAGTGCAGGCTGAGGAAGGGTCTCAAGCAGCTTGCCAGACTCGTCGAAGTCAGACTGCTGGAAGAAACCGAGGCACTCATAACCCCAGATGGTGTCAAGGGGTTTGCCCTCGCGATACTGATAAGCGTCAGAATAGTTGTCATCGTCGCGCTTGGTAGCCTTCGTGGTGTAGTAGGTAAGGTTGGCACCAGCCTCGAAGCCGAAATCGCCAACATACTTCTTGTACTTCAGAGCCACGTCGAATCCGTTGCGGCTGTCCTTATTGTAGTTCAGATAAGGAAGGAACGAAGACTCGGGATAATAAACCTTGAAGTAACTTGGCATCTGGTTGGCTGCAGTAATAATGCCACCGTCATACGAACTGGTGAAGTAAGAGGCGTCGAGCGACAGCGAGCGCTTCAAAAGTTCTGCATGAAGGGTAGCAGACAATTCGTTGCGTTTCAGATAGCCAAAATCCTCGTTGCCACCTCGGCGAGACTGATAGAGCGAGAATCCGGTAAGACCGTTCCAGTCAAACCAGCCGCCGCTCTGATAAGTACCGAGATACATGTAAAAGTCCTCAATGTCAAGGTCGGTGTTCAGTCGGCTCGCACTAACGCTCAGCGTCAGGTCGTCGAACGCACCGCCTTCCATGAACGCCTCGTTCGAAATTCTCCATCCCAGCGTTGCCGAGGGAGAGAATCCTGCGCGGTGGCCTTCGGGCAAACGAGCTGACCAAGGAGCTGCCAGGGCAAACTCAGCATAGTAGCGCTTGGCATAGTTATAAGAAAGGTCGAAGCCCAGGTTGGCGTTGCTCACCTTGTGATACTCACCCGATCTTGACTGCTGGAATCCATTGGCAACCAACATGGCACTCACGTTGTGCACGCCACCGAAGCTGCGGTTGTAGTCGAAGTGAGCGTTGAATGTAATCATCTGGTGGTTGGTTGAACCACTGATGTTCTGCACACCTGATTTCTTGTCAACCTTCTCGTGGTTGTCCAAGTTCACGATGTAATCGGGACCGTTGTAGTTGCTCCAAGAAGGCTCGAACGTAGCGTAATCGTTGTTGTAAGAAGTTGAGTAACTTGTCTGATAGTCAACGCCTACGAGCGCATGGAAGGAAAGACCTTTCAGCACTGAGCCGAGGTCAACATTTACGCCTGCGTCGAACTGGAACTGACGGCTTGTCCAAGTGCTCTTACCGGCAGCATAGTAGTCGGCGAAGATGTTGGTCAGGTCGGTCTGCGTACCACCGAAGAAATACTTGCCGTCAATGATGTTGTTTGACGAAGTCAGCGCGTTCTTCGGCTGGATAGCGTTCGGGTCAAGATAGCTGATAGGAATCAGCGGGCTGATACGGTTCGGACGCCATATGGCTGCCGTTGCCCAATAATCACCATCCTGGTTTGAGACCGGAGTGCGGGAATTGTAATAGGTGGCATTGGCATTCACGAAAGCTGTGATATACTGGTTCAGACGCACGTCAACATTACCACGAACGTTGAAACGGTCGGTGTAGTCGTGCTTTGCCTCACCGAAGTTCAGATAGTCGCCAAAACGATAGTAGCTCACATTTGAGTAGAACTTTGCGCGCTGGTTACCGCCCTCAATCTCCACAGAAGCGTCCGTACGGTTGTAGGCCTTCTTAATGTAGTCAGAAGAATAGAAATCGATATCGGGATAGCGATATGGATTCTCTCCGCTGGCGTAGTTGTAAATCTGGTCGGGCGTGTAAAGAGCAGCCAGTCCGTCGTTAGCACGGGCCTCGTTGTAAAGAGTCATGTACTCAGCAGAGCCAAGATACTCGGGATAAGCCTTTGCGACGTTCCAACCTGTATTGGCACGTACCTCAACGCTGAGTCCTTCAGTAATGCGGCCACGCTTTGTAGTAATCAGAATAACACCTTTGGCTGCACGGCTACCATAGAGGACAACGGCCTGCGCGCCTTTCAGGAAGGTGATTTCCTCAATTTCAGATGGCAGCACGTTGTTGGCATGACGGGGCACACCGTCAATCAGCACGAGCACCGGATCGCCACTGCCCGTCAGTCCTGAACCGTTGAAGCCCCACATAGAAGATCCGTTGAAGCCTGCCACATAGCCTTGCATGTTGTCAAGGCTGTAGGTATTGTAGTTCTTCTCCATCAGCTCTCTGTAGTTCACGCTGGAAACACCGCCCATGATGTCTTCTTTGGCAACCTTGCGGAAAGCAACGTTGACCTGAGCCGTGTCTGCCGCATCAATCTGAGCTTGGGCGGGTGTGACAACCGACAAAGCCAAGAAAGCTGACAGTATTATATATTTATTATGTTTCATATAATCTATTTATCTTTAAAGTTTAATCTGTAATCTTTATTCTTGAAGAATTACCATCCGGGATTCTGCGGATAATCTGAATAGAGATATACATCGCTCTCCTTCAAGGGCAGCAAATAGTGCTTGGTAGAGAACTGACGCTCAACAATGACTGTCTGTCCATTGATGGTGGCACTGAAACCAGTCACCTCTGCATCGCGCGGGTCATTGTTGACAAAGTCGTAGTTGCCTACGCGCTTGAACTCCTGACGGGTCTTAACGTTGTAAGGATACTCAGAGAGCAGCAGCCAGCGCTGCAGGTCTTGCCAGCGGAAGCCCTCGAACGCGAGCTCGCAGGCACGTTCGCGGCGCACCTCATCCATGAATTTCTTCTGGTCGGCAACGAAGCGTGCTGCCACATGGCCTGCGCCTACACGGTCGCGGAGCACATTGATGGCATCCTCGGCGGTGAGGCTGCATCCAGACTTGTACTTGGCTCCCTGTGCTGCTGCACCAGCCTCTGCATAGAGCACATAGATGTCAGCCAGACGCATGTAGGGAAGATAAGACTGCAGCGAGCCTCCCCAGTTGTACATTCCGTCGTACTTATTGCACTGGTGAGGAACGAGTTTCTGGCAGAAGTATCCTGTGCGGCTACCGTCGGCGTTGCGTGCGGGGTTGCCTGTGGGCACCATGTTACCTCCGGTGAACATTTCCAGATACTGGAAGCCCTTGTCGGCAGCATCGCCTGGAGTGGTATTGAGGAATTTGAATCCGTCGAACATGATGTCATGATAGAAGCGCGGGTCACGGTCTTTGAAAGGATGGGTGGGATCGAAACCAGACTCGGGGTTGAGCGAACCGTCGGCAAGCAGAATGGGCTCACCGTTCTCCATACCGTAAGCGTAGTTTACGTAGTTGGCTGAGGGCATGTGGATGACAGCGTCGTGCTCCACGAGGTTGTTCACCTTGGGTCCCCAAAGCTTTGTAAAGTTCCAGTTTGAACCGTTGATGTCGGGCATCGGGCCACGCATGATAGCCTCAACACTACCAGGCATTCTCCAGCTCTGACCTGTGGTGCGGAAGATGTCGGAGAAATTGCTCTTCGAACCTTTTGCAGCCTCATGGTCGTAGATGTTGGAATAATTGTATTCAGCCAGCGAGTAAGGGGTAGCTCCGCTTTCTACTTGAGCGATGGCCTGACCGAGTGCCTGTGCAGCCTGTGCGGCAAGCGCGGCATCGTATTTGTAGGTTGCTCCGCTCTTGAGACCACCGAGCTGTGCACCGTTTACTGCATAGGGCGATGCAGCCCAAAGGAGCACCTTGCCGAGGTATCCCAGTGCGCATACCTTTGTGATGCGCAGGTCGTTCTTACCAAGAGTCTTCTTACCGACTGTTGTATTGTCCCAGTTGTTGGGCAGCAGTTCGGCAGCAGCACGATAGTCTTCGGCGCAGCGCTGTGCAAATTCCTGATAGGAAAGGCGCGGCAGAGTCAGCGGCTCGTCAGCCGGCAGCACAGAGTCAACGTAAGGCAGTCCGCCCCACCACTCGAGCTGCTGGTGGTGCCACCAAGCACGGAAGAAGAGCAGCTGTCCTTTGATGAAGTTCTTTTCTTCTCTTGTGGCATCGGCCATCTTGTCGAGGTTCTCCAAGCCGAGGTTGGCCTTGCGTATGCAATACCAGGCATGGCCTGCGAGCGAGTGGTCGAATTTGTTCGTAGAGGTTGGGTTCGAGCCGGGACGGTTGAGCCAGCTCTGCTGTCCGCCTTTGTCGGCCTCATCGTACCAATGACGATAGTCGCCCAGGTCGAAGTGAGCAGTCACGTGAGTGTCACCAATACCAGTGTTCATGATTTCATCCTCACCCCAGTTGAAGGTGGTACACCAGTAGCATGACTCCTTATTAGGAATGCAGTTGTAAATCTCCTCTACGAAGCCCTGGAAATTGGTGAAGTTCTTAAAGGCAATTTCCGGATCCACGTCAGAGTCGGGTGTCTTGTCAAGATAGTCGGTGCACGAGGTGGTGCCCAACGTGAACGACAAGGCTGCTATACCTATTATTATATATTGATAAAAATACTTTTTCATTGTTGCTTCTTTGTTTAAAGATTGAACCTTATACCGAAGTTAATACGCTTCATGGTAGGATAAGCACCGTTGCCGGCATTGTGGTTACCACCGAAGTTAGACTCACGGTCGTCGGGCATGCGGGTCCAGACCCAGAGGTTGTTACCGCTGACGAATACCTTGAGGCTCTTCATGCCGATTTTGTTAATCCACTTCTGCGTAAAGGTATAGCCAACCTCCACGTTCTTCAGACGGATGTAGGAACCGTCGCAGAGGTATTGTGTACCATAGTAGCACTGATAGGGGTTGGTGTTGAAGCGCGGCGTAATGACGTCTGCATTGTAGTGGTCGTCGCTCCACCATGTGCCCTGGTCGTAAACGTTGGCCACCATGACATCGGCGAAGCTGATCATGGTCACGTCGCGGGTCACGTTGGTAACGCCGTAGAACTGTGCGAAGCAGTTGAATCCCTTCCACTCGAAACCGATGGTAGCATTGTAGGTGTTCTGCGGAATGCCGGGATAGCCATAAGGCACGTAGTCGTTCACGTTGTCAACCACACCGTCACCGTTGAAGTCAGCGATATAGTAGTCGCCCGGCAACTTCTGGTCGTCGTTGGAGTCGTGGCGGGGTGAGCCATACACATCGTCGTAGGTCTGCATAATGCCCTTGTCGAGGAAGGTGCGCACCTGGTCGATGGCATAGCCCTGCTCCTTGCGGTAGCTTGGCAGCAGCGGAGCGTCGTCCTTAACGTCAATCTTGTTCTCGGCGTGTGTCATGTTGAGGTTGGCCCACAGGCGCATCTTGTTGTTGAACACCTTGTTCACGCGGAGCTCAAGCTCATATCCGTGAGTGGTCACCTGACCGAGGTTGGCGGTCACGGGGCTCTGTCCATAGTAAGAAGGTATTGCGCGCGAGCTGCCGTTCACAAGGATATCCACACGCTTGTCGCGGAAGATTTCCACCGAACCGGCGAGCAGGCCGCCAAGGAGTCCGTAGTCGATACCGAAGTTGGTCTTCTTCACAGTTTCCCAGTGCACATTGGGGTTACCCACCGATGACTCACGATACCACTGGTAGGGCGAGCCGCTCTGTGTTACGTCGAGCGTTGAGTTGCCGCCGTAAGCCCACTGTGTCATATAGAGGAAACGTCCACCGATGTTGTCGTCACCGATTTCACCATAGCTGGCGCGGAGTTTCAACATGTCGATGATGTGCTTGTCACGGAGTTTTCTCATGAAGGGCTCCTCACTGATGGTCCAGCCAATAGCACCTGACTGGAAGAAAGCGAAGCGGTTGTCCTTCGAGAATTTCTCTGAACCGTTGTAGGCACCGTTGTACTCAAGGAAGTAGCGCTGTGCGAATCCGTATGTTGCACGGAACACCCAGTCCTCGCGTACGTTAGGAATCATTGAACCCGTAGCATACTGCTGGCGTGCGAACACACCCATGGCACTCACGTCGTGCTTGCCAAACTGGCGTGCCCAGTTGAGCTGCAACTGATAGTTCAGGTTGCGGGTGGTACCCCAGTTGTTCACCGAACCGCCCTGGGTTGACCATTTGTTACCCTGAGTATAGTCGAAGCGGTCGTAGGCCTCGTAAGGCTGCTTTGTGACCACGGCACCGGTCTCAGGATTAATCCACTTGTCCTGCGGGTCGTTGTAAAGGTCGTTGATACCGCGACCACTCTCCTGGAAGTTGTTGTCCCATGCAATCATACCGCGTGCGCCCAGACCCTTGGTAATGAAGTCAAGGTTCTGCTCGAGCACGAAGTCTGTGGTGATGCGGGTGGTGGTGATGTACTGCACACCACCAAGGGCAATGCCACGTGCACCGTTGTCAACGTTGGTAGAGCCTGGGAGGAATCCCCATGAGCCGTCGCTGTACTGAGGCAGGAACACGTCGGGAGAGATGTTGTAGATACCGTTCCACTGCTGAGCCACCTGCCACTCGTTGTTCACCGAGTTCACCCACGGAGTTTTCTGCTTGCCGCTCGAACCGGCGATGTTAATCTTGAGCACGGTTTTCTTGGTGACGTTAAAGTCGAGGTTCGAACGCACGTTCACGCGGTTGTAGCCGTAACCCGTCGGGTAGTTTCTGCCATTGTTGAAGTCTTTGTAAAGGTCACCCTCGGTAACGAAATCGACGCTTGCGAAATATTTCACGAAGCGTGTACCACCGGCAATGTTCACGTTTGCGTTGTACGACATGGCATAATCGTCAAACAGTGCGCGCTGCCAGTCAACGTTCGGATAGCGCTCGGTGATGAGGTTTCCAAACTCGTCCCTTGCATTGGGATCCTGATTGTGGTAGTTCTCGATGAAGCTCATCGGGCGAACATAAGCAAAGCTCTCGGGATAGAGGTTCAGCTCGTGCTCCACAACGGTGTTGCGGGCCACGAGGGCTGCGTAAGAGTCGTATTTGTCGGGAAGTTTGGAGGGAACCTTCATGATGGCGTTGGCCGACACACTGATTTGTGCCTTACCTTCCTGGCCACGCTTGGTGGTAATCAGGATTACACCGTTAGCACCCTTCACACCATAAACGGCGGTTGCCGATGCGTCTTTCAGCACCGAGATGGTGGCCACCGACTGGATATCTACGCTCGTCATAGGACGCTCGATACCATCGACAAGCACCAGAGGTGCGGAGTTGTTCCACGAAGAAGCACCGCGGATAACAATCTGCGGCTCCTCATCACCAGGCATACCCGTAGAGGCCATTGTGACCACACCGGGCAGGTTACCCGTCAGGGCTGCACCGATGTCGGTAATACCTGCGGCACGCTCGAGCACCTCGCCCGTGGTCTGGGTGATGGCACCCACCACAGATGCTTTCTTCTGCTGGCCGTAACCCACCACAACCACTTCATTGAGCTGGGTGTTCTCCGACAGCGTCACGTTGAAGGTGCGCTGCTTGCCAACTTTGAACTCTCGCGTGTCCATTCCCACGTATGAGACCACGATGGTCGAGGCCTCTGAAGGAACTTGCAAGGTGAAATGTCCGTCGAGATCAGAGACTGTTCCCAACGACGAGTTTCCCTTGACCACAATCGAAGCGCCAATGAGCGCCTCGTTGTTAGTGTCAGTCACCGTACCGCGAATGGTGACGCCTCCTTGGGCACGTATCGTGCCGCAATAGGCAATCATCATCAGTACAGACAGCGCCAACACTTTGAGCAATTGTTTTCGTTGTTTCATCTTGACTGATTTTAATTCATAGATTTTTAGGATTTATTTGATTGGTTTGATCTTTACATTTGCCAAAAGACTGCGTCAAAAAAAATCATTGTTTAGGCATATACGCGCTATTATGACTTTTATCGGCTGCAAAGTTAACAACTTTTATTATAATAAGGTTTACCAAGTGTTACATGCACTTTATGAATTGTAACAGACGTTAAAAAAACGCGCCGAGAACCGCGGCGCAACGCATTGTCCGTGAAAAAAGCTTACTCATCCATTATAACCGCCGCAACAGCCACAACAACCCGCCGGCAGCACGCCCAGAGGGGCGAAAGAGCGCTTCGTGAAGCCTGACACTTGTTTCGCGCCAGGCGGAGCAGGAAACCGGCTCCGCATACCAAGGGTTTAATTTCCCGATACTACACACCGCTTTCACAAACCCATGCTTTACATTCAAATTTTCTAGAAAATTTCACCGTAAACCCACGGTTTATTCACCGCCATGTGCGGAGTTATTCTCACAACACTTTGCACTGGCAAAACAAAGGGGCACTTTACTTCCAAATTTTCTAGAAAATCTGAGCGTAAAGTGCCCCTTTGTTTTTGTGGCGTGCAAAAAGGCATTCATGGTGCGCTGCACGGCGTTTGTGGCGTGCTGAATGGTGTCCGCTGTGTGCTGGACGGTGTTTACTATGTGCTGGACGGTGTTTGCGGCACGAAAAACAACGGCAAAGGGGCCGACATCCCGTCGACCCCTTTACAGAAACTAAAATTTCAATAAAAAAACTACTTACTATTTAATATGCTACTAACCTAAAAAACTGCAATTCAATGTTTTTTGTCGTCGAAAAAATACTGTCAACGACGTTTTGACGGTGCAAAAATAATAAGGAGAAACGGAATTGCAATGGTTTTTGTGTAACATTTTATTTAGATTTTGTTACGAATATTTGGTTATGTGGTAGAAATGTTCTATCTTTGCGGCATATTTGATACATGAGCGAAAAAACAAAACTATGTTTTTTGTGTTATCTGCTCACTTTTAGCCTCCTGCAGACTGTTTGCACGGTGGGCAGAGATGTGCGGATTCTGTGGACGAAACAATGTAAATGCTCATATAAACAAGACAGAAGGAGTAAAGGAGAGAAGGAGTAAAGGAGGTTATCTCGCACCCCCATACCTTCGTACCCCCGTACCCCCGAAAAAGTATAAAAAATACCGTGAGAGTGAAAAAGCTATTTTGTATTCTTACCGCCATCTTTGCATGCCACATTGCCTTGTATGCACAGATGGGTAAATTGTTTGACGCTAACCAGCAGCTGTCAAGCAGCTTCACCAGCCAGGTTTATTTAGACCACGACGGATTCATCTGGTCGGCCACACGCAACGGACTGAACAAATATGACGGCTACCAGTTCCGCATCTACAAGAAAGAGGAGCAGAACGGCACGGGCATGGCCAGCAACTACGTGAACTGCATCATTCAGGACAGCAAGGGGCTGTTCTACCTCGGCATGTGGGGCGCGCTGCAAACCTACGACGGTGTGCGCTGCCGCGACGTGGAGGTGAAAGACCTGCAGGGACGAATCATGAAGCCTTATATCACATGCTTCGCCGAGCGCAAGAACGGCGAGATGTGGGTAGGCACGTCGGGGGTTGGCGTACTGAAGGTTGACGACCAGCAGCATGCCCAGCAGGTGGGCGGGCCGCTGAAAGACATCCACACCGCCAACCACATGATGGAGGACAGCCGCGGCCGTATGTGGATAGTCACACAAAGACACGGACTGCTGTGCTTCAACGGGCAGCGGGTGCAGGCATTTATGACCAATACCTCCGCAGCGAGCCATCTCACCAAGGTGAGCGAGGACAAGCAGGGCAACATCTACGTGGGCACTTCAAGCGAGGGGCTGTTCCGCCTCAACGGCAACCAGTTTGAACCGGTGCCGGGCACACAGGGAAAGTCGGTGAGCGAACTCTACTGCAACCGCAACGGCAAGCTGATGATTGGCTACGACGGTGCAGGACTGGCCATCTACGACCCCAAGACGGGCAGCATTGCCGACAACCCTTTCTTCAGTCAGGAAATAGACCTCACCGGCTGCAAAATTTACTCCATCACTGAGGACAAAAGCGGCAACTACTGGTTCGGCATCCTGCAAAAGGGCCTTTACATGCAGCCGGCAGCTTCCACAGGCTTCAACTACATGGGCTACAAACTGGGCGCACACAATAAAATTGGGCAGGCCTGTGTCATCAGCACGTTCATCGACAGCCAGCGGCGCATCTGGATTGGCACCGACAGAGACGGGCTCTATTGCTTCGACGCCAACCAACAACTGAAAAAGCACTATAAAGACCATTTCCCCGCCACGGTGATGACCGTTTGCGAGGACAAGAGCGGGCGCATCTGGATTGGCTCCTACAACGATGGGGGTGGATGGATTGAGCCCAACAGCGGACAGTATCACCCGCTGACCATGGCACAGATGAGTAACGTCAGCATCTTTGACGTGGAGGTGGACAAGGAAAACCGGCTGTGGATGGCCACCATGGGGCAGGGCCTCGTCATGATTGACCTGCAGACCAACGAGATGAAAGCCTACACCGCCAGGAACGGGGCGTCGGACAACCCCGCCATCAACAGCATCACCAACGACTACATTTCGCAGCTGTCGCTGTCGCCCGACGGCAAGCGCGTCTATGTGGCTACGACCATGGGCGTGTGCTGTTTAGACATCGACCGGCAGAGCTGGACAAACTTCTTCGGGAAAAACTGTCTTAATTATGGCACACCCGTGCGCATCGCACGCGAGTTTTCGGGCAGCCTGTGGATTGGCACCAACAACGGACTCTACCGGTACAGCCTTTCCAACAAGCAGCTGCAGCGCTATACGGCCGAACAGGGCGTGGCCGACTACGGCATCGCCTCCATCGAGCAAGACGCCGACGGACGGCTATGGATTTCGACCGACCACGGGCTCTGCTGCCACGACCCGAAAGAGGGCATCACGCAAAACTACTTCATTGACAACGGACTGCAGTCGAACGAGTTCAGCGATGGCGCTTCGTGGTCGGCACCCAACGGCACCATGGTGTTCGGAGGCGTTGGCGGCGTCACGTGGTTCTCGCCGTCTGAAATCAAACAGGCAAAATGGGATGCCTCGGTGCAGCTCACCGCATTCACCATCAACGGCGAGCCCGTCAACTCGGAAACCATCTCGGGGCGTTTCCATGTCACCGACACCACCGCCATTGCAAGCAACCGGTTTGAGCTGGGCTACCACGACAACTCTTTTGCCATACAGTTCTCAACGCTCACCTACGACAACCCCGAGCACATCACCTACCTTTACAGCATCAACGGCGAGTCGTTTGTCAGACTGCAGCCGGGTGTCAACGAAATCACATTCTCGCATCTGGCACCAGGCACCTACAAGTTTCGTGTGAAAGCCGAGCGCAACAGTCAGGAGACGGCCCTGCGCGAATTTACCGTCGTGGTGCACAGCCCGTGGTACCGCTCAACACTCGCCTACCTCATCTACCTGCTGCTCGCAGCGTTTGCCGTGTGGCAATACCTCAAGATTCAACGCCGCAAACAGCAAGACCGCCTGCGGCTCCAAGAGCACATGCACGCCGAGGAGATGGGCGAGGCCAAACTGCGCTTCTTCATGAACATCAGCCACGAGATTCGCACCCCCATGACGCTCATCATCACACCGCTGCTCTCGCTCATGAAAGAAGACACCGACCCCAACCGACGCAGCGTCTATCAGACCATCAAACGAAACGCCGAGCGAATACTCAACCTCATCAACCAGATGATGGACCTGCGGAAAATCGACAAGGGAATGATGCGCATGCACATGCAGGAAACCGACCTCGTGGGCTTTGTACAGGAAATCCATACGCTCTTTGAGCATCAGGCAGACGCCAAGCAGATAGCACTTACCTATGAGCACGACTCCGACACGCTGCCCGTGTGGATTGACCGCAAGAATTTCGACAAGGTGGTGGTCAACATCCTGTCCAACGCCTTCAAGTACACGCCTATAGGTGGCAAGATTGACATCCGCGTCTCTCACGATGATCAGAATGCCACCATCACCTTCAGCAACAATGGCGAGAACATTCCTGAGGACAAAATCGACAAAATATTCGAGCGATTCTATCAAACAACCTCCGAGGCCAACGACCGCAACGTGGGAACGGGCATCGGTCTCGACCTCACACGCTCGCTCGTAGAGCTCCACTACGGTGCCATTTCTGCCCGCAACCTCAAGCAGGGCTGCGAGTTTGTGGTGAGCATCCCCTTGGGCAACGCACACCTCAAACCCGAGGAAATGGTAGCTGACGACAAACAAGACGAGCCCGCACAGTATATGCCCGAGCTGGAAGAACTGATGCAGCCCATAGACATAGAGGAAAAGACATCCGACGAGCGCGGAACCGTCGTCATTGCTGAGGACGACGACGAGATTCGCAACTACCTCGCCTCAGAGCTCGCGCAAGACTTCGAAGTGAAAACTTGCGCCAACGGGCGTGAGGCACTCGCCGAGGTCTATCGCACCATGCCCGACCTGGTGGTGAGCGACATCATGATGCCCGAACTCGACGGCAACGCCCTGTGCTCACAGCTCAAGTCCAACCAGAGCACAAACCACATTCCCATCATCCTGCTCACGGCCAAAAACCGTGACGAAGACAAGCTGGAAAGCTTGGAGACAGGAGCGGATGCATACATCGTCAAGCCTTTCAACATGGACATTCTCCGCCGCACCATCATCAACTTGGTCAACTCGCACCGCCTGCTCAAAATGAAATACCGGCAGACGGAGAAACTGGAAGAGCGCGTCGAGGAGGTGAAAATGAAGTCGCCGGACGAAAAACTGCTCGAGCGAGTCATGTCAACGGTCAACCGCAACATGAACAACTCCGACCTCAGTGTTGATATGATTGCCAGCGAGGTGGGCATCAGCCGCGTGCACCTGCACCGCAAAATGAAAGAACTCACGGGACAGACACCTCACGATTTCATCCGCAGCATCAGGCTCAAACAGGCTGCAAGCCTGCTGGCCAACCAGAACATGAACATCACCGAGGTGGTCTATGCCTGCGGATTCTCAAACGCCGCCAGCTTCTCAACCATGTTCAAGAGCGTCTATGGCATGTCGCCACGCGAATACATGAAGGAACACCACAACAAATAGACACTTGCGAATGTCTTCCCCATCTGCGAAAAGCAAAAGAAAATCGTGGTTTTCTTTTGCTTTTCGCTTGTTTATTGGATAAAATCTTCACGCTCGGCAAAGAAAACAAGTTTTCCGTGCCCTCACTTACTCAGATTTTTCGTACCTTTGCACCCGAAATCAGAAACATTCATACGGTATGAAGATTGAAAACATGATAAACAATGCCGTAATCCAGGCTGTGAAGTCGCTTTACGGACAGGAAGTACCCGAGAAAATGGTACAGGTGCAGAAAACAAGAAGCGAGTTTGAGGGCAACCTCACGCTCGTGGTGTTTCCTTTTGTCAAGATGGCCCGAAAAAGCCCAGAACAGACGGCACAAGAAATCGGCCAGTGGCTGACGGAGCACTGCGAGGCCGTGGAGCGTTTCAATGTGGTGAAAGGATTCCTGAACATGGTAATTGCTCCCAAAGCCTGGCTCAGCCTGTTGACCGACATTGACGGCAACGAGCACTACGGCATGAAGCAGGCTAAGGACGACAGCCCGCTGGTGATGATTGAATACTCCAGCCCCAATACCAACAAGCCGCTACACCTGGGGCACGTAAGGAATAACCTTTTAGGATGGGCTCTGGCTCAGATCATGCAGGCCAACGGCAACCGTGTGGTGAAGACCAACATCGTGAACGACCGCGGCATCCACATCTGCAAATCGATGCTCGCCTGGCAGAAATACGGCAACGGCGAAACTCCCGAGACAAGCGGTAAAAAGGGCGACCACCTGATTGGCGACTACTACGTGGCATTCGACAAGCACTACCGCGAGGAAGTGAAAGAACTGGTGGCAGAGGGCATGGACGAGGAAAAGGCCAAGCAGGAGGCTCCGCTCATCAAGGAAGCCCACGAAATGCTGGTGAAATGGGAACAAAACGACCCCGAAGTGCGAGCCCTGTGGGAGAAAATGAACGCTTGGGTGTATGCTGGATTCGATGAGACCTACAAGAAAATGGGCGTGTCGTTCGACAAAATATACTACGAGAGCCAAACCTACCTCAAAGGCAAAGCCAAGGTGGAGGAAGGACTGACAAAGGGTCTGTTCGAGCGCCATGATGACGGAAGCGTATGGGCTGACCTCACCAACGAGGGACTCGACCAAAAGCTGCTGCTGCGCAGCGACGGCACCAGCGTCTATATGACCCAGGACATCGGCACAGCTGAGATGCGCTACGAGGACTACCCCATCGACAAGATGATTTACGTGGTTGGCAACGAGCAGAACTACCACTTCCAAGTGCTCTCAATACTCCTCGACCGCCTCGGCTTCAAGTGGGGCAAGGAACTCACTCACTTCAGCTATGGCATGGTGGAGCTACCCAACGGCAAGATGAAAAGCCGCGAGGGAACGGTGGTCGATGCCGACGACCTGATGCAACTCATGGTCGAGGATGCCTACCGCACCTCCATGGAATTAGGCAAGTTCGACGACATGACCGAAGAGGAGCGCCGCGAGATTGCCCGCATCGTAGGCATGGGTGCCCTGAAGTACTTCATCCTGAAAGTGGATGCCCGCAAGAACATGCTCTTCAACCCTGAGGAAAGCATCGACTTCAACGGAAACACAGGTCCGTTCATTCAATACACATACGCCCGCATCCGCAGCATTTTGCGCAAGGCCGAAGCCGCAGGACTCAATACTTGCGTGCAAAATGGCGTCAACCTTAACGAGAAGGAAATCGAGCTCATTCAGAAGATGAGCGAGTTCGGGGCAGCTGTGGAGCAGGCCGGCAAAGACTATTCGCCAAGCGGCATCGCCAACTACTGCTACGAGCTGACTAAGCAGTTCAACCAGTTCTACCACGACTACAGCATCCTGGGTGCCGACACTGAGGAAGAAAAAGCCTTGCGCCTGCTCATTGCCAAGAATGTGGCCAAGACCATCAAAAACGCCATGAGCCTGCTCGGCATCGAAGTGCCCGAGAGAATGTAAGTAATTGATAATTGAATATTAAGGAGTAAAGGAGTAAAGGAGTAAAGGAGAGAGAATTGACAATTGACAATTTAAATCCCCCGGATTATCGCAACGACACCGTGCTGCCCTTGCCCCTTGAGGTAAAGGCAGACGCATGGGCTGTGGATGCTGCTTGCAGCGGCAATCCAGGGCCGATGGAGTATCAGGCCATCGACTTGCAGACCGGCTACCGCGTATTCCATTTCGGGCCTATGCGCGGCACCAACAACATCGGGGAGTTTCTGGCCATCGTCCATGCACTGGCGTTAGCATGGCAACAAGGCCTGCCGGGTAAAACCATCTACAGCGATTCCTACAACGCCATCCTATGGGTAAAAAAACGCAAGTGTAAAACAAAACTCGAGCGCACACCCGACACCGAACCACTCTTTCAAATTATTGCCCGTGCCGAGCGATGGCTGCAAACCCATGACTATCACAACCCCATCATCAAGTGGGAAACCAATAAATGGGGCGAAGTACCCGCCGATTTCGGAAGAAAGTGATAAGGAATTTACAATTGGACGATTTACTATTTACGATTTACTATTTACAATTTACTATTTACAATATACAATTTACAATTTAACGTTCAGATAAACGTTAGACAGGACATCAGTAAATCACTAATAATCTTCCAAATAGCCTTTGGTGAACATGTCATAGGCCAGTGCTTCCAGTTCCGGGAGTTTCATCAGGCTTACGGCATGTTCTATTTTCTGTATGAGCATCTCGCGTTTGTAGTCGTCAGTATCGCTCAGACGCGAGTCAAATCTGTTGTTCATAGGTGTTAATAATCAAGAATTATCAATTGTCTTAGATTCTCTGATAAGTAACAATGGTATTGCCGTCGTAGTGCTCAGTGGTTTTCACCTTTGCATTGGCAGGCAGCAGCGGTGCACGCGTGCCGCCGGTGACGGTTATGGTGCCCGTTTCCACACGTATCTCGTCCCACAAGTCGTCATCAAGAAAGCGTTGCAGGGTGTAGGCACCTCCCTCCACAATGAGCGACTGCACGTTTTGCGTATAAAGGCTGTGCAGGTTGAGCGGATGCTGATGGTCAACAACCAGTCGCTTAGGATTCGGTCCGTGCCAGTGGCGGACAGTGAGCAGCGGGTGCTCGCGCTCGTCTGTGACACGCCCGATGAGGATGGCATCCTCCTCAGCGCGCAATTTGTGGCCGAGCATCTGGGTGAACGGTGTCGAGATGGCCACGGGACGGAAATTATCATCAAGAAAACCGTTGGCCGTCTGCGCCCATTTCAGGATGATATAAGGCCGCTGACTGCGATGGAAGGTAAAGAAACGTTTGTTGAGTTCCTCGCACTCCTGCCGCAGCACGCCCACGGTGACCTCAATGCCGGCGTCGCGCAGCTTGCGGATGCCACGGCCCTGCACCTGCGCGAACGGATCGATGCTTCCCACCACCACACGCCTGACACCCTTGCTTACAATCAGGTCGGCGCAGGGCGGTGTCTTGCCATAATGGGCGCAAGGCTCTAACGACACGTAGATGGTGGCCTCCTTCAGCAGCGGCTCGTCTTCCCTGCTCACCGACAAAAAGGCGTTCACCTCGGCATGTGCCTCACCACAACGCGCATGATAGCCCTCGCCGATGATTCTCCACCCTTCATTCTCAACTCCTTCCCAACTTCTCTCCTCTCTCCTCTCTCCTCTCGCCTCTCTCTCTCCTCTTGGCACCACAATCACCGCCCCCACCATGGGGTTCGGCTTAGCGTTTTGCTGTCCGTTGCGGGCCAGTTGCAAACAGCGGCGCATAAACATTTCGTCAATCACCTGCTGGCTGGTTTTATTGTCTTCCGTTTGGTTCATGCTCGCAAAAATACAGAAAAAAGCGTGTAGGGCAAAGAAAAAACATAAAAAAATAAAACAAGTGGCAACAGTTTGAATAATTTCTCCTATATTTGCACCAATAAACAATAAACATTTTAAACAATTCCATAGAAATGAGAAAATACGCATTCACACTGGCATTCATCATCGGCATGTTGATGTTTGCATTGCCAACAGAGGCCCAGACGCTGCGCAACGGCAGCGGCTCGGCTGTAGGAAAAGTTGAGAGCGACGGCACCGTGCGCAACAGCAGCGGCAGCCGCATCGGTAAGTTTGAGAGCGACGGCACCGTGCGCAACAGCAGCGGCAGCCGCATCGGCAAGATTGAGAGCGACGGCACCGTGCGCAACGGCAGCGGCAGCAGCATCGGCAAGGTTGAGAGCGACGGCACCGTGCGCAACAGCAGCGGCAGCCGCATCGGCAAGGTTGAGAGTGACGGCACCGTGCGCAACGGCAACGGCAGCAGCATCGGCAAGGCTGAGGGTGTGAACCGCAAACATGCCGCGGCTTGTTTCTTCTTCTTTTTCAACTAAACTAGTATTTCTAGAACATCTAGAGCATCTAGAAAATCTAGAATATCTAGCCCATCCAGAAAAAGACCCATCATGATTTACCACGACTTCTGGCAACAACTGACCAGCACATACGAAACGGGCGAGGCGAAAGCCGTCGCCCGTTATGTTTTTGAGCATTGTTTCGGTCTTACCATGGCCGACCTGCTGTGCGGCAAGGACAGCCTGTTGACCGAAAGCGAGCAAGCGCGTCTGCAAGCACTCTGCCAGCGGTTGCTGACGGGGGAACCTGTGCAGTATGTCACGGGCGTGGCAGAGTTTGGCCCGCTGTTGCTGCATGTAGAGCCAGGAGTATTGATTCCCAGACCAGAAACCTACGAGCTGTGCCAGTGGGTGAAGAATGATTCTCGGAGGTACGGGGGTACGGAGATACGGGGGTACGAGAACAGTTTTTCTAATGGAGACTCAAGTGCGAATGCAAATCTCGTACCTCAGCACCTCCGTACCCCCGTACCCCCGGGAAACGCCCCGAAGATTCTTGACATCGGCACGGGCAGCGGCTGCATCGCCATCACACTGGCCCAAACCTACCATTCGGTCACAGCCTGGGACATCAGCGACGAGGCCCTGCGCATTGCAGCAAAGAATGCGGAAACCACCGGCGTCAGCGTCACCTTCGAAAAGCACGACATCCTCACCAGCCTTTCTCCCCAAATCTCAACCCTCAACCCCCGCTGGGACATCATCGTGAGCAACCCGCCCTACATCTGCCGCAACGAACAGCACGCGATGGAACAAAACGTGCTGGCATTTGAGCCCCATTTGGCCCTCTTTGTTCCCGACGACGACCCACTGCTCTTCTACCGCGCCATTGCCCGCTACGCCAAACACGCCCTCAACCCCGGCGGTCGTATGTATTTTGAAATCAACCCACTCTATCACACTGAGCTTTTGCAATTGCTCGCCACCGAAGGCTTCACCGCCATCACCTCGCGCCGCGACCAGTTCGGAAAAACCCGTTTCGTCAGAGCTTCAACTGGTAATTGACAATTGTAAATAGTAAATAGTAAATCCGTAAACAGTAAATCCGTAAATTGTAAATAGTAAATCCGTAAATAGTAAATCCGTAAATAGTAAATCCGTAAATAGTAAATCCGTAAATAGTAAATCCGTAAATAGTAAATAGTAAATCAGTAAATAGTAAATAATAAAGTGTCTGAAAAAGAAATACTCCAAAAGCTCACCGCCCTGTGCGCACGAGGCGAGCACTGCCAGTACGAAATGCTGGAGAAGATGAAGCGCTGGCAGGTTGACGAGGCCACGCAGGCCAACGTCATGGCCTACCTGACCGAACACCGCTACATTGACGATGAGCGCTACGCCCGCGCTTACGTCAACGACAAAATAAAATACAACCATTGGGGACGCCGAAAGGTGGAGCAGGGCCTCTGGTCGAAGCACATCAGCGACAACATCCGACAGCAGGTGCTCGACGAAATCGACGACAGCCTCTATCTCAGCGTCCTCCGCCCCCTGCTCCAGCAGAAACGGCGCACCACGCGCGCTGCCACCGACTACGAGCTGAACCAGAAACTGCTGAAGTTTGCCCTCTCGCGCGGTTTCACCTACGACATCATCCGCCAGTGCATAGACGCACCATTGGACTGTGAACTGTGAACTTTTTTCATTGAACTTTGAGCTCCATGCCCATCAGCCTGTTTTCGCGCCTGCTCGACCTCATATCGCCCCGCCGCTGTCCGGTTTGCGGACATCGCCTGCAGATTCAGGAAGAAACGCTCTGCGCATCGTGCAACCTCCACCTGCCGCGCACTTATTATTGCCGCGATGCCTACGACAATGAGATGGCGCAGCGCTTTTGGGGTCTGCTGCCCATCGAACGCGCGGCGGCATGGATATTCTACACACCCAAAGCCGAATCCACACACTTCATCCACCAGCTGAAATACGCCAACCATCCGGAAATTGGTCTGCAAACGGGCCGCATGGCCGCAGAGGAAATGGCCGCCGAAGGATTCTTCGAGGGCATCGACTGCATCGTGCCCGTGCCCCTCGCACCGCAGCGCGAGCGCGAACGCGGTTATAACCAGAGCCTGATGATTGCCCGCGGCATTGCAGAAGCAACAGGCATACGCATTGAGCGCAAAGCCGTCAGGCGCGTCTCCTACGGCGGTAGCCAGACGCAGAAAGGCAAATGGGAACGTCAGGAGAACGTGGCCAACGCCTTCCAGCTGCGCAACGCCCGCCGCGTCAGCGGCAAGCACGTCCTCATTGTCGATGACGTGGTCACCACCGGCGCCACCGCCATTGCCTGCGGCAGTCAGATTGTCAAGGCCGGCAATGTGCGCATCAGCATCTTCAGCCTCGGCTACAGCAAAGGATAACTCCCACCCTTCTGTTTCCCCTCTGCGCACAAGGAATTGTTCCCATCATATTATGCTTTATAATCCCAATGTTTCAGTTTACGATTACAAAGCATAAGTTTACGATTACAAAGTTTAGGTTTATGACAAAATTCTCTAGAAAATTTAGATAAAAACTTCACGTTCGGCAAAGAAAACAAGCTTTCTGTGTGCTCACTTACTCAGTTTTTTGAACGTAAAGCATTGCTTTGCAAAACTCACTCTATACTTTGTATTTCTAAAGTGGCACTCTACGGACACAAAGTGGCACTTTACGGACACAAAGAGCCACTCTATGTATGAATTTTCTAGAAAATCTACACGTACACCTACGCAGTGCTTCCACAACGAGCAAGCTTACGAAATTAAATATGAATATCGGCAATTGCACTACCAACGCCCCAAAGGGGCAAAGAGCCATTAGCCCAGATATGATTATCGGCAATTGCACTGCCAACGCCCCAAAGGGGCAAAGAGCCATTAGCCCAGGGCAGCGCCCTGGGTTGATGGGCGGTCCGATGCCCGCCCTGAAAGGGCAAAAGCATTTCAGCTCCGATAGGGCTTTTGCCCTTACAGGGCGTTGATTGCTTACTACTTCTACCCAGGGCGATGCCCTGGGCTGTGAGGTGCTGGCCTTTCTGGCCGCTGATGGTTCGATTGCGGACAATCATAAACAAAGCATAACTATAGAAACGTAATACACCCCTCCCAACACCCAACTTCACTACTCCCTCCCTTGGGGAGGGTTGGGGTGGGTTCCTCCCAACACCCAACTTCACGACTCCCTCCCTTGGGGAGGGTTGGGGTGGGTCCTCCCAACACCCAACTTCACGACTCCCTCCCTTGGGGAGGGTTGGGGTGGGTTCTCTCTTTCCCACGTTACACACGGCAAAGTATTTAATACACCTAACCACCGCATTTCTCAAGAACATTCATTATCTTTGCAAGCAAAACGGCATCGTTAATGTTCAATTCTCAAAGTTCAATGTTCAAAGATTACTTAACCGCACTACTCGCGACCATCATCCTCGCCGCCTGCACCACGCCGGCGCAGCACAGGCGCGCACAGTTCACCCGCGTGCTCGACCACGCGCAGGAGCAGAACCTTGCCTACGACTCCATCACCAATGTTGATTCCATCCGCATGGCCGTCAATTTCTTCAACCGCCACGGCTCGGCAAACGAGCAGATGCGCGCCAGCTACCTGATGGGCTGCGCCTACCGCGACACGGGCGACGCGCCAAGGGCACTGGAGAACTACCAGAATGCGGCTGAACGGGCGGACACGACGAGCAGAGACTGTGACTTTTTCAGACTGAGCTGCGTCTTCTCTCAAATGGCAGGTATTTATCATAAACAGCTGCTTCTGTCAAACGAAATAAAAGCAAGGGAAAAAGCAGCATATTATGCCATGCGCACTGACAGTATTTATTACGGCATCTATGATTTAGACATGTCCGCAGCAGCCTATATAATGAAGGGGCGGAATGACAGTGCCCAAATCATCCTTGAAAAGGTTCAGAAGCTCTACGGAGAGAATGGTTTTGAGCAGGAGAAACTGCGGTCTTCAAGAGTATTGATTTATCTTTATGCCCAACAAAAGGACAGACTTGGCGATGCCAGACGGCTCATCAATGAGTTTGACAGCAAATCCGACATGTTTGACAAAAACCACGAGCTGCCTCCGTCTAAGCGGCTGTATAACTACTATAAAGGCCTGTATTTTGAGAGTGTCGGCTCACTTGACTCGGCAGAGTTTTATTACAGGAAATCGTATCGCCCCAACAGACCTGTTTCCGACCAGGAGCCTACTTACAGGGGGCTCCTGAGCGTCTATAAGAAACGCCATCAGGCTGATTCGATAGCCAATTATGCGGAACTGTATTGTGAGGCCAACGATTCATCCGTCGCGAAAAAAGACCGTGAGCTGATGGCTCAGATGACAGCCAGTTACAACTATAGCCGTTTTCAAAAACAGGCATTCGAGAAGGAACGCGAGGCTCATGACACAAAGCTGATCATGCTGGGAGTCACGGCACTTCTACTTCTTCTCCTCCTCGTCTTTTGGTATCAGTACAGCCAGTACAAGGCTAGGAAACGCCAGGAACTGATGGACATCAGGAATGAATACGCATTTGCGACTGACGAATATCAGAAGAACACGCACATGATGGAGATGCTTGACAGGTCACACCGTGCAGTAATCAAAACCGTCCAGAATGAGCTGAAAGGAGCATTGGCCGAGAACCTTTCTTATAAAGATGAACTGGCAAAGGTGACACAGGCATTCAACACACTCAACGAGGAGTTTGAAAACAGCAAGAAGGAACTGACTGAGGAAAACGCACAGTTGGAGAAAAGAATTAAAGCAATCAAGAAAAAGAAAGCTTTGACTATGGCCAAAGGAAAAGACCTCAGTTTCTTTGAGACAAAAATAGTCAGGGATATCCGGATTTGTCTGGGTAACCCTCTTTCATGTCTTACTTTTGAGAACAAAGAACTTCTTCTGGCAACAGCCAGGGAATATTATCCGGATCTGATGGACGACCTGGACGGAACAATTGTAAATAGTCAGGAAAAACTGACATGCATTCTTGTCGTTCTAAATCTTCGGGGTACAGAATGCGCTAATCTTCTGAAAGTGTCAGTGCAGAGAATCACAAACATAAAACAGCTGCTTAACATGGAGCTTTTCGGTGAGAACACAGCCCGCACATTATACAAGAATTTAATGCGGAAATATGATATATGCCCTGTATGAAAGGCTGAAGTGTATTTTTATGTATTATTTGTTGCTGTTGTCTTTATCCTGGTATAATACTGAAAACTAACGAGTTGGATACCGCATTAACACCTACGAACAGAGATTAACGTTTGTTGGTGTATTTTTGTGTATTTTTTTGATTTAAAATTATTTGGGTCGTCCTTATAATAATTGTATTTTTGGCCTCGTACAGACCAAATAATATCATAGTATGAAAAAGAAAAAGTTTTATTTATTATTGTTTATGCTGGCTATGCTTGCATGTCCATGGACAAAAGTGAATGCAACAAACCCATGGGAAATTGACTTTCATGTAACAATTATTGACCCAAATGATGATGGAGAAGGTCACCGTGGCCCCATCCAGCCGCCAACTGCCAGTTTGGACGGGTACACCTTCACCATTATTGGCGCTCATCCCGACTTTCTTGTGCGCATTGTAGATGTTGAAGACGAGGACGATGTCATTTACCAGACACTGATGCCCGCTGCAACCAGCAGCATCATTCTGCCCTCCACTCTCTCAGGC
>JAFZSI010000003.1 GCA_017619445.1 Prevotella sp.
CGGAAGTTAGCGGACATATGCTGAACTATTACATAATCCGTTCCCGCTCAGCCAATTCCAAGCAAGCTTGGTTGGCTTTCGCTTACCCACGGATTTGTCAGTTAACTCCCTGAGCGGTCGCAGACCGCGATAACTTCAGTTAACTCCCGATAACTCCTGAGAATAACTCCCGTGAATAATATAAGTTAGGGAATAACAATCTCTTTCTTGCTGCCGTCGTAATTGACGGTCTGTTGTTGGCCGTCGGGCAGCACGATGGTGAACTTTCGGCTGGTGAGCATACCGGGGTAGCTTCCTTTTCTGTCACAAATAGTAAGTGTGCGGCTGCGGTCGTTCCACTGAAACAGGATGGTGGCATACTGGCCTTGCTCGTATTCGTAGCCGTCGCCCTGGTCTTCGTAGAGGGTGAAGGCTGCATCGGCACCGGGGTAGATGCGCAGCTCAAGGTTGTTCCACGACTTTTCGCCAACGT
The DNA here is from genome assembly GCA_017619445.1 of Prevotella sp. Taxonomy (GTDB): domain Bacteria; phylum Bacteroidota; class Bacteroidia; order Bacteroidales; family Bacteroidaceae; genus Prevotella. The sequence goes on from JAFZSI010000003.1 coordinate 473, forward strand.
ATTGCATTTCTGGGGCGAGGGGCAGAATGCTGCCTGCCCTCACATACATGGGCACGCGGTTGATGGTTGTCTGCACGCTGATGGTCTGACCGCCCTTGTAGGCCTTGCCTGTCCAGAAGTCAAACCATTGGGAGCTTTGAAGCCCTCCTGTTCCCTGGCGGGGGGTGAGTGGCAGATAGACGGTAGTAGATTTCGTGGCAGTCCAGTCAACACTTCCCTCCTTCTCCCCTCTCTCCTCTTTCCTCTTTCCTTCCTCTTTCCTGTCCCATCCTGTCATAGCATCTTCGCGGATGATGCGCTCGTTGGTGTATTGTGCGTGCAGGATGGGGGCTGCGAGTATGCTGCTGCCAAAAAGAAACTCCTGACATGCGGTGCTGTCGGTGGCGGTGTCCCACGTCTTGCGGTCGTCGGCAAAGTCAGCGAACAGGGGTCGCATGTAACTGCCGTTGTTGCTGGTCACTTGCCATGCGGTGCTGTAGAGGTAAGGAATCAGTCGGTAGCGCAGGCGTATCTGCTGTTCAATGGCATCGTAGATGGGTTGGCCTTTCTTGCCGAACTGCCAAATCTCGCGGGGTGCGTCGGCTCCATGGCTGCGGAACACGGGGCAGAACAGCCCGTACTGCATCCACCGCACGTATAGTTCCTGGAACTGCGGGTTGCGGGGAGCGGAGCCAGGGCCGTGGTTGTTGTAGGTGCTGCAGAAGAATCCGCCGATGTCGGTATTGAAGTTCGGGTTGCCGGTAAGCGTGAAGCTGAGTCCGGCGGGCACCTGCTTGCGCAGCATATCCCACGACGAGGCCACGTCGCCACTCCACATGTTTGAGCCGTAGTGCTGCTGTCCGGCAAAGGCCGAGCGGGTCATGATGAAGACGCGCTTAGCCCCCCCTACTGCCCCCGAGGGGGCTTCATGAGTCTTTTGGGCATTTGTGTCCCCCTTGGGGGACGAAAGGGGGGCTTTGCGCTGTGCCTCATACACGCCGCGGACGGTTTCGAGTGGGAAGGCGTTGCGTAGCGAGCGCCAAGTGCCGCCCGTTACCTGATGGGCATAGTCGCTTTCGCGGGGATTGAAGAAGTCGGGGTCGGTGGAGTCCATCCACCACGCATCCACACCATAGTCATAGAGCCGTTTGAGATGGCGCCAATAGATTTCGCGCGCCTCTGGACTGAAGGCGTCATACACTTTCACGCCCGAAGGATAGTCCATGCGCGGAGGCCAGATGTGCGACAATCCGCTCTGGGGCCATGTCTCTATGGGCAACAGCAGTCCTTTCTCATTCAGTTCGCGGAACTGCTGCGTCTGCGGTCCAAAGCTGGCCCAGATACTTATCATGAAATGCGCGTGCTTGTCGTGCACATTCTTTATCAGTTGCTTGCCGTTCTGAAACTCCTCGGCCAGAAAGTCCATGGCATTCCACAGATAATTGGAACCCCAGTACTGCCAATCCTGGATGATGCCGTCGAGCGGCACGTTCAACTCGCGGTATTTGTCCACCACCGCCTCTGTTTCGGCCGCACTCTTGTAGCGCTCCTTCGACTGCCAGTAACCATAGGTCCACAGCGGAAACATGGGCACTTCGCCCGTCAGGTGGCGCATCTGCGCAATCACCCCATCGGCACTGCCGCCATACATGAAGTAGTAGTCTATGCCCTCGCCCACCTCCGAGGTAAACGACATGCCGTCGGCGCCGTCGTCAAACATCGTGGGCGAGTAGTTCTCCCAATAGAGGCCCCAGCCCTTGATGCTCTGCAGCACGTTCTGGAAGTCCTCAAGGTTTGACTGCTCCATGCGCTTGTGCTCGCCGCGGCGGTTCATGCGCCCGTTCTGAATGGTGCCCAAACCGTAGATGGTCTCATGCTTGTCGAGCGTGAATGTCTGTCGCACCTTGCCCACGTCACAGCTTTTCTCGCGCAACAGCACCTTGCCCTTCGATGTGAGGAACGTCAGGTTGCCCTTCGCATCCTGTCGCACCGTCAGCTCGCTGCTCGACATGTCGTTGCCCTTGCGCGTCACCGCCACCTGCTCGGGCTTGGCCGTCACCACCAAAGTCTTGGTGGCCTTTCCCTTCACCACATGCACGATGGAGGGTGTCATAAACTCAATCTTCACTTCCTGCGCCATGCCTGCCACACTCAACAGCAGCGCAAATGCCAATAGACTTCTTCTCATGGTTCGTGTTCTCGTATCGGTTATTGCCTACAAAGATACGATTAAGCAAGCAAAAAATCAAGCTTTTCTTTTCTTTTTTGCTCATTAAACTGTACCATTGACTTCGTCGAATGTACTCACGCTCGGCTAAACAAAAGAAAAAAGGCTTTTCCTTTTGTTTTTCGCTCGCTAAATCGTACCTTTGCGGCATGAAACAGCAGGATTTTGAAATCATGGCTCCCGTGGGCAGTCGCGACTCATTAGCGGCAGCCATCAACGCTGGCGCAAACTCGGTGTACTTCGGCATCGGACGGCTGAACATGCGCAGCCACTCGGCCAACCACTTCACTATCGAGGACTTGGAGGAGATTGCGCAGACATGCAACGGAAAGGGCATAAAGACCTATCTCACCGTCAACACCATCATCTACGGCGAGGACCTGCAGACCATGCGCGAGATATGCGACGCGGCTCTGCGTGCAGGCATCACCGCCGTTATTGCCAGCGACGTGGCCGTGATGACCTACTGCCGCACCATCGGGTTAGAAGTTCATCTGTCCACGCAGCTCAACATCTCCAACATCGAGGCTCTGAGGTTCTACGCCCAGTTTGCCGACGTGGTGGTGCTGGCACGCGAGCTGAACCTCGAGCAGGTGGCCGCCATCTACCGCCAGATTGAGGAGCAGCAGATACGCGGCCCCAAGGGTCAGCTGGTACGCATAGAGATGTTCTGCCACGGCGCGCTCTGCATGGCCGTCAGCGGCAAGTGCTACATGAGCCTGCACGATGCCAACCGCTCAGCCAACCGCGGCGAGTGCATACAGATTTGCCGACGCTCCTACGTCCTCACCGACGCCGAGACGGGCAACGAGATTGAGGTGGACAACAAATACCTGATGAGTCCCAAGGACCTGAAGACCATTCGTTTCATCGACCGCATGATGCAGGCTGGCGTGCGTGTGTTCAAGATTGAAGGCCGCGCCCGTGGGCCAGAGTATGTGCACACCGTGGTGCAATGCTACCGCGAGGCCATCAACAGCGTCATCGACGGCACCTTCACCGAGGAGCGCAAAGACCAGTGGGACCAGCGGCTGGCCACCGTCTTCAACCGCGGTTTCTGGGACGGCTACTACTTAGGACAGCGGCTGGGTGAATGGAACAAGAACTACGGCTCCAACGCCACCGAGCGCAAGCAGCTCGTCGGGAAGGTGACCAAATACTTCTCCCGTCTTGGTGTGGCCGAGGTAGCTGTCGAGGCAACCACCATCAGCCTGGGCGACCGCCTGCTCATCACCGGTCCCACCACCGGTGCCCTCTGGCTTACCGCCGACGAGATTCACAACAACGACGGCAACCCTGTCACCACCGCCCCGCAAGGACAGCGCGCCTCCATCCCCGTCCCTGTTAAGGTGCGCCCCAACGACAAGCTGTTTAAGTTGGTAAAGAACTCTTGAGTAATTTATTAATATGTTAATATGTTACTATGTCAATTATTTGGAGTAAAGGAGTAAAGGAGTATAGGAGAATTGTTAATTTGTTAGTATGTTACTATGTCTAAAACCCCAGTTACTATGTCAATAAACGAGATACAAGACGAAATTATCGAAGAGTTCACTGGTCTGGACGACTGGATGGACCGTTACCAACTGCTCATCGACCTGGGCAACGACCAACCCCCGCTCGATGACAAGTACAAGACCGAGAGCAACCTCATCGACGGATGTCAGAGCCGCGTGTGGCTGCAGGCAGACTACCGCGACGGACTGCTGCACTTCACCGCCGAGAGCGACGCACTCATCGTCAAGGGCATCGTGGCACTGCTCATCCGTGTGCTCAGCGGACACACACCGCAGGACATCCTCGAAGCCGACCTCTACTTCATCGACCAGATAGGACTGCACGAACACCTCTCCCCCACCCGCAGCAACGGACTGCTGGCCATGGTTAAGCAAATACGAATGTACGCCCTGGCCTTCAAAACCAAAAACGAGGGAACTGACTGATTCTTTAAGAAAAACATAAAGGAAGGATAAACTGTGCACAAATTGTGCACAACACCTGACAAGTAAAGCGTTGTTTCCGCCACATTAAACATGGCGGAAACAACGTTTTGCTTTACGATTGCCAACTCATTGCTTTACGAATAAATTCTCTAGAAAATTCAGTCGTAAAGTCGCGCTTTAAGAACATAGTCTTTTAAGTCAGGAACACAGACCTACACTTTACGTGCAAATTCTTTAGAAAATTTGCACGTAAAGCATGACTTTGTATTTTTGGTGTTCGGGATGGGATAAACAACTATTGGCTTTAGGCTTTGAAAGAGATGCTTTCTAACATGAATGTTGCATTTAGAACTTCCACCGCAGCTGTACTTCGAGGTCTGTGGCAGAAGAACGGTCTATTTGTTGCAGGCCTGTGCCGATAGTGGGTCGGTCGAAATAGTTGGTGGTGGCAATACGGGCGTTGAGAGTGAGGCCGCTGCTGATGGCAGCCTGCGCCATGGCGGCGTAACGGATGCCCTGTCCGTAGAAAGCAGGGAAGGAAAAGCTGTAGGTCATGCCACGCTCATAGAGATAGAGGCGTGTGTCGTAATCGTCGGTGTTGAAATAGGCGAGTGAGGCGTGGAGCTTCAGACGGCTGCCGATGGCGGTCTGTGCGCGCTGGCTGACCATCCATCCATGGCGGCCCTGCCGCAGGGCGGCGTCGGCCTGTGTGTGGAGGCTCAGCGTGGCGGTTTGCCAGGCAAGGGTAAGACGTGCGCGGTGCTCGTTGTAAGTGATGAGAGCGGTGTTGTCGTCGTTGTCGTGCTGACGGCGGCGCAGGCGGTAGCGCGCATCAATGGCGAAGGAGCCTTGTGTGTATGCCGCACTTAGGCAGTAGTCCCAGGCGTGCGAGGGTTTACTGATGCCATAGCGCGCCCAAGGGGCGTAGGCATAGTCGGTGTAGGCGCTGAGCAGCAGTTGGCGCGTGGGTTGCCAGACGAGTGAGGCGTAGATGCCGCTCTCGTTCTGCACGTGTCCGCCGTCGCTGAAACTGCGGGCGTAGAGAGCGTAGTACTGGTAGGAGTAGAAACGTTGCAGGGCGATGGCGGTCAGCTGTTCGTTGAGCCTGATGCTGAGGGAGTTGATGGTGGCCAAGGCGTGGCAGTCGCCCGTGGCTGTTTCTCCGCTGAAGGTGATGCGTCGGCTGGTATATCCGTAGTCCGTGCTGACATTCCAGAAGTTGTTGCCGCGGGCGTAATAACGGCGGTAGAGGGTGTTGGTGTTGGGCTGCAAGGGTTTGTCGAGCCGCGAGTAGAGTGCCGTTGCGCCGATGTGCCATCCGTTTTGCCGGAAACTGATGTTGCCTCCGGTGGTGGTCTGGGTGCTATTGTGCTTTTTGTCCATCTCGCTTTGCGTGCGATGGTAGCCCGTGGTAACGATGGTGGCAATGGCGGTACTGTCGGCGGTGAGTGTAGCGTCGATGGGTCGGCAGGAGGCAAAGAGGGTGATGTCGAGCGCGTCGGTGAGCCTTACGGTGGCTGCCGCGCCCTGCAGGTAGTCGGCCTCGGTGCGCGAGGAGTGGGCGCGCAGGGCCTGTCGGTTGCGGCTGAGGCTCATCATGGTGGTTTGTTTGCCCAGCTGGAAGTCGGTGTTCATGACCAGACCCATGCCGAAGTTGAGGCGGTAGTGGCCCAAGGCGAGAGTTTTGAGGCTGCCCATCTGCCTGAGCAGCAGGAAAAACGAGTAGTGGTCGTAGCCGCCTTTGTTGCGGTTGGCGAAGAAAGGCTCGCCCGCATCCTGCGCTCCCACAAAGCCCGCCTTGACATAGTTGCCGTAGCTGAAGGTGTAGCGCAGGTCATGGCGGTAGGGGTAGCCCAGGTAGCCGTCGTCGTCGCCCTGACGCTTGTAAAAGGGAATCTTGGCGGTGAGCATGAGGTCGTTGCGGCCGTATTTCAGGATGTTATGGAGCGAGGGGAAGTGGCGGGTAGCGGGCTCGTCGGCCACATAGACAAACTGCTGGAGCAGTTGGCGGCGCTCGGGGTCGAGGCTCTCCACCATGGCCAGCTCGCCGAGACTTTTCAGCGGCGCGTAGTGGTAGAGATAGGCACAGAGGTCCTCAATCTGCTGGTCGGAAAGAAACACCAAGCGTTCGAGGTCCTCGCGTGTGGCGTGGTTGATGTCGATGGGAGACTGCTGCAGTTCGGTAAGTGCGTCGTAGGTGCGTTCCATGGTTTCCGCGTCGGTGTCGTCGAAGGTGGCCACACGCTGGAGATAGTCCTGCCAGTCGGTGGTCTGCTGGGCAGCGAGGGAAAGGGGAAAGAGAAAGAGAATGAGCAGCAGGCGGTTTTTCATGGGAAAGGAAGGGGGAGGATGGGAGAAATAAGGAATGAGAAATGAAGAATGAGAAATTGTCAATGATCAATTAACAAAAGTTGCCGGGCAAATTCCCAAATAACAATGCCGGCGGCCACGGACACGTTCATGGAGTGCTTGGTGCCGAACTGGGGTATCTCAAGACAGCCGTCGCACAGGTCGATGACTTCCTGATGGACTCCCTTCACCTCATTGCCAAGGATGACGGCGCAACCGCGGGGCTGGGTGTCCTGGACGCGGAACTGCTGCAGGGGTGTAGAGCCTTCGGCCTGCTCAATGGCGAAGACGGAGAAGTGATTGTCGTGCAACTGGCGGACGGCCTCCTGGGCGGTGGGGAAGTACTGCCAGCTGACACTTTCCTCGGCTCCGAGGGCGGTCTTATGGATTTCGGCACGCACACCGTTCTTGGTGTCGGTGGGGATGGCGGTGATGCCGCAGAGCCAAAGGGCTTCCACACGGAAGGCGTCGCAGGTGCGGAACACGGAGCCGACATTGTGAAGCGACCGCACATCGTCGAGCACAACGATGAGCGGCAGCTTCTCTGACTGCCGGAACTGGTCAACCGACAGTCGGTTCATCTCTATGGTGCGTAGCTTGCGCATGGGCGGAAGTGGGGTCAGTCGGCCAGGGCGAAATCGAGCTGGCGCTTGTCCATATTGGCGCGGGCCACACGGATGCGGATGGGGTCGCCCAGCTGGTATTTGTGGTGTCGGCGGCGTCCCACCATGCAGTAGTTCTTCTCGTCGAACTCGTAGTAGTCGTCGTCGAGGTCGCGCATGGGCACAAGGCCCTCGCAGTGGTTCTCGTCTATCTCGCAATAAATGCCGAAGGACTGTATGCCGCTGATATGGGCATCGAACTCCTCGCCGATGTGCTCGCCCATGAATTCCACCATCTTATACTTGATGGAGTCGCGCTCAGCATTCTGAGCGGTCTGCTCCATGTCGCTCGAGTGCTCGCATTGGTCCTCGTAGTAGTTGCGATTGGCGGAGGGCTGGCCGTTCTGGTAGCGTGTGAGCAGGCGATGGACCATGAGGTCGGGGTAGCGGCGGATGGGACTGGTGAAGTGGGTGTAGTAGTCGAAGGCGAGTCCGTAGTGACCTATGTTGTGGGTGGTGTATTTGGCCTTCATCATGGCGCGCAGAGCCACGGTCTGTATGAGTTTCTGCTGGTTGGTGCCCTCAACGTCTGACATGAGTTTGTTGAGGCTCTTGCTGATGGCTCCCTTGGTGCCGGCGGTCTTGAGTTTGTAGCCGAAGCGGACGACGAACTCGCGGAGGTTCTCGAGTTTGGTGGGGTCGGGCTGGTCGTGCACACGGTAGGGCAGCGTCTTCGACCGTTTGTTGTTGCCCTTGACCTTATGGGGTGCGGCGCCACTGAATCCGCTGCTCATGCCCACAGCCTCGGCCACGGTGCGGTTGGCCAGAAGCATGAACTCCTCGATGAGCTGGTTAGCTTCAAGGGAGCGCTTAAAGTAGCAGCCCACGGGCTTGCCCTTCTCGTCGATGTCGAAGTGAAGCTCCTCGCTCTCGAATTTCACGGCTCCACTCTTGAAGCGGCGGTCACGCAGTTTCTGAGCCATGGCGTGGAGCTTGAGCGAGGCATCCACAAGTTTTTTGTCGAGTTCTGGGTCGGCTGTTTTGGTGGTGAGCTTATCGTGGGGCACGCCTCGCTTCATGTCGTCGATGACGGCCTGCACCTCCTCGTAGGCAAAGCGGCGGTCGCTGCGGATGATGGTGTGGGCAAGGTGCCAGCTTACGATATTGGCCTCCTCGTCGAGGATGAAGATGACGCTGTAGCACAACTTGTCCTCGTCGGGGCGCAGCGAGCAGATGTTGTTGCAGAGCCGTTCGGGCAGCATGGGGATGGTGCGGTCAACGAGATAAACGCTGGTGGCGCGCTTCTGCGCCTCCTTGTCGATGATGGAGCCCTCGGTGACATAGTGGGACACATCAGCAATGTGGACACCAACCTCAAATAATTTACAATTTACAATTTCCTCCTTCTCCACTTCCCTTATCGACAGCGCATCGTCGAAGTCCTTGGCATCCTTGGGGTCGATGGTGAAGGTGAGCACGTTGCGGTAGTCCTCGCGCTCCTGGATGTCCTGGGGCGTAATGTCAGCGGGGATGTGGTTGGCAGCTTCCTCCACCTGCTTGGGGTAGCGGTAGGGCAGACCGTATTGTGCGAGGATGGCGTGCATCTCGACGGTATTGTCGCCACTCTTGCCGAGCACGTCGATGACCTCGCCCACGATGTTCTTGCTGTCACGCGTGGGCCACTGGATAATGCGCACCACAACCTTGTCGCCCGTCTTGCCCTCCTTGAGCTTGCGCTTGGGAATGAAGACGTCGTTGGCGAAGATGTTTCCCTCGGTGATGAGGAAGGCGTAGTCTTGCTCCACCTTCAACTGACCCACCACGGTGTCGCGGGCATGGCTCAGGATTTCGGTCACCATGGCCTCTTTGATATGCTTCTGGCGCCGTGCCATCATCGACACGCGCACGCGGTCGCCGTCGAGGGCAAACATGGAGTTGCGCTCGCTGACGAAGATGGGTTTGCCGCCGTCGTCGGGGATGAACGAGTTCTTGCCGTTGGCCTTGCGGCGGAACACGCCCTCCTGCACCTGGCCCTTGGTGTTGAGCCGGTAGGACGTGTCGCTGACCTTGCTCAGCACGTCGTCCCAGGCCATTTCCTCCATGGTGTCGATAGCAAGCATTTTCAGAGGATGGGTGTTGAGTTTGAGGTCGCGGAAGATTTGTTTGAAGCTGAATGTCTCGTTGGGCTGACTGCTAAAGTATTTGAGCAGCATCTCGCCCAGCTCGTGTTTGTTAATGCGGCGGCCGCCTTTTTTTCCTTTGCTCATAGTATTGTGTTTTGAACTTTCTACAAAGAAACAAAATATTTCTGATAGTTGAGCGTTTCGTTACGAATATTTTGCATTTTTCTGCGCATTATGCAACAAAAGGAGCCAGATTCACGTGGAATCTGGCTCCTTTACTACTTCTCTCCTTCCCTTCTATCTCGCACGAGTTAAAGAGTTATCGGGAGATTCTGTTTGTTCTCCTTAACCTCCGTTCCTCTGTGTGAGGCGTTCCCTCCTTCTCTCCTTTATTACTTCATAATGAACTTACGGCCGTTCTGGATAACCACGCCGCGATAGCTCTTGTCAACGCGCTGGCCTGCGAGGTTGTATGCGGGCAGCGACGGGTCGAAGGCTCTATTCACCTCAACAGCCTTGATGCTGTCAACGATTTCCTCTCCAGGTATGAACTCGAAGGCATAGAAGTTGAGAGAACCTGTAGGATAACCAAGCTGTACTTCGCCTGCCTCTACCTCAATAGAGATAATCGGATAGACTTTGGTCTCCTTCTCGGGATCTGCAGAATCCAGTCCTGCTACCATGATGGCATCAGACTCCTGAACAATTTCGTTGTAGAGTTCTGTTTCGTTCTGCGTCACCACGAGGTTGCGGTCGGTTGCACTGTTGCTGCCCGTACGAACATAAATCTTCAGCGTTCCGGCACTTGCGCAGGTCAGAGTGAGGTTGTTCTTGCTGGATGACTTGCCGCCTGTCTTCAGACGGTGGGTGAACTTCACCTGAGTATCCTCGTCGCCGAACCAGCAGTTGTTACCGTCGATGGAAACCTTGTTGTCCTCGTCAACAATTGTCAGGGTAAGGCTTTCGGACTCGGTGCTGTAAGATGCTTCTGTTTCGCCTACAGCTGCCACATCTTCCTCGCTCCACTTAATCATTTCGCCTTCCTCAACGGGCGGCTCTTCGCCACTGCCGATAGAGATGGTGAACTTGGCACCACTCTTGGTGGCGTAGTCGAAGTTGGTGAGGTCGAGGCGGAGTGTGATGTCCTGAGTCTCTTCAGTGGTGTCGAATGTGATGTTGCCGCCACCCCAATCTGCATCTGTCTCAACGCCGAAGTCTTCGAACGTACCACCGAAGTTCTTGGCCCAATTGTCCACATCACCGTCTAAGACGAACTTAACCTGACGACTGAATCCTGCGGGAACATCCGTGAAGGTAATCTCCCAGACATCGTCGGCAACCTCCGTCATTTCGTTTTCGGCAGCACCAGGATTCCAGTTAATTCCGTTGAGCCACGTTCCTTCACCGTTACCTACGGCAAAGACTTTCTCGTACTCCAACTCAGTTGTAAACGAAACACCGTCACCCGTGACGGTAATCTCGCCAGTCTCGGGGTTGTAAGTGATGGTTACATCGCACTCACTTGTCACGTTGAATACGACATTGTTGCCATCTTTTCCAATCCACTCAGAGCCGTTCTTCACAACCTTGAACGCAATGTTGTTCTGCACAGGAACGTTGGTGTAGGTGATGGCGTAGGTGCCGTCGTCCTGCAAGGTCATCTTGTTGTTCTCGTCGGTGCCATCCCAATAAGAGCCGAAGAGCTCGGTAGGTTCACCTGCCACGATATAAACGTCTTCCTCAACGGGAGATTCTGTGCCCGTAACGGTCATCTTCAGGTCCTTGGTGATGATGAAGGTATAATCACCTGGTTCTAATTCTATGGTGCCATCCAACCTCTCCAACTGCACTTGCTCGCCCAAGGTTGGTGTGAAATTGCCCTCAGCGGGTGCGAGACGATAAGCCGAGTTGAACTTCGACCAGTCCTGGTCGTTGTTTGCCTCTTGGGTTGTCATCTGATAGTCGGCGAAAGTAAGATAGAACGTCTTGTCTGCTGTAAGCGTATAGACGTAGCCACCCTGTTCTTCGTCATAACCAAGCTCAATCGCACCAGCGCGGTCCCATCCGTTCATGTCGCCAATAACATAGAGATGCTGTTCTTCCTCCTCGGCGGGCAGCAACTCAACCTGGGTGATGGTCTTCGGGTTATCAGAACCGCCAGTATTTACAACAATCTGTGCATTGTTGGTGTTGTTGAGAATTGCTGCTGCTTCTTCAGTCTTAACGACAAAGTCAGCTACAGGGTTGGTCCAGTCGTAAACAAATTCAAGAGAACCATCGGGGAATCCTGTCCATGTCCAATTGGCATCCTGATAGGCCATTCCAATCCAGTTTGGCGTATCGAAGGTCACGCGGATGATATCACCAACCTTCACACCCTCGAAGTTGTTGGAATTGGCAAAGTGATTAGGACTGATATTCACGTTGTCAGAAGTGCTGCCAATCCAGATTGATGCATCTGATCCTGTATAGTTGCTACTCTCAAGTGTGATGAGAGCCGTTTTGCACTCAGAGCCGTTAATTTGTACGCCTATTGACTGCAGAATGGCGAGAATGTCGCCCGTAATCAGGAAGTCGGCGTACTCGGCAGGGGCATTTTGTCCTACGCCTGCCACATTGACATTGAAATCCAAATCCTTCCAGTTTTGTGCACGCAGACCAACCTGTGCGTCCCATGGGTTGGATGCACCTGACTTGACATCCTGAAGATGTACACGGATAATGTCGCCCACCTTAGCATTGGCAAACTTCTCGGCAGGGATGGTAATGTTAGCCTGATCCCAGACTATTCCTGTAGCCTCGTCGCTATACCACAGGGCGTTCTCGGGTACTTCTATTGTCTCTGTTGCCTCCACCACATCGTCAGCAGTGCGCGGGCAGAGCTGCAGGTTGTTGTATTGCACCACGATGCCAGTCACATCGTACTTCTTACCGTCTTCCAGTGTTGGTTTTACGCTGAAGTTGTCGAAGTAAGCAATTGAGTTCGTTCCGTCGGAGAATGTCTTGGCCGTAGCGTCGTAGGTCAGGCCCTTGACGGTAACCAGCATACTCTGGTTCGCAATAGAAATCTCACTTAACTTCTTCTCCACGGGAGTCAGCGTACCCTCAGTGATGGTCAGTCCCTCGGTGGTGAAGTTGGTAATTTCTGTTGCTCCTTTGTAGAGCATGAACTTCACATCGATGGTTCCGTTGAGCACCTGTCCGGCAGTCAGTCCGTGGTTCTTGGTATAGAGCAGAGCTCCGTAGCCGTCGGCATCACAGAGATAGGCGTTGCTGGTGCCCTTCAGGGCAGTCACCTGTACGTTGGTCAGTGTCAGCGTGACGGGAGTCTCTGTACTGGTCACCTGCTCCTGCAAGTCTTTCAGCGAGGTGATGGTCAGCTTGTCGGGATTCACCGTCACTTTGAAGGAGGCGCTGCAGCCCTTGTAGGTGTCGTCGCCCTCGTAGGTAGCCGTGACGGTAGCAGTTCCTGGAGCAACGGCATTGAGATTAGTTCCGTCTATTGTTACCGCGCTCTCGTTGGAGCTGGTCCAAGTGATGGCGGGGTCACTGATAGTTCCGTCAGCATAGCTTACCTCTGCAGTAGGCAGCGTGAAGGTGTTGCCTTCAGTAACCTCTACTTCGGCTGTCTCTGGGTCGAAGGTCATCGTGGTTGCTGTTCTTTCGTCAACAGTTCCGCCACTCTCATAGGTGACTGTGAGTGTTTCCACGTTAATGGTTTTACCTGCACCATTGTTTCTGAAAGTAACGCTCTCTTCTCCGTCAGTCGATGTCCATGTAAGCGTTTTGTTGCCGCCGCTCATGGCTATTGACCCCACGTCAACAGAGGTGTTGACAAGCTCAGTGTTGCCAGTAATGACAACCTGTGTGATGATGCAGCCTTCTACCTCCACCTTGAAACCGCCATAGTTGCCATCCTTCGGCTTATAGTATCTGAACGTGTAAGCACCACTAGAATTCCAAATACGCACTGGGTAGGTGCCTGCGTATGGGGTAATCGTCACGCCCTTGTAAGTAAAGGGTTCGGTGACGTCTGTGCCTGCACTTGGTTCTGGCAGCGTAAAGCCCATTGCCGTAAGTTCTGTTGTGCTGGTGAAGTCTATGCTCACTTCCTCAGCCCATGTCTGTCCTCCGAACAGCATGACGAGCATGCTTAGGAGTAAAAATCGTAAATGTTTGTACTTCATAGATTTTTGGTTTTTAGAAATTAATAAAATATGAGTTTTTTAAGTTTGTTTATACCAGTTTTTCAGGTTTTATCCTTCTCTTTTAAGGTTATAGGTTACAAAAATACAACTATTCTTCAAAATGTAAGTCATTTTTACAGAAAAACTTGTCGTCTATTTGCATTTTTTAGGCTATAGCCAACAAAAAAGGCCAAGTCCTGTGCGAACTTGGCCTTTTTGGAGTATCTCCGACACAGAGATACGAAGGCGAGGTCAACTACTTCACCACCACCTTTTTGCCGTTGATGATGTTCACACCCTTCTGCGGAGCTGCAATGCGCTGTCCGTTGAGGTTATAAACAGCACCGCCATTGGTGTCGAAGAAGATGGTAGTGCTGATGCCGTCGGTAACGATTTCCATCTTGGTGGGCTGGAAAATCTTGTAGCCCTGGATGTTGTACATGAATCCTTCGGCTGAAACGTTGCCGTCCTCGGTGAGCAGTGCGCCTGTTCCGAGCGCATCCACTACGTCAACAGTCTCGTTGAGCACGGGTATCTCCATGGTGGCCACATCCTCGTCGGTGGTTGCAGCGGTAAGTGTTGCGTCGCCGAACTTCACGAAGCGGTATTCGTAGTGAGTGTTGTATTCTTCAGCGTTGTCCTCGGTAATCTCCGTAGGCTCGGCAGAACCGTTGGCCACGGCGATGTACTGGATGCTGGTCTTGGTGGGCTCGTCGTCAGGCAGCAAATTGTCGAGGGTGGCTGCCATTGTAACGAACTCGGTGCCCACGTTTACATCAATCTCACCGTCAAGTTTGTCGCCGTCCTTGATGCCGACGTCTGTCAGGCCGCAACCCAAGAACGGCATGGCTCCCGACTTGTCCTCTATGATGACAAACTCCAGTCCCTTGCCACTGTCTTCAGCATGCTTCGGAGCAACCTTCATGCCCTTGGCTCCCTGGTCTTGGAAATATTTACTGGCCCATACTTCAATCCGTTTGAGCGTCTCGTCGGTAACTTTTCCTGTATATGTCACTACTGCATCCTTAAGTGTCAGCTTGACCCTGATGCCGGCTGTGCTTGTCTTTGCCATCTCCAATGCCGTGGCAATGTCGGGAACGGGCTTTGCTGAAGGCAGTGTGGCAATGGTGAACTTAGCTCCGGTCTTGGTCGTGAAGTCGAAGTCTGTGAGGTCGAGGCGCAGGGTGATGGTTTGGCTGTGGATCTGATCAGCGGGGATCTCAATGTTTCTACCTTTATACACAGCGTCGGTCTCAACGTTGAAGTCCTGGAACGTACCGCCGAAGTCGTGGGTCCACTCGCCGTCGATAGCGAACTTGAAGGAGAGTTTGCCCTCAAGCGGGAAACTGCTGTAGGTAATCTCCCATACATCGTCGGCAACTTGCTCCATCTTGTTGGCTTCGTATCCGGGATCCCAGAAGGCACCGTTCAGCCAGCCGCCTTCGCCTTCACCTACGGCATAGACGCTGGTATATTCTAATTCGGTTGCAAACTCAACGCCGTCGCCGGTGACGGTAATCTCGTTGGTCTCGGGGTTGAAGGTGATGGTTACATCGCATTCGCTTGTCACGTTGAAGACAACATTGTTGCCATCTATGCCAATCCACTCAGTGCCGTTCTTCACCACCTTGAACTCGATGTTATCATGAGGAGCAACAGCCGTGTAGGTGATGGCATAGGTGCCGTCGTCCTGCTTGGTCATGCGGTTGTCCTCGTCGGCAGCATTCCATTCTGTGCCGAAGACGCTGGCCGGAGTACCTGCCACAATATAATCTGCGTCTTCAACTGCTATCTCGCCCGTGACGGTCATCTTCATGTCCTCAGTTACACTAATCTTATAGGTGCCTGGAGGCAATTGTATGGTTCCGTCGCCAAATACTGCCAGCTGCACGGTTTCGCCGAGCGTGGGAATCACGTTTCCAGAACCAATGGCATAGCGGTGGCTGCCGAACTCATTCCAACTTTCTGCTGAAGCAACGTCAGAGATGGCGAAGTAGATGGTCGAATCATAAGATATTTCCTTCTCGAATGCCTTTGTCTCAGCATTATAAGTCATCTCAGGAATACTCGAGAGATTCCATACGTCGACGCCGATGAGATAGAGGTGCTTTTCTTCCTCCTCGGTGTATGGCTCCACCTTGATGCCGTAAAGGTTGAAGCCCGAGTTGGCGCTATATACATAGATGTCGGCATCTTCTGTGCCAGTATAGGTATAAGTCTGGCTGGCTCCTGTTCCGTCGGTAACCAGTGTAGCCACGACATTGTCGAATTTGCTCTGGGCAATGTTGCAGGTGCGCTGGGCGGATGAGCTCGACGACTGGCCATAGACGGTAATCGTGGAGTTGGGCACCACTTTGAAATGCACGCAGCGCGCTGTCTCGCTTCCTGTGCCGCCAAACTTCAGTCGCTTGGTGAATTCTTCTTGGCCAACGTTCTTGCCGTTTGAGTCGATAGTCACTTTCTTGTCTGAAGAGGCAGTTATCTCGATATTGTCGTCAACCATGGTTTCGGTGATGTCGCCGTCATCGAGCGTTGTCCACTTCCAGAACTTATCGCTCTCGGCGGTCAGCTCCACAGGCTGAACGGTTTCCTCTTTCTCGGGCACCGCGAAGATTTGCAGCTCGGGCGTGGCGTTTGTAGCACCTTTGGAAAGATACAAGGTTGGGAATCCCACGATGGTAAAGGTTCCCTCCAGATTGTCGAGGGTGAAGTTTTTGGCGTTGTTCACTCCGTAGAGCTGCACATTCTCCTCACCCAACTGCGTGTAGTATTTTGAGTCGGCGGCACTCTGCGTGATGGTGGCACCCGTCACCTTGAAGTACTGGCTCAGCACCGAGGCGATGGGCTTTTTCCAGGCTTCCGCCGCAATGGTTGTAGGCTCTGGTGCCGTGCCCGTCGCCACGCTATAGCCTGTGAGGTTGGTTATCTGCGGATTGCCGTTGCGCACCTGGAAGGAGGCTGTTGCCTCGCCACTGAGAATCTCTCCGGCGTTCAGTCCGTGGTTGGCCTTATACAACACGATGGCTCCGCTGGCATCCTGGATATAGGCATAGTTGCCGTCAACAAAGGTCACCACGGCATCGCTCAGCGTAACTTTATAATCGGCAGCGTCTGTCTGTGACGACAGAGCGGCAATGTTGGCCAAGGCCGGAGCCGTGGAGTTAACTGTGAGCAGGAACGAAGCACTGCAGTCCTTGTAGGTGTCATCGCCCTCGTAGATGGCCGTGATGGTGCTTGTTCCCGGGGCAATCATGTTGATTACATTCGCCCCGTTTGCAATAGTGGCCACACTCTCGTTGGAGCTGACCCATGTGATGCTGGGGTTGCTTATCGTCATGGGAGCACCCGTCACATCATTGTAGGACACGACAACACCGGGCAGCGGAGATGTGGTACCCTCGTCGGCATACAGTTCTGCTACATCTTCGGCAAAGGTCATGGAGGTCTCAATGCGGTTGTCGTCAGCGGCAGCAGTCTTCTTGAAGAAGGCAACCAGCGTTTCCTTGATGTTGTTGTTCACGGTGGCGTAGCAACGCCAGTCCTGATCGTTAAAAACTCCAATGTAACGGCCGGCAGCAACATTAAACAGATAGTCGTTTTCGTTGTTTTGGTCAGCCACTTGCATAATGAAAGCGGTGTTGTCGCTTTTTCCCACACGCACACCGTTGTTTGCGTTGATGCAATAGAGGTAAGATGCCGAGGTTGAAACTGCGGTTGAAGCTGGTAGATTGGCAACAAACTTGAAGGTTTTGGCGGTTCCAGAGTTGTCTAACTCCACAAACCAAGTCAGGTTGGTATCAACCGTTCCGCTGATTTCAGTCTTGTTCGCGTTCAGCGTCACAGGAACAGCAGAGGGTGCACTTGACGTTCCGTTGTTGTTCGACATAGCTTTGCCAGAGGTCAGGTCAACAATGACCACCTGGTCGTTCTCGTTAAGGGCCGACGGGTCGGTTTTTACCCATTTGTCTGCGGCCATGGCAGTCTGACTGCCCCACGCCGCCATGAACATGACGAGCATGCTCAATAGCGAAAAACGTAAAAGTCTGTACTTCATGGTTTTTAAGATTTAAGTGAATACTATGGTTGTTTTGTTGTTTCTTTTGGTTTTTCCTGGTTTTTCTCGGTTACAAATATACATTATTCTTCGGAAAGTTCAATGTTTTTACCCAAAAACTTGCCGTTTGTTTACATTTATTTAGAAAACCTTTTCTACAATCGCCGCGACCCCGTGCCGTCCATTAACGTCAAGGTATGGGAAAACCACCTCAAAAGAATATATCCACGCCCTGTTTCCATAAACCAATGCTTTATGCTCACAGACCTGCACTTTACGGACGCAAAGCATTGCTTTACGATTGAATTTTCTAGAAAATTTGTGCGTAAAGCGTAGGTCTGTGTTCCTGACTTAAAAGACCATGTTCATAAAGCGCGACTTTACGATTGAATTTTCTAGAGAATTTGCACGTAAAATGTAGGTTTGTGTTCCTGGCCCGTGTATCTGTTATTGCAAAGGCTGACGATACGTCACGCGGAAGGGCATCTCAGCGTGAGAACTGGTACGCGGGTGTCTCACCCGCGGTTAGCGCGGTTGGTGATGTTGCTGTTATTATCGCAGGTGAGACACCTGCGTACCACTCTGTTTCTTCTATGTGAGGAAAACTCAAATATATTTTGTTTTTCGCTCACGAATTGAATAAAATCTTCACGCTCGGCAAAGAAAACAAGTTTTCTGTGCGCTCACTTACTCAGATTTTTCGTACCTTTGCAGCGAGAAACCTAACAGGGCAAAACGTCATGGAGAAGATTCTGATAACGGGCGCAAGCGGATTCATCGGCAGTTTCATAGTCGAGGAAGCGCTGAACCGCGGCATGGAGGTGTGGGCGGCTGTTCGCAAGAGCAGCTCGCGGGCTTTCCTCAAAGACGAGCGCATCCGCTTCGTGGAGCTCAACATGCAGGACGAGGAGCAGATGACGGAGGCACTGCACGAGGTGGAGCCCGACTATGTGGTTCACGCGGCAGGTGTGACGAAAAGCCTGCACCGCGAAGACTTCCTGAAGGTGAACACCGAGGGCACACGCCACTTGGTGAATGCCCTGCAACGCCTTGACAAGCTGCCGCGCAGACTGGTGTATCTGAGCAGCCTCAGCATCTTCGGCCCCATACGCGAACAGCAGCCCTACACGGAGATTAGGGAGAGCGACACACCACAGCCCAACACTGCCTACGGGGAGAGCAAGCTGCAGGCAGAGCAGTTCCTGGACAGCGAGTGCAGGATTCCGTATGTGGTGCTGCGGCCTACAGGCGTTTACGGCCCAAGAGAGAAGGACTACTTCCTTGTGGCCAAGAGCATCAAGGCGCACTCAGACTTTGCCGTGGGCTTCCGCCGTCAGGACATCACGTTTGTGTATGTGCGCGACGTGGTGCAGGCGGTGTTCTTGGCGTTGGAGCGCGGTGCAAGCGGCCGCAAATATTTCCTGAGCGATGGCGAGGTGTATCAGAGCGAGGCCTTCAGCCGGCTGATTCGCCAAGAGCTGGGCAACCCGTGGTGCCTGCGCATCACCGCCCCCATCTGGCTGCTGAGGGCCGTGTCGTGGTGCGGCGAGCTGACAGGCAGGCTGACGGGCAGCATCAGCGCGCTGAACAACGACAAGTATCACATCATGCGGCAGCGCAACTGGCGTTGCGACATTCGCCCGGCTATCGACGAACTGGGCTACAAACCCGAGTGGCAGCTGGAAAGCGGCGTAAAGGAAACCATCAAATGGTATAAAGACAACAAGTGGATTTGAGAATTGAGAACCCACCCCAACCCTCTCAAAGGGAGGGAGTAAAATGGTCAAATTGTTAAATGAGAACCCACCCCAACCCTCCCAAAGGGAGGGAGTAAAATGGTCAAATTGTTAAATGCATAAATAAATTGTAAATTGAAAATTGTAAAATTGTAAATTGAAAAGAGCAGTCAAAGAATATATAAGAATTGAGAAGAACCCGCACAAAGGGCTGTTCGCATTTGAATGGGTGGTGATGGCCTATCTGGCTGTCACGCTGCTGATGATATTCTTTGCCTACACCAAACTGCACAACCCCGAGTCGATGATATGGGGGCGCATGCGCGTGGTGGCCATCACGGCCAGCCTGTGGGCTGTCTATCGCATGGTGCCCTGCCGACTGATGGTATTGGCGCGCGCGGTGGCGCAGATGGCACTGCTGTCCTGGTGGTATCCCGACACTTACGAGCTGAACCGCCTGCTGCCCAATCTCGACCATGTGTTTGCCACATGGGAACAACAGCTTTTCGGGTGCCAGCCAGCACTGCTGTTCTGCCAGCAGATGCCTCAGCACTGGTTCAGCGAGCTGATGGACCTGGGCTACGCGTCCTATTTCCCCATGATTCTGGTGGTGATGCTGTTTGTGTTTCTGTTCCGTTACAAAGACTTCCAACGCACGGCCTGGATTGTGGCTGGCTCGTTCTTTTTGTACTATATTATATATGTGGTACTGCCCGTCACCGGCCCGCAGTATTACTTCGGTGCCGTGGGGCTTGACGAGATAGCCAAGGGAGTGTTTCCCAATGTGGGCGACTACTTCAACACTCACGCCGAGCGAATGACTAGCCCCGGATGGAGCGACGGCGTCTTCTATCAAATGGTGGAGAATGCCCACAACGCAGGCGAACGGCCCACCGCCGCCTTTCCCAGCAGCCATGTGGGCGTGAGTACCATCCTGATGCTGCTGGCCCTGCGCACCCGCAACAAATGGCTATGCTGGGGACTGCTGCCGTTCTACGTGCTGCTATGCGTATCAACGGTGTATATTCAGGCCCATTATGTGGTGGATGCCATCGCGGGACTCATTTCGGGCGTGGCTTTCTATTACCTGTTCATGCTGATTCCCAAAAAGCTTTAGAGAAAAATAGTATTCACTAACCATAATCATTTCTAAAAACAAAAAAATATGAAAAAGTTTCTCGTTATTATTATCATCCTGCTCGTGGCCGTGCTCGCAGTAATGACACGCCCCGACAAGGCTGCCCACAAAGAGGCCATGATGAAAGCCGTGAAAGAATATGTTGACGAAGAAGCCTCCAACCAGGGCTTCGGCGACAATGTGATTACAAACATCGGCAAGGGTGTAGTGAACAAAGTGATTGAGGTTGCTCTGGGCAGCAAACTCAAGGTGGATGACTACTACCTGTTCAACACCACACACGTCAATCTGAACGGTGAGAAAAAGACGCTCTCTGTGGGTCTGTTCGGCCACGTGTTCACCTTCGACAAGAAAATGCTGCGCGACGCCCTCAACGAGGCTGCAAAAAGCAAGGATGACGGCGACGATAAAGACGAATAAGAAAATATGAAGAAACTCTATATTGAGACCTATGGCTGCCAGATGAACGTGGCCGACTCGGAAGTGGTGGCCTCGGTCATGCAAATGGCTGGCTATGAGGTGACCGACACCATCGACGAGGCCGATGCCGTGTTTCTGAACACCTGCTCGGTGCGCGACAACGCCGAGCAGAAAATCTACCGCCGCTTAGAAGCACTCAATGCCATTCGGAAATCAAGGTGCAACAGCTCCCTCCCTTTAGGGGAGGGCGGGGGGAGAGGTTCCCTCATCATCGGCGTGCTGGGCTGCATGGCCGAGCGCGTGAAGGAAGACCTGTTGGAGAACCACCACGCCGACCTCGTGGCCGGGCCCGACAGCTACCTCACGTTGCCCGACCTCATTGCACAGGCAGAAACTGGCCACAAGGCCATCAATATAGAACTGTCAACCACTGAAACCTACCGCGACATTGTGCCGCAGCGCATTCACGGACAGAAAATCGGCGGCTTCGTCAGCATCATGCGCGGCTGCAACAATTTCTGCCACTACTGCATCGTGCCCTACACCCGAGGCCGCGAACGTTCGCGCGACGTGGAGAGCATCCTGCGTGAAGTGCGCGACCTGCGCGACCGCGGCTTTAAGGAGGTAACGTTGTTGGGACAGAACGTGAACTCGTATAAAGCACCCCTGTCATCCCCCGAGGGGGATACAAATATCCTCACAGGTAATGAAGCCCCCTCGGGGGCAGTAGGGGGGGCCTTCCCAGAGTTGTTGCGCATGGTGGCCGAGGCTGCGCCCGAAATGCGCGTCAGATTCACCACCAGCCATCCCAAGGACATGAGCGACGAGACGCTTCGCGTCATTGCCGAAGTGCCCAATGTGTGCAAGCACATCCATCTGCCCGTGCAAAGCGGCTCCGACCGCATCCTGAAGCTGATGAACCGCAAATACACGCGTGAATGGTACATGGACCGCGTGGCGGCCATCCGACGCATTGTGCCCGAATGCTCCATCACCACCGACATCTTCGTGGGCTACCACTCGGAAACCGAAGAAGACCACCAGCTGTCGCTCTCGCTGATGCGCGAGGTTGGCTACGACTCGGCATTCATGTTCAAGTATTCCGAACGCCCGGGCACCTACGCCTCGCGCCATCTGCCCGATGACGTGCCCGAAGAGGTGAAACTGCAACGGCTGAACGAGCTGATTGCCCTGCAGACACAACTCAGTGCCGAGCGCAACCGCTTGGACGAGGGAAAAACATTCGACGTGCTGGTGGAAGGATTTAGCAAACGCTCGCGCCAGCAGCTCTGCGGGCGCACCAGTCAAAACAAGATGGTGGTGTTTGACAAAGGCTGCCATCACATCGGCCAGACGGTGACCGTGCGCATCACTGGCTCCACCTCCGCTACGCTGCTGGGAGAAATAGTAAATCCGTAAATCTGTAAATAGTAAATATTTGCCATGACAAAACATCCGCTTTGGAACGACGAATACTGGTTGCTGCTGATGCAACTGTACCTGAAAAAACCACTTGGAGTGAAACCACTCTACAGCAAACCCATGGTGAAACTGAGTCTGGAACTGCACATTCATCCGCAATTCCTGTACGAGCGCATGTTTGAACTGCGGCGGCTCGACACGCCCAAGATTGAACGCCTGTGGAAAGAATATGCCGACAATCCCAACAAACTGGCAAGGGGCATCAAGCTGCTCAGACAGAAGCAGGGCTTCAACAGCAGCGGGGCTTTCTACGAGGGTGTTGAGCTGAACGAGTCGTTCGAGCGCGACTTCAAGCCTATTCCATTGCCAACGACAAAGAAGAATCAGGAGACCATACTGCCCGTGATGCTCATCATGATTCTCGACCTGTATTTCCGTCTGGTGCCTGCCACCATGGTCACCACAACGCCCGAAATAGTGGAACTGGCGCGGCTGCTGAAACTCAAGGTACAGACCGTGGTCGATGTGATGGACATCTACCAACTCTGCGACCCATACCTCAACCGTCAGGACTTCATCATCCATCCGCTGTTGGAGCCATGCCAGCATATCTGGCAGCGTTTCGGCAACGGAAATCCCGAGAAACTGGCCGCCTTAGCCGCACAACTTAAAGACTATTTTTAATTTACAATTTTACCATTTCCCATCACTCTTTTCCCATTTCTCATTTCTTATGCGCCGCATTCTTTTCAACCACAAAGAAGAAATATGGAATTCGTCGAGCCACGGCGGGGGCATCCTTTTGGGCGTGGTGATGGGAGTGATTTTCCTGGTTTGGTGTTTCCGTTCGGGCAACGGCTGGGCCACGGCAGGCGTGATTCTCTATCTGTTCGGCATGTTGATGTCGTACATAGCCTCTACGGTCTATCATGCCGTAAGCGCTCGCAGCAAATGGAAAGAGCGGCTGCGCAAATGGGACCATGCCGCCATCTACTGGCATATTGCCGGTTCCTATTCGCCCATCACGCTCATTGCGTTGCGCGAAGCCGGGCTGTGGGGCTGGGCGTTGTTTGTGTTTCAGTGGCTCTGCGCCATTGTAGGTACGGTGATGAGTTTCCGTAGGCTGAAAGACCACAGCCACCTGGAAACCATCTGTTTTTGTCTGATGGGGTTGTCGGTATTGGTAGCCTTCAAGCCGCTGTTGGCTTGCGTCAGCACCGCCGCAGTAATCTGGATTGTTGCCGAAGGAGTTTGCTACATCACGGGAGCCGTTTTCTACAGCATCAATAAAAGACGGTACATGCATACCGTCTTTCATTTCTTTGTTCTTGCCGGCAGCGTGTGCCACATCATTGCGGTGTGGGACGTGCTGATGGAGAATTTGTAATTCCCTGATGCTTTTTCGGGGGTACGTTTTTCGGGGGTACGGGGGTACGAGAAATGTATTTCTAATAGAGAATCTAAAAGAAACAGCTATTCTCGTACCCCCGTACCTTCGTACCCCCGAAAAAATTTACTTGTTCAGTTTCCACGTTACGCCGTCCTTGGTGTCTTTCACCTCGAAACCGGCGGCGGCCAGCTCGTCGCGAATCTGGTCGCTGGTGGCCCAGTCTTTGGCTGCTTTGGCCTTAGCGCGCAGGTCGAGCACCATGTCCACCACTTTGCCGTAGGCCTGTTCGCGCTCCGCATTTCCACTTCCGCTTTCTGCTTTCAGTCCGAGGATGTCCTCGGCAAAGAGATGCATCACCTCGCTGAGTTCCTTCAGACAGTCGGCGCAGATGGTGGCCTTGTGGTCAACCAGTTTGTTGACTACGGTGCAGGCTTCGAACAACAGGCTGATGACCTGCGGGGTGGCAAGGTCGTCGTTCATGGCGTCGTAGCATTTCTGGCGCAGCGGCTTCACGATGCGCTCGGTCTCCGCGTCGCACTTTGCCGCGGGCTGTATGCGGTTGAGGTCGCTGATGGCGTTCATCATTTTCTCCAGTCCCTTCTCGGCAGCAGACAACGCCTCGTTGCTGAAATCCACGGTGCCGCGATAGTGTGCCGAAAGCACGAAGAAGCGGATGGTCATGGGCGAGTAAGCCTTCTCTAACAGCGGATGGTTGCCGGTGAAGAACTGCTCCAGGGTGATGAAGTTGTTATAGGACTTGCCCATCTTCTGCCCGTTGATGGTCAGCATGTTGTTGTGCATCCAGTATTTCACGGCCTGATGCCCCATCGAGGCCACGGCCTGTGCAATCTCGCACTCGTGGTGCGGGAACACCAGATCCATGCCACCACCGTGGATGTCGAACTGCTCGCCCAAGTATTTGCGCCCCATGGCCGTGCACTCGCAGTGCCAGCCGGGGAAACCGTCGCTCCAGGGCGAGGGCCAGCGCATGATATGCTCGGGCTGTGCTTTTTTCCACAGGGCGAAGTCGGCCTGGTTTTTCTTTTCGCCGATGCCTGCCAGCTCGCGGCTCTCGTCCTTGATGTTCTCTAACGAGCGGCCCGAGAGAATACCGTAGCGATGCTGCTGGTTGTAGGCCTCAATGTCAAAATAAATGCTGCCATTCGACTCGTAGGCAAACCCGTTGTCCAGAATCTGCTGCACCAGCTGCTGCTGCTCGATGATGTGCCCTGTGGCGCAAGGCTCAATGCTGGGACGCAGCACGTTGAGCGCATCCATGGCCTGATGGTAGCGGTGGGTGTAGTATTGGGCAATCTCCATGGGCTCTAACTGCTCTAAGCGAGCTTTCTTGGCAATCTTGTCCTCGCCCTCGTCGGCATCGTGCTCCAAATGGCCCACGTCGGTGATATTTCTGACGTAGCGCACCTTATAGCCCAAGTGCTTCAGGTAGCGGAACACGAGGTCAAAGGTGATGGCCGGGCGGGCATGACCCAAGTGCGGGTCGCCATAGACGGTAGGCCCGCAAACATACATGCCCACGTTTGGGGCGTGAAGTGGCTCAAAGCGCTCTTTCTGGCGCGTCAGCGTATTGTAGATGATAAGTCTTTGTTGCATGATGATTATTTGTTGTTGCTTCCTCGTTAATAATCTGTTTATTTCTCTCTTTCTTTTTGTTGCTGCTTTTGCCCGTATGCGTTAAGACGATGCAAAGGTACAATTAAGCGAGCGAAAAACAAAAGGAAACGCCTTTTTTCTTTTGTTTTGCCGAAAAAACCATTCCAGAGAAACACTTGACAATAATAACTCCCAACACCGCAATTCTCAACCATGCGCTTTACGATGAAATTTTCTAGATAATCTGACTGCAAACATACACTTTATGTTCGTAGAGCAATGCTTCAGAAAAACAACGCTTAGCTTTACGATTCCTAACGAGCCACTTCGCGTTCAGATTTTCTAGAAAATTTGCGCGTAAACCAACGAGTTATGTTGCCCGTAGCTGAATACACGCAGCTAACTCACAAAAATACGCCATTTCATCGGCGTTTTTCGTACTTTCTTGTAAATTCTTGTAAATTCCAAAAATGAAAAATGTGAAGTCAAAAGTGAAAAATGTGAAGTCAAAAGTGAAAAATGTGAAGTCCATGGGTTTACAAAATGTACTTTTGTGTATTTTGTGTACTCAAATAATTTGGCACTTTCATTGTTTTTCCCTATATTTGCCAACGAAACCACGAGGACACAATGAAACAGACTCATCTTGACCGTTCTTTCTTCGCATCTGGTGATGCTGATACTCAATTGCGGCGGATTACAATTGCTTTTCCCTTCGGCCAGCGACCGTTGGTTCCACCGAACATCCAACGGAACGGGGGGCTGCTAAACTAAGAGAAAAAGGGCATCTAAATGAGAACAAACATCAAATACCATAATAATGATACTACGTAAAATTGTTTTGACATCAAGTAATTCTGGGTTTGGAGAAGATTTTGAAAACAAATTCAGATACAACACCTTCTTTGTTTCCTATTATTTGTCTAACATTATAAGACAACGCAAAATAGAAACAGATGGAACTTATAATATGCTTTTCTGTAGCATAACAAAAGGAGGCGATGGTTGTAAGGTGGAAAAATCAGTTAAGTCCCTTACTGTTAATCTCCATTTGAGTGAAGTTGATTTCATAAGATATTCAGAAATGTTCGATGAACATCAACGCTTCGAGTTCTATTTGTCTTTACTGGAAAGAGCGTATGCAATTGCTGACACTGCGAAAGCTATTCCAGTAAATGAACTGTTGGACTTGCATCAAAGATTTAGAGAAGAAAACTATACATGTTCGATATTTTTTAAAAAGAAAACTATAAATAAATATAGTATAAAAATATGCTTGAACCATGTTTGTACGTCATACGATTACCGTCTAGTACTTTCTGTGTATAATAAAAAGAACAATTTGTTGGGAGAAGACTATATATTCCAGACTTATCCTGATTCTATTTTTATTCACTATAATGTTCGTCATCTTGTCATCACAGACAGTTCGTTATTGATAACAGATTTTATCGACAAACCTCAGATAGAATGCAAGCTTACAGATCTTGCAAGCGGAGTCATCAGCCCAATTTATCTTGATGATAATACAGAAAAGTACATATACAGTGAAAAGACAAAAGCCAAGTTTGATGCCCTAAGATGGGATGTACTATAACTCTCAGAGCATTATTCGGTGAATGTGTAATCCGCTGCAAAAAACGATAAAGGATGCGTATTAACAAAATCAGCCAAATATTAGGCAGTAAGTACATGGTATTGCTGTCCGCACTGCTGTCTGTGTTTGCATTCTCGGTGCAGGCTGCCTCGCCTCCGCCTGTTGCGGACGGAAGGACAGACATGCTAACCACCGCGCATTCCATGAGCAATGTCACTCAACCGGTTGTGATTACAGAATACTACACCTACCAGTACGACAACGCCGCCCTTCAGCCCGTCAAGCCCCCGACCCCCGGTAATCTTTACACGACCGACACCGTCAGCTACTGCGGCAACGTGGTCTTTGGCGGCGACAGCATCCGCTACATCCTCGTTGACGGTGGCTACGTCACCTCTCCCCTGACCGCTCCCGAGTATCATTTCTACCTGAGGGACCACCTTGGCAG
>JAFZSI010000041.1 GCA_017619445.1 Prevotella sp.
GGCGGAGTCCTTCAACGCAAAAATCAAGGCTTTCAGAACACAGTTCAGAGGTGTGGGGGACATCAGGTTCTTCATGTACAGGCTGGCCACCCTTTACTCTTGATCAGCCGGCTTCACCAACCAGAAAAATCCGCTGACCCCAATTATGTGGGGATGGTACGGTTTTGGGTGATGTAGTGGGGAAGGAACAAAAAAATAAAGCGATGACCTTCACAGGTGACCGCTTCATATCTTCAATAGGTATTAGTTTTTTTAAGGTAAAAAGATTGTTTTCAGGATAACGAGTGCAAAGATAGGAGTTTTTTTTTATATGTCAAAACTTTTTTATGGTAAAAATCGGCTAAAATGATTGTGTGGGTACACAATGTGTAAAATTTAGCAAAACTTAACGAAAAATATTGCGCAAACGTTTGTTTTGTCGTGAAAAACGGCTGTTTTGCGGATGAATTTAGGACAAAAAGCGGTAGTGGTGGTTGTGTCATCGCTTGATGACAAACTGTCCCAACCTGTGGGTTACATGCTTGCGGTTGATGGAGCGCACGGTATATACGCCCTCGGGAAGTTTGGCAATGCTGATGGTGTTACCTTGCCAGGGGCGTGTGGCCACCATCTGTCCGGCCATGTTCTCGATGATGATGTAGTTAGCGTCGTTCACCTGTCCTCGTTCCGGCAGTTGCAGTTTTCGGCCATCGTTTTTCAGCATGTTGGCCGCAGCAGTCTTGCGTTTGGGTGCTGCCATCTGCAGAGGCTCGCTCTCATTTCCGTAGCGGTCCATGGCCGTCACGGCGTAGTAGAGCGGCCGTTGTGGAGATGACTTAACGACCACGCTGTTTTCCTGCTTGCGGGCTGCCACAAGGTTGCGCGCGTCGGTTACATCCACGGGATATTCGTGGCTGGCGTATATATTATATAATAAATAAGGTGAACGGCTCTGGTCTCTGGCTCCGCTCCAAGAAAGCCATCCGTTGCTGATGTTCATAGCCGTGGGTGGCAGTGGGCGAACTCGGCTCTGCCAGGTCATGGGCGGCACGAGTGCGGGGAAGCGGTCGAGCTGCTGGCTGACGTACCGGTAGATGCCTTTGGTGTTTTCGGTGAAGAATTTGGAGCGGAAGTAAGTGTGTCCCATGCCATACTCGCGCAGCACATTGAGTTCGCGTTTGAAAATGTCGAAACTCCAGTTCAGTTCGCGCGGGTGCATCATATAGATGCCCAGGCCTGGTGCTACAATTTTGCCGTAGGCATTCTCGGCCCAGTCGATGGCAAAGGGGAAGAACTGCTCTCCGCGGAAATACATCATGGGGAAAAGCTCGTCCATCAGTCCGTCGCGCAACCATGCCTGTGCCTCCTGACATACTTTGGTGCGTGCGTTCCAGCCGTGGCTCCAGTAGCGGGTAAGGTCGTCGTATTTGCCGATGGGTGAGCAACTCATTTTCACCCAAGGTTTCTCTGTTTTGACGGCATTTCTGATTTTACGCACGATGTTGGTGATATTGTTGCGCCCAGCAGCCAGATTGATGCGGCGGTTCCATGTCTCGGGATAGCGGATGTAGTCGAGGTGAATGCCGTCGATGTCGTAGTTACGTGTAATCTCGCGGCAGATGTCGGCAAGGTAGTCGCCCGTCTGTTGGGCCTCGGGGTCCATGTATCCTTCTGCGCCAATTTTCAGGATGAGTTTCGGATAACGCTGACGCAAGCGTTGGCATCCCAGCGTGTTCCACTTACCTACAGGAATGGTAACAACCCATGCGTGCAGTTCCATTCCGCGTTTGTGGCACTCATCGATGGCAAAGCGCAGCGCGTCGTATCCTGGAGAAACACCAGGCTTGCCCGAGAGACAACCGTCCCAAGGCTCGTACATCGAGGGATATATCATGGTGCCGCGTATGCGGGTCTGAAGGAGCACGGTGTTGACATTGGCCTGTTGCAACTGGTCGAGAATGAGCCGAAGCTCGCGTTTCTGGTTCTCAATGGCGTAGGACGTCTGTGCATAGCTGTGCGGCCAGTCGAGCCCTCCGATGGTTGTGAGCCACACAGCTCTCACTTCGTGTTTAGGGTATTGTTGTTGTGCTTGCAAAGCAATGGTGAGCAGGCACAATATGGTGGCAAAAAAGAGTCTTTTCATTCTTAAACGTTGAAAGTTGGCTGCAAAGGTAAGCATTTTTTTTGTAAATGAAATCTTTGCCAAAAAGTTTTCCTTATTTCAAATTAAATTCTTAACTTTGCAACAAAGTTTCAATCATATTACATTTTTAGCAGGAAATGATTACTTTTTGTGTCAGTTTATTAGCGCTTGTGTTGGGCTATTTCGTTTATGGAAAGTTCATCGAGCGTGTTGTCCGTCCCGATGACCGGCCAACACCAGCTGTTTCCAAAGCCGATGGTGTGGATTTTATCGTCTTGCCCGGATGGAAGATTTTCATGATTCAGTTTCTCAACATTGCCGGCACGGGCCCCATCTTCGGTGCCATTATGGGCGCGAAGTTCGGTCCTGCGGCCTATCTTTGGATTGTGTTGGGTTGTATTTTTGCCGGTGCCGTTCACGATTACTTGAGTGGCATGCTCTCCATGCGTAACGGAGGAGCAGGCTTGCCCGAGCTCATCGGCAAATATCTGGGTTCAACCACCAAGAAAGTCATGCTGGTGTTCTCGGTGTTCCTGCTGATGATGGTAGGTGCGGTGTTTGTGTATAGTCCTGCGCTGATATTGGGCAAGATGATGAGCGACGACCTGTCTTGGGTATATATATGGTGCGGCATCATCTTTGTTTATTACATCATTGCCACCATGCTTCCCATCGACAAGATTATTGGTAAGATTTATCCGTTGTTTGCCATCTCGATGCTCTTCATGGCAGTTGCCCTGATGGCGGTGGTGTTCATCAAGTGGCCCTCGTTGCCAGAACTTAGTGACGGTCTGTATGGCGAAGGCTTCACCTCGCCCATCTTCCCGGCATTATTCATTACCATTGCCTGTGGTGCTATTAGTGGATTCCATGCCACTCAGACGCCGCTCATGGCCCGATGTGTGAAAAGCGAGAAACTTGGACGCCCCATGTTCTATGGTGCAATGATTACCGAAGGCCTTGTGGCTCTTATATGGGCAACAGTTTCTATGTATTTCTTCTATGGTGGTGCTGCCCAGGAACTTGGTGCTCCTCTCACCTTGCAGGCTCCCGAGGTAGTTACAACTGTAAGCCAGGGCTGGCTGGGCACATTTGGCGGCATATTGGCCTTGCTTGGTGTGGTGGCTGCACCAATTACCAGTGGTGATACGGCACTTCGTTCTGCCCGACTTATCATTGCCGAGTTCATTCATCTGGAGCAGCGCACCATTATGAAGCGTATCTGGATTTGCATTCCGCTTTTCGGAGCCACATTGTTGCTCTTGTTCTTCAATATTGAGAACCCCGACGGATTCAACGTCATTTGGAGCTATTTCGGATGGGGCAACCAGACGCTGGCTGTGTTCACCCTTTGGGCAATTACCGTTTACCTGGTACGCGAGCGCAAACCTTTCTGGGTGACGCTCATCCCGGCATTGTTCATGACTGTGGTTTGCTCATCCTTCCTCATGATTTCGAAAAATGCCTTTGGTTTCGACATGATGGTGGGCTATGGTGTTGGCGGCGCGGCACTCATCGTGGCCATTGCTTGGTTCTGCACTTGGTTCAGTCGCGAGCGCAAGATAACAAATGAAAACAAATAGAATTATTCAAATACAAAAAAGAACAAACATGAAAAAAATTGCAATGATGATTGTCGCCTTGGCGATGACCGTAGCCGCACAGGCTCAGTATTATGGTTATAAGACCACTCCGTTCCACCAGGACAAGTATTTCATTGGCGCTTCTGTCTCAGGGTTAGACCTGCACTACAATTCTGTTGATGATTTCACGCTTGGTCTTAACGCCACGGCAGGTTATTTCGTTTTCGACAACTGGTTGGTGTTGGGCAATGTAGGCTTCAACACGAACGGTCCTGCCGATGATTCATTTTCTTTTGGTGGCGGTGCCCGTTACTATATCGAGCAGAACGGTCTGTATTTGGGTGCAAATCTCAATTATGTCCATGCTTACAAGGGTTGCAACGATTTGATGCCAGGTGTTGAGGTTGGCTATGCATTCTTCCTCAGCCGCACGGTAACCGTCGAGCCTGCAATCTATTACAACATTTCAACTAAGGATTTCTCTGACCGCTCTACTGTTGGTCTGAAAATTGGATTCGGCATCTATCTGAACGACTGATTGTTTGTGAACAGTATTTCCTATTAACCCTAAATCTACATTATCATGCTTAGTGTTGACGAATTAGTAGATAGGCTCATCGACCTTTCGTTTGCTGAAGACATTGGCGACGGTGACCACACCACGCTCTGTTGCATTCCCGAGGATGCCATGGGCCGCTCGCGCCTGCTTATTAAGGAAGACGGCATACTTGCTGGCGTTGAGGTGGCCAAGAAAGTGTTTGCGCGCTTTGACCCTGAAATGCAGGTTGAGGTGCTTATGGGCGATGGCTCACAAGTGAAGAAAGGCGACGTGGCAATGATTGTTAGTGGCCGTGTGCGTTCGTTGTTGCAAACTGAGCGCCTGATGCTCAACATCATGCAACGCATGAGCGGCATCGCCACCATGACCCACCGCTATGTGGAGCGCCTTGAAGGTACTCACACCCGAGTGCTCGACACTCGTAAGACTACTCCCGGTATGCGTATGCTTGAGAAACTGGCTGTGAAAATTGGCGGCGGAGTGAACCACCGCATCGGTCTGTTCGACATGATTCTGCTCAAGGACAATCATGTCGATTTCTCGGGTGGCATAGCCAATGCCATTAACCGTTGTCACGCCTATCTGAAAGAGAAAGGCCTCGACCTCAAGATTGAAATTGAGGTGCGTTCGTTCGACGAGCTCCAACAGGCAATGGATTGCGGCGGCATCGATCGCATCATGCTCGACAACTTCAGCGTGGCCGACACAAAGAAGGCTGTGGAGATGGTTGCTGGACGTTTTGAGACTGAATCAAGTGGCGGCATCACTTTCGACACCATCCGCGATTATGCTGAGTGTGGTGTTGATTATGTTTCTGTTGGTGCTTTGACCCACTCGGTGAAGGGCCTTGACATGAGTTTCAAGGCATGTTGAGCAGGCGAGGCACCATATTGCCGGTCAGGATTGCCGCTCTTTTGTGGCTCTTGTCGGCTTGTCCATTGGCTTGGGCCAATGGACAATTAAATTGTGCCTCTCCCGTTCATTATGAAATATCGCTAGCTGGCAATTTCGGCGAGCCTCGCCCCAACCATTTCCACGGCGGTATTGATGTGAAGACCGAGCGTGTGGAAGGTAAACCCATCTTCTCCATTGCTGACGGATACGTTGAGCGTCTTACCGTTGGACTTTATGGTTTCGGTAATGCCGTTTTTGTGCGCCATCCCGAAGGCTACACCAGTGTTTATTGCCATCTGAAGAAGTTCGCTCCAGCGCTTGAGGCCGCTCTTCGCCGTTGGCAGTATGCCCATGAAAGTTATCAGGCTGACGTTCACCTGAAGGCCACAGACTGCCCTGTTGCCCAAGGTCAGCTCATTGCATTGAGCGGCAACACAGGTTCGTCGCAGGCTCCACACCTGCATCTTGAGATTCACGACACGCGAACGTGGAACATGCTTGACCCGCTCGATTTCCTGAAACCTTATGTCAAGGATGGCACACCTCCGCAGGCCCATGCCTTCATGGCCTATCCGATGCATGGCGAGGGTGTGTTCAATGGTGCGCAGGTGCAACAGTACTTTGGATTCTCTTCCCATCGTCTTACGCGCGAGCTCACGGCGTGGGGCAGGGTAGGCTTCGGGCTTTGGGCCAATGACTATATGGAGCAAAGTTACAACAACTATGGCATTCGGCGCACAGTTTTAAGCGTTGACGGGCGCGAGGTTTTTAGTAGCGACGTTAACAACATTCCCATGAATGCTAACCTCATGGTCAACTCGTGGGGCGATTACCAGCACTATCTGCATAGCAACGTGTGGTACATGCGTTCGTTTCTTGAGCCTGGCAACACCTTGCAGATTCTTCATGCCGACGAGAACCGCGGCATTATTGAGTTCAATGAGGAGCGCGACTACCAATTGAAATACACGCTCATCGACTATGCCGGAAACACCAGCGAATACGAGTTCACGGTTCGTGGAGAGAAACGTACTATTCCTGCCTCTACACCTCCAGACATGCTCCGCCTGATGCGGCATGACCGAGTGAATCATTTTGTGGCCGAAGGCATAGAACTAACATTACCCCGCCATGTGCTGTCCAATGACATGGAATTGC
Source organism: Prevotella sp. (assembly GCA_017619445.1). GTDB lineage: Bacteria > Bacteroidota > Bacteroidia > Bacteroidales > Bacteroidaceae > Prevotella. The sequence goes on from JAFZSI010000041.1 coordinate 6,317, forward strand.
ATCCAAACATCATTTCACAGCCCGACAAGTTGTCCGACGCTTATACGTTGCAGACGACAGGCTCATGCCCTTTGCTTTCTTGGGCTACACTTCGTCTGAAGTGCCACCGGTCTGTGAATGTTGCAGACTCCTCAAAACTCTATGTTGTCAGCCATTGGGGTTCTGACAGGTTCATGGGCGGCAAGTGTCGCAACGGCTGGGTTGAAGCTCGTGTGCGTGAGCTTGGCTCCACCTACGAGATTGCCTACGACAACGAAGCCCCGCTCATCAATGCCATGAGTTTGGGACGCCGTCTGACGGTTGGCATCAGCGACACGAAGAGCGGACTCCGCACATGGCGAGGCTATGTGGACGGCCAGTTTGTTTTGTTCGAGGAGGTGGGCAAAAGTCCTTGGGTTAGTTGTGACCTTGAGCGTACGCCTGTGCGTCCTAACGGCAAAAAGCGGAAACTGAAGTTTGTGGCTGTTGACAATTGCAACAACCAGCGCACATTTGAAACAGAATTCCAATATTGATAATAAGTCATAACCAAAAAAACATAGCACGATTAAGATGAAAAAAATCATTCTATTTTTCCTGGCCATATGCGGCACAATAATGCCCACTAAGGCCTGCACCAATTTCATTGTCGGCAAAGATGCATCAGCCGACGGAAGCGTCATGTGTACCTACAACGCCGATTCATACGGCATGTTCACCGGTCTCTGCCATTATCCCGCTGCCAAGCATGCACCGGGCTCCATGCGGCAGATTTACGACTGGGACACCAACAAATATCATGGTGCCATTGCCGAGGCTGCTGAGACCTACAACGTCATCGGCAACATCAACGAATACCAGGTGACCATTGGCGAGACCACGTTCGGTGGCCGCGAGGAGATGGTTGACACCACGGGCATCATTGACTACGGCTCGCTCATTTATATCGCCCTGCAGCGTTCGAAAACTGCACGCGAGGCTATCCGCATCATGACCACGCTTGTTGAGCAGTATGGCTACAATTCCGAAGGTGAGACCTTCACCATCTGCGACCCCAACGAGGCTTGGATTATGGAGATGATGGGATGCGGAAGCAACCGCAAAGTCTCGAAGGAGCGCACCGTGTGGGTGGCCATCCGCATTCCCGACGATGCCATCTGTGCCCATGCCAACCAGAGCCGCATCACCCGTTTCAACATGAAGGACACCAAGAATGTGATGTTCTCGAAGAATGTGGTGAAGTATGCCCGCGCCATGGGATGGTTCAGTGGCAAGGATGCTGATTTCAGTTACAACGACGCTTATGCCGAGCCCGACTTTAGCGGCCGCCGTTATTGCGAGGCGCGCGTGTGGTCATTCTTCCGCCATTTCGACAAGTCGTTCGACCGCTACCTGCCTTTCGTCATGGGCAAAGAGCCGTTGGAGAACTGCGAGCGTATGCCGTTGTGGATTAAGGCCCCTCACAAGGTCAGCGTTCAGGAGCTTATGGAGTGCATGCGCGACCACTATGAAGGCACACCTTTGGCACTCGACAAAGACCTTGGTTGTGGCATCTGGGAAATGCCCTACCGTCCTACGCCACTTTCCTACAAGGTTGACGGCAAGGAGTATTTCAACGAGCGTCCTACCAGCACCCAGCAGACAGGCTTCACCTACGTCAGTCAGATGCGCTCGTGGTTGCCCCGTCAGATTGGCGGCCTCTTCTGGTTTGGCAACGACGACGGCAACATGGTGGCCTATACGCCCATCTATTGTGGCAATACCGTTCAGCCCGAGTGCTACAACACCCCAGGCGCCGATGCGGTGACATTCTCCGACAAGAACGCCTATTGGGTGTGCAACTGGGTGAGCAACATGGTTTATCCGCGCTATTCCATGATGTTCCCGTCGCTCAAACAGGTGCGCGACTCGCTCGAGCAGAGCTATTTCAGCCAGCAAAAGACTGTGGAAGACCGTGCCGTTGTGCTCTATGCCCAAAGCCCCGATGAGGCCGTGGCCTATCTCAACAATTACAGCAATACCCAGGCCCAGCAGATGCTCGACCGCTGGAAACAGTTGGCTACCTTTTTGATAGTGAAATACAACGACATGGCTGTGAAGCCCGACTCGGCAGGCCGTTTCCTCCGAACGAAGGAAGGACTCGGTTCTACGGTGAGCCGTCCCGGCTATCCTGAGAGTTTTGCCCGCCGCATGCTCAAAGAGTCTGGCGGATTCTATTCCGTGCCCCCCAAAAAGCAATAGGGGGGCTTTTACTACCTTAAAAAATAATAATAATTGCAGTTCTTTTGGAAGTTTTGCGAAAAAATTATATCTTTGCAAGGAATAACATTGAGCAAGATAAAAAGCCCAAAAGCTAATACGCCAAAAACAACACTCTTAAAATAGTTCACAATTTATTTCTTTTATTAATAATCAATCATCATGGATAATAACAAAGAGCTTATTCTGCAATGCGAGGCTCGAGCCAAGGAGTGGCTCGCCCCTGCTTTTGATGAGGAAACACGCAATGCTGTTCAGGCAATGCTCGACAACGACGACAAGACTGAACTCATTGATGCCTTCTATCGTGACTTGGAATTCGGTACAGGAGGACTGCGCGGCATCATGGGTGCCGGAACCAACCGAATGAACAAGTATATCGTTGGCATGGCCACACAAGGCTTCGCCAACTATATCAACAAGGCATTCCCCGACATCCAGCCAGCCGTCGTTGTAGGTCACGACTGCCGCAACAACGGCCGCATGTTTGCTGAGTCGGTAGCCGACATCTTCTCTGCCAACGGCATCAAGGTCTATCTCTTCGAGAGCCTCCGCCCGACACCCGAAATCTCGTTTGCCATCCGTCAGCTCGGTTGCCAGGCAGGTGTCAATGTCACCGCCAGCCACAACCCCAAGGAGTATAACGGATACAAGGCTTACTGGGACGACGGCGCACAGGTGCTTGCACCCCACGACAAGGGCATCATCGAAGAGGTGAACAAGGTGACCATCCACGATGTGAAGTTCGAGGGCAATAAAGACCTCATCCAAATCATCGGTGGTGAAATGGACTGGGACTACATTCAGGCTGTGAAGGAGGCAATGGTTGACCAGGATGTCATCCTGCGCCAGAAAGACCTCAACATCGTCTATTCGGCCATGCATGGCACCGGACGCGTCATCGTTCCTATGGCTCTCCGCTCATGGGGATTCCAAAACATCCACGTAGTACCAGAGCAGATGGTCATCGACGGAAACTTCCCGACAGTCGTGTCGCCCAACCCGGAGAACCCCGAGGCAATGACACTCGGAATGAAACTGGGAACCAAACTCAACGCCGACCTTGTGATTGCCAGCGACCCCGACGCAGACCGTCTGGCCATCGTCTGCCGCAACAGCAAGGGCGAGTGGGAGATTCTGAACGGTAACCAGACCTGCATGATGTTCTCTTGGTACATCATCGCCAACAAGAAGAAACTCGGACAGTTGAAGGGCAACGAGTTCATCGTCAAGACCATCGTCACCACCGAGCTCATCGCCAAGATTGCCAAGCAGAACCAGGTGGAGTACACCGACTGCTACACCGGCTTCAAGTGGATTGCCAACGAAATCCGCGTCAACGAGGGCACGAAGAAGTACATTGGCGGCGGCGAGGAAAGCTTCGGCTTCCTGCCATACGACAAGGTGCGCGACAAGGATTCACCCGCCAGCATCTGCCTCATCTGCGAGATTGCAGCATGGGCGCGCGACAACGGCAAGACGCTCTATGACCTGCTCATGGACATCTATGCCGAGTATGGATTCTCGCGCGAGTTCACCGTCAACGTGGTTCGTCCGGGCAAGACCGGTGCCGACGAGATTAAGCAGATGATGACCGACTTCCGCAACACTCCGCCAACCGACCTCGGAGGCTCGAAAATCAGTTACTCGAAAGACTTCCAGAAACTGGAGCTGAAGAAGGCCGACGGAACTGTTGAGAAACTCGACATGCCCGACAAGAGCAACGTGCTGCAGTGGTTCTGCGAAGACGGCACTAAGGTGAGTGTGCGCCCATCGGGAACTGAGCCGAAGATTAAGTTCTACATCGAGGTCAAAGACCCGACCTTCAAGTGCGCCGGCTGCTACGAGCGCTGCATGAAGGGTGCTGAGGAGAAAATCGAAGCCATCAAGAAGGGCCTCAACCTCGACTAACTCTTTGGCCACGAGCCTTGATTGCTGACTGCGTGCGGTGATGCTGAGAATTCAGTATCATCGCACGCTTTTTTCTGCATAATTCGAAACCATAACCCAACGCTTTGTTTGAGTATCTGTTCGCTCTGTCATCACAACCCATTGGTTTACGTTCAAATTTTCTAGATAATTTGCGCGTAAACCTGCACTTTGCGTTCATAAAGTGTAGGTTTGCCAAAACAAAGCGTATAGATACGTTTTTAAAGCATGCTTATATGAACAGCACGCATTTGTTTTCACTCCACAATCTGTTTTGTGCACAATTGTGCACACTTTTCCTGATTTTAACATTTCAAACCGCAAAAGGGTGTCTCTGTGTCTCTGTGTCTAAATGTCTTTTTGTCTGAAGCGAGTTTTTTTCTGTTGTCATGAAAAATTTCTCTGAAAAAATTTGGAGGAATGAAAAAATAGCATTACCTTTGCACCGCATTTGAGAAACAATGCTTGGCAAATCAAAAACGAGCCCAGGAAGGATGGGTGAGTGGCTGAAACCAGCAGTTTGCTAAACTGCCGTACGGGTAACCGTACCGGGGGTTCGAATCCCCCTCCTTCCGCCAGGGGGATGTTTCGAATGATGCGCAGTTCTTTGGTCGATTCATCTAATGGTTAGGATACAAGATTCTCAATCTTGGCATAGGGGTTCGATTCCCCTATCGACTACAAAAGGGAGTGATGTTCTTACTTTAAGAATATCACTCTTTGTTTTTGAAAGACAATGCAAATCGAATGCAGAAGAACTTGTTCTTATGCTGAGATGCAGCTTGTCTTATGCAAAGTAGAAGATGAACAAAGTAATTGTGACTGATGCCTCGCTACGTGAGGCTGCGGAGAAGGGTATTGACAAGTTCCTCGGGGTGTTTGTCGATGCCATTCTGGATTCTGTTGGCGGTGAGTTGACAGCTGAGACCATGGGCGAGCTTAACGCTGAGCAGATTACGCTGGTGGCCTACCACATGCTGCACGAGGAGGTGATGGAGGGCGGATTTATTCAGTTGATTCACAACGGCCTCGGTCCGTTCATTTTCCTGAATCCTTTTGCAAAGATGCTTCGTCTCTGGGGATTGAGAGACCTTTCAAAAATGGTTTACAACGTCCACACGCTTTACAAACAACATCATGATGAGATTGAGGCCGACTGTTCTGACGAGGAGTTCATGGCGCTCTACGAACGTTTCCCCGAGTTTGAGGAGTACGACGACGACTTCATTGAGAACGAGGAGGCGTGGAATGAGATGATGGCGCACTACGTGGACGAGAATATTGAGAAATTCGCAACGATAGCATGAATAAAGAAGAACTGGAACTTCGAAAGAAGAGTCCTGTACAGATAAAGAACAAGAAAGCCTCGTTTGAGTACTTTTTTGTGGATGAGTTCACCGCGGGCATTGTGCTCACGGGAACTGAAATCAAGTCAATCCGTGCCGGCAAAGCCTCGTTGGTTGATGCCTATTGTTTCATCACCAACGGCGAGATTTGGGTGCGCGGCATGAATATTTCCCCCTATTTCTATGGCTCGTACAGCAATCACGAGGCCAAGCGCGACCGCAAGCTGCTGCTCACGCGTCGAGAGATTCACAAACTGGAGGAAGGCACCAAGGCGGTGGGCTTCACCATTGTGCCGACGCTCGTTTTCATCGACCAGAACGGACGTGCGAAGGTTGACATCGCGCTGGCCAAGGGTAAGAAGGTGTACGACAAGCGGCAGACGATGAAAGAGAAGGAAGACCGTCGCGAGATGGACCGTGCCATTAAGCATTATTGATTGAGAATGACCATACAAGAACTAATCAGGCAGAAAATACTTATTCTCGATGGTGCCATGGGTACCATGATTCAGCAGTACGGACTGACCGAGGCCGATTTCCGCGGCGAGCGGTTCAAGGATGCTGAGGGGCAGATGAAGGGCAACAACGACATGCTCAACCTTACTCGCCCCGACGTGGTGATTGACATCCACCGTAAATATCTTGCTGCCGGTGCCGACATCATTGAGACCAACACTTTCAGCAGCCAGCGCATCTCGGAGGCCGACTACCATCTGGAAAGTGCCTGTTACGACATGGCATTGGCAGGTGCACGCCTGGCCCGTCAGGCTGCTGACGAGTTTACTTCTGAAGATAAGCCCCGTTTTGTGGCAGGTTCGGTTGGTCCTACCAACAAAACGTGCTCCATGAGCCCCGATGTGAGCAACCCCGCCTTGCGCGAGTTGACCTACGACCAGCTGTTCGATGCTTATTGCGAGCAGATGGACGCGCTGATGGAGGGCGGTGTTGACGCCATTCTCATAGAAACCATTTTCGACACACTGAATGCCAAGGCCGCCATCGACGCGGCACAGACCGTCATGCGCCAACGCGAAGTGGAACTGCCCATCATGCTCTCGGTGACGGTGAGCGACCTGGGCGGACGCACGCTTAGCGGACAGACGCTCGACGCATTCCTGGCCAGTGTGAGTTCTTACCCCATTTTCTCCATAGGACTGAACTGCTCGTTTGGTGCGGCACAGATGAAACCCTACCTGCGCGAGCTGGCACAGAAGGCTCCCTATTACGTTTCGGCCTATCCCAACGCCGGACTTCCCAACCAGCTCGGCCAGTATGACGAGACACCCGAGAGCATGGCTCCGCAGATTGGTGAGTTTATTGACGAGGGACTGGTGAACATCGTGGGAGGCTGCTGCGGCACCACAGAGGCGTTCATTGCGCGTTATGTGCCGTTGGCAGAGGGCAAGCAGCCACGACCAATTGCATGCCGCAAATATCCCTACGACACCATGCGGTTGAGCGGCCTTGAACAGCTGAACGTAACGCCCGAAATCCGTTTTGTCAATGTGGGTGAGCGGTGCAACGTGGCAGGTTCGCGCAAGTTCCTGCGGCTCATTAAGGAAAAAAACTACAACGAGGCGCTTTCCATTGCCCGCAAACAGGTTGACGACGGTGCGCTTGTGATAGACATCAACATGGACGACGGCCTGTTGGACGCACGGACAGAGATGGTGACTTTCCTCAATATGATTGCCGCCGAGCCCGATATTGCCCGCGTGCCGGTAATGATTGACTCATCCGACTGGAATGTCATTCTTGCCGCGCTGAAGTGTGTACAGGGCAAGAGCATTGTGAACAGCATTTCGCTGAAAGAGGGCGAGGAGGTTTTCCTCAGTCACGCCCGCGACGTGATGCGCTATGGTGCTGCCGTGGTTGTGATGTGCTTCGACGAGCAAGGACAGGCCACAAGTTACGAGCGCCGCATAGAGATTGCCGCGCGCGCCTACCGGTTGCTGACGGAGGAAGTGGGAATGAACCCAATAGACATCATTTTCGACCCCAATATCCTCGCCATTGCCACGGGTATGGAAGAGCACGACAACTATGCCGTTGATTTCATCCGTGCCACTCAGTGGATTCGCCATAATCTGCCCGGCGCGCATGTCAGTGGCGGTGTGAGCAACCTGAGTTTCTCGTTTCGCGGCAACAACTACATCCGCGAAGCCATGCATGCCGTTTTCCTCTATCATGCCATTCAGGCCGGCATGGACTTCGGCATTGTTAATCCCGCCACCAAGGTGATTTATTCCGACATTCCCGCCGACCAGTTGGAGGTGATTGAGGACGTGGTGCTCAATCGCAAGAGCGGGGCAGGCGAGCGGCTCATCGAATTGGCCAGCCGTCTGAAGGCCGAGCAAGACAACGCCAAGGCACAAGCCTCTGGTACTACTGCGACATCCGACACCCATGCTGACGCAAGCACTCCTGCCTGGCGAAATGCTGACGTGGAGAGCCGTCTGCGCCATGCGCTTGTCAAGGGTATCGGCGACTATTTAGAGACTGACCTGCATGAGGCATTGCAGCTGTATCCGCGTGCCGTGAACATCATTGAAGGCCCGCTGATGGGCGGCATGAACATGGTGGGCGAACTGTTTGGTAGCGGCAAGATGTTTCTTCCGCAAGTAGTGAAGACCGCACGTACCATGAAGCAGGCTGTGCAAATCCTTCAGCCGTTCATTGAGGAGGAGCGGGCTGGAAATCCACAGCAGGAGGGCAGCGGCAAGGCAGGTAAGATATTACTTGCCACGGTGAAAGGCGATGTTCATGACATTGGTAAGAACATTGTGGCGGTGGTGATGGCCTGCAACAATTTCGAGGTGATTGACCTGGGCGTGATGGTGCCTGCCGAGCAGATTGTGCGCAAGGCCATGGAGCTCAAGGTTGACATGATTGGACTCAGCGGACTCATTACGCCGAGCTTAGAGGAAATGGTTAATGTGGCATACGAAATGGAGCGCGCCCACCTGCACATTCCCATCATGATTGGCGGTGCCACAACCAGCCAACTGCACGTGGCGCTGAAGATTGCGCCCGTTTATGGAGGCCCGGTGGTGTGGATGAAAGACGCGTCGCAAAACGCGCTTGTGGCCGCACGCCTGATGGACGATGCAGAAGAGACGATACTTGAAAAGGAACTTGACGATAAATACGCTGAACTGCGCGATGAGTATCAGCGCGAACAGGATAAACTGCTTTCGCTCGGCGAGGCACGCCAGAACAAGCTCGACTTGTTTGGCGAGTAAGCCTTTGCCGATAAACAACATTCAATAAGTATTATTTTTCAGTAAATGACAAAGGTAAAAAACATTGTTTTCGATTTAGGAGGGGTCATTATGACCCTCGACCACCCAAAAGCCGTGAGAAGATTCAAGGAATTAGGCATCAAAGATGCGGAACAGCGGCTTCACCCCTACACACAAACAGGCATTTTCGGCGACTTGGAGGCCGGCAAAATCACAGACGAAGAATTCCGCAAGGGCCTTTCAGAATTAGCAGGCCGCGAAATATCCTATCAGGAGTGCTGCTACGCATGGCAGGGCTATGTCAGGGAAGTGCCGCAGCGCAATCTCGACGCACTCGTACGCCTTCATAACGAGGGCTACCGCATCATTCTGCTCTCAAACACCAATCCCTTTATGATGGAGTTCATCCTGAGCGACCGATTTGACGGCAAGGGCCACTCGCTGGCGCATTATGTTGATGCCATGTATCTGAGCTACAGGCTGAAAGTGATGAAACCCGACGAGACATTCTTCCGCCGTGTGCTCATGAGCGAGCAAATCATTCCCGCCGACACGCTATTCGTGGACGACGGCCCGCGCAACGTGGCCGCCGCCAGTCAGATAGGCATACGAACCTATTGTCCCGAGAACGGAGCCGACTGGACAGAGGAAATCTATAAGTATCTGGAGTATTGAAGCGTTGCTTTGTTTCCGCCATTCTGAACGGGGCAAAAACAAAGTGTTGCTTTATACTCAAATTTTCTAGAGAATTTCAACGTAAAGCATCACTTTGTGATTGTAGTGCAATGCTTGGCAACAATAAAGCATAGGTTTAGAAGTGCATAGTATCGCTTTGGAAGTGTAATGCATAGTTCGGGAAATGAAAAAAAAGTGTTTTTTCCTTTGCTTTTCGCTCTTCAAGTCGTACCTTTGCACCACCAAACATCGAGAATATGAGTTTCAAGAAGAAAAAGAAGTGGCATCTGCTGCCCGGACAGCCCATTACGGAAATGGACAAGCGCGTGATGTACTGGGAGCACAAGGGCAAGGATGTGCCTTCGCGCCATCTCATCAAAACGCCTGAACAGATTGAGGGCATCCGTCGCGCGGGTGTGGTGAACACCGGTGTGCTGGACGAGGTGGCCAAAAACATACGTGCAGGCATGAGCACGCTTGAGATAGACGAGATTTGCATGGACTATTGTGCGGCTCATGGAGCCACGCCTGCGTGTCTTGGCTACGAGGGTTTCCCCAAGAGCGTGTGCACAAGCATCAACGAGGTGGTTTGCCACGGCATTCCCAAGGCTGAGGATGTGCTCGAGGAGGGCGACATCATCAATGTTGATTTCACTACCATTCTCGACGGTTATTATGCCGATGCCTCGCGCATGTTCATCATTGGACAGACCACTCCTGAGAAGGAACAGCTGGTACGTGTGGCGAAGGAGTGCCTTTTAATCGGTATGGAAGCCGCCAAACCCTACGGTTTTGTGGGCGACATAGGCAATGCGATAGAGAAACATTGCAAACGCTACCACTATGGTGTGGTGCGCGATTTGTGTGGCCACGGTGTGGGACTCGATTTTCACGAAGACCCCGAGGTGGCGCACTATGGCCGGAAAGGCACGGGCATGTTGCTGGTGCCCGGCATGGTGTTCACCATCGAGCCGATGATAAACATGGGCACATGGCGCGTGTTCATTGATGCTGACGACCCCTACGGGTGGGAGGTAATCTCGGAGGACGAGCAGCCCAGCGCACAATGGGAGCACACCTTGCTGATGACCGAAAACGGTGTTGAGGTGCTGAGCTATTAAGTGGTTCGAGGAAAAGATTGTCAACGCATGAATGATATATATATATTAGGTATAGAGTCGAGTTGCGACGACACATCGGCTGCCGTGTTGAGAAACGGTGTGCTGCTGTCTAACGTCACCGCCTCGCAAGCCGTGCATGAGGCCTACGGAGGCGTGGTGCCCGAGCTGGCTTCGCGTGCCCACCAGCAGAATGTGGTGCCCGTGGTTGACCAGGCCATTAAGAAGGCAGGCATCACCAAGGAACAGCTTTCGGCAGTGGCATTTACACGCGGCCCGGGACTGATGGGGTCGTTGTTGGTAGGCGTTAGCTTTGCCAAAGGTTTTGCACGGGCGTTGGGCATTCCGCTGATAGACGTGAATCACCTGCAAGGGCATGTGATGGCGCATTTCATTAAGGAAAGCGACGACGACACTTCGGCTCCACCTTTGCCCTTCCTGTGCCTGCTGGTAAGTGGCGGCAACTCGCAAATCGTTAAGGTGAACGCCTACAACAAGATGGAGGTGTTGGGACAGACCATCGACGATGCGGCAGGTGAGGCCATCGACAAATGCTCGAAAGTGATGGGACTGGGTTATCCCGGTGGACCTATCATCGACCGCCTGGCACGTCAGGGAAATCCACATGCCTACAAGTTTGCCGAGCCAAATATCCCGGGGCTTGACTATAGTTTCAGCGGGCTGAAAACCTCGTTTCTCTACAACCTGCGCGACTGGGTGAAGGAAGACCCCGACTTTGTGGAGCATCACAAGGAGGACCTCGCCGCAAGTCTTGAGTTCACCATCGTTGACATTCTGATGAAGAAACTCCGTTTGGCTGCCAAGCAGACGCGCATCAGGCATATTGCCGTGGCGGGTGGCGTTTCTGCAAACAACGGTCTGCGCAACGCTTTCAAGGAACATGCGCAGAAATACGGATGGAAAATCTACATACCCAAATTCAGCTACACCACCGACAATGCTGCCATGATTGGCATCACGGGATATTACAAGTATCTTGACGGTGAGTTTTGCCCCATCGACGTTCCGGCATTCAGCAAGGTGACGTTTGAGTAGGGGAGAGCGAAAATGAATAAATATAAAACAGAAAACTATCATCATGGAATTAGAAAACAAAGTATTGAGCCGTGAGATACACATGAGATTGTATGACACAGGACTTACACTTGCCACGGCAGAGAGCTGCACGGGCGGACATATTGCGGAGGCCATCATTGCCGTGCCGGGCTCGTCGGAGTATTTCAAGGGCGGCATCATCTCTTATACCAACGAGATAAAGGAACGCCTGCTCGGCGTTGACCATCAGTTGCTCGAAGAAAAGACTGCCGTGTGCGAAGAGGTTGCAAAGGCAATGGTGAGTGGTGCCATCAGCACCATGCAGACCGACTTTGCTATCGCGGCTACGGGTTTTGCTGGTCCTGGAGGCGGAACGAAGGAGATTCCTGTAGGCACCATCTGGCTGGCATGTGGCTCGGCTGATGAGGTGGTGGCGTGCAAATTGGAAGAAGATGAGGGCCGCGACATGAATTTGGTGAAAGCCACCCGTCAGGCACTGCAATTATTCATCGATTTCCTCAACGCGCATTTGCCGGAAAAAGAGCCCCAAACAGACATTTAAACGCGGATAAACGTCAAAGTGACATTACTTTACGCGAAAAAAGAGAAAAAAATCCTTAAAACGAAAGAGATTTTAAGGAAATGTTTGGTTGTTTCATGAAAAGTTTGTAATTTTGCACCCTGTTTGGAATAAGTATCAAAAAACGAAAACAAAAAATTTAGATAGAAATGTCGAAAATTTGTCAAATCACAGGCAAGAAGGCACAAATCGGAAACAATGTGTCTCACTCAAAGCACCGCACAAAGAGAAGCTTTGACGTTAACTTGTTCAGCAAGAAATTCTACTATGTAGAGGAGGAATGCTGGATCAGACTTAAGATCAGTGCAGCTGGTCTTCGTCTTATTAATAAAGTCGGCTTGGACGCAGCTCTCAAACAGGCTGTTGCGAAAGGCTATATTGACTGGAAGGACATTAAAGTGATAGGAGACTAAGCACCATGGCATCAAAGAAAGCAAAAGGCAACAGAGTGCAGGTAATTTTGGAATGCACCGAAATGAAGAACAGTGGTATGCCCGGTACAAGCCGTTACATTACGACTAAGAACCGTAAGAATACTCCTGAGAGAATGGAAATGATGAAGTATAATCCAATCCTGAAGAAGATGACCCTTCACAAGGAGATTAAATAATTTGAACTACACATGGCAAAGAAAACCGTTGCTACCCTCCACGAAGGTTCGAAGGATGGTCGCGCTTACACAAAGGTTATCAAGATGGTGAAGAGCCCCAAGACTGGTGCTTACATCTTCGATGAGCAGATGGTTCCCAACGAGGAAGTGAAGGATTTCTTCAAGAACTAATTCTACGGAGATACGGCTACGTATCTACAAAGAAATACAACTGACAAACAAAGGTCGCTACCCGAGGGTGGCGGCCTTTTTAATTTTTATTGGCAAAAATGGCACAGTTTTAAAAAAAATTGTTACCTTTGTCGCAAATTGTACAATCATGGGTTTATTCGGATTATTTAATAAAAACAAAAAGGAGACGCTTGACAAAGGACTGGAGAAGACCAAACAGAGCGTTTTCGACAAACTGGCCAGGGCCGTGGCTGGCAAATCGAAGGTTGACGACGAAGTGCTCGACGACCTGGAGGAGGTGCTCATCACCAGCGATGTAGGTGTTGACACCACCATCAAAATCATTGAGCGCATCGAGGAGCGTGTGGCACGCGACAAGTATGTGTCCACCTCCGAACTCAACGGTATCCTGAGAGAGGAGATTGCCGCCCTGCTTGCCGAGAACAATACCGACGACAACGAGAACTGGGATTTGCCCGCAGACCATCGTCCCTACGTCATCCTGGTGGTTGGCGTGAACGGTGTTGGCAAGACCACCACCATCGGAAAACTGGCCTATCAGTTCAAACAAGCCGGCAAGAAAGTATATTTGGGCGCCGCCGACACCTTCCGTGCTGCTGCCGTTGAGCAGCTGTGCATTTGGGGCGAGCGTGTAGGTGTTCCCGTGGTGAAGCAGCAGATGGGTTCCGACCCTGCTTCTGTTGCCTACGACACGCTTTGTTCGGCAAAGGCCAACGATGCTGACGTGGTGCTCATCGACACGGCCGGCCGTCTGCACAACAAGGTCGGACTGATGAACGAGCTGAAAAAAATCAAGGAAGTGATGAAGAAAGTGCTTCCCGAGGCACCCGACGAAGTGCTGTTGGTGCTTGACGGCTCAACCGGACAGAACGCCTTTGAGCAGGCGAAGCAGTTTGCCGCCGTAACCAATATCACCAGCCTTGCCATTACGAAGCTCGACGGCACAGCCAAGGGTGGTGTGGTGATTGGCATCAGCGACCAGCTGAAAGTTCCCGTGAAATACATCGGTCTGGGTGAGGGTATGGCAGATTTGCAGCTGTTCAACAAGTCCCAGTTTGTAGATTCGTTGTTCAAAACCGATTGAGAGAGTGTTTAAATAACGGTGCGTTGTGATTAAGAATCAGATAGATATCATCACGATGGGTTGCTCGAAAAACCTGGTCGATAGCGAGTTGCTTATGAAGCAATTCCTGGCCAACGGATATACGTGCACCCACGACAGCAAGCGACCGCGCGGTGAGATTGTTGTCATCAATACTTGTGGTTTTATCAACGACGCGAAAGAGGAAAGTATCAACGCCATTCTCGAGTTTGCCCAGGCCAAGCAGCAAGGGCGCATCCACCAGCTCTACGTCATGGGTTGCCTTTCACAACGCTACCGCAAGGAGCTTGAGGCCGAGATTCCAGAGGTGGACAAATACTACGGCAAGTTCGACTACAAGCAGTTGCTTGCCGACTTGGGTAAGGCAGAGATTCCATCGTGCGCAGGAGAGCGCCATCTCACCACGCCCCGCCATTACGCCTACCTGAAAATCAGCGAAGGGTGCGACCGCCATTGTGCCTACTGTGCCATTCCCGTCATCACGGGTCGTCATGTGAGCCGTCCGATGAACGAGATTCTCAGCGAGGTGCGCAATTTGGTTGCCCAGGGCGTGAAAGAGTTTCAGGTCATCGCACAGGAGCTTACCTATTACGGCATTGACATTGATGGAAAACAGCAGATAGCCGAGCTCATTGAAGCAATGGCCGACATACCAGGCGTGAAGTGGATACGTCTCCACTATGCCTATCCCGCCCATTTCCCCTTCGAGCTGCTCCGCGTGATGCGCGAGAAGGCTAATGTGTGCAAGTATCTCGATATTGCCCTGCAACACATCTCCGACCACATGCTCACGGCCATGCACCGCCATGTGACGAAGGAGGAAACCTACGAGCTGGTGCGCCGATTGCGTGCTGAGGTGCCGGGAATACATCTGCGAACAACCCTCATGGTGGGTTTCCCAGGTGAGACCGACGACGATTTCGAGCAGCTGATGGAGTTTACACGTTGGGCTCGTTTCGACTGCATGGGTGCCTTTGCCTATTCAGAGGAGGAAGATACCTATAGCGGCATTCACTATGAGGATGATGTGCCGCCAGAGGTGAAACGAAAGAGGCTCGACCGCCTCATGGCCCTGCAACAAGACATCAGCGCCGAACTGCAGGCGGCTAAGGTGGGTACAATCATGCGCGTGGTCATCGACAGGAAAGAAGGTGACTACTATGTGGGGCGTACGGAGTTCAGCTCTCCCGAGGTTGACCCCGAGGTGCTCATACCTGCCGACAGTCGCGCATTGCGCACAGGGCGTTTCTACAATGTTTTAATCACACGGTCAGAAGAATTTGATTTATACGGAATAGTGCCATGAACAACAAAGATTTCATAGCAGAACTGTCTCAGCGTATGGGTTATACGCAAGACGACACCCAGCGAATCATGCGCTCAACGATTGATGCCATGAGCAGCAGCTTGCAAGGCGGCGACACCGTCTCGCTGAACAATTTCGGTACTTTCGAGGTGAAGAAACGTCTCGAGAGGGTGGTTGTCAACCCTACTACCCGCAAACGGATGCTTGTGCCACCCAAACTGGTGCTCAGTTTCAAGCCCGTGGCTTCCGTCAAAGAGAAACTAAAGACAGGAGGACAGAAGGATGAGTAGAATAGCCATCATCGATTTGGCTCGTGTGGTAGCCAAGAAGCACCGCATGACCATCCGCGAGAGCGAAAAGTTCATCAGCGCATTCATCGACGTGGTGAACTACGGTTTGCGCATCGACAAGCAGGTGAAAGTGAAGGGGCTTGGCACCTTCAAAGTCATTGATACCAAGAGCCGAAAGAGCGTAAACATCAAGACGGGTGAAACCATCGTTATCGAGGGCAGGGGCAAGATTACGTTCACGCCTGACCCCGTGATGCGCGACATCATCAACAAGCCTTTCTCGCAATTTGAAACCGTGGCCATTAACGACGGTGTGGTGTTCGATGACATAGAACAGGTGGAGCTCAACGATATTGCCGACCTTGACGAGGCTGTCGAGGGCTTCGAGGAAACTCCAATTGCAGCCGTTGCTTCCTTGGCTCCTGAAGGCGAAACAGAGCCAGTGCAGGAGAATGCAGAGCCCGAGAACATTACGGTGGAGGAGGAAATTGTGCCCGAGCCCAAACAGCCTGCAGTTTCCGAGGAGGAGATTGTGGCTGAGCCTATTGCAGAAGAAATTCCTGAGGAGTTGCCCGAGGAGAACCCTTTGGCAGAGATGGTTGAGCCAGAGCCATTGCTTGTTTCTGAGGTGGAGGAAGAAGAGAAAGTGCCCGATGTTGTTCCCGTAGCTGCCGTAGCAGCTTTAGCGGCCACAGATGAGCAGGAGTCGGTAGAGAAGTCTGTTCAGGAGCCGATTGAGAAGCTTGTGGAGGAGCCTGTAGAGGAACAACCCATCGAGGAACCCGCAGAAGAACCTGTAACAGAGACCGAACAGCCTGTTTCTGAAGAAGTTGTTCCCGAAGAACCAACAGCTGAAGAACCAACCGAGCAACCTGTTATAGAAGAACCATTAGAAGAACCATTAGAAGAACGCGTTATAGAAGAAACTCCCGAACAATCTGCAGACGAGGATGTTTCTGATGAGCCTGTTTCTGAGGAAACTCACGAGGAAACACCTGAGGAGGCGTTGGAAGTGGAGCCGTTGGAGAGTCATGCGTCGAGATTCGACCCCAAGGTATTCGAAGACCGTCGTGCCCGTACGCTTGACCATTACCGTAGCTATAGCGAAGAACTTGAATATGAGCTCGACCGCCTGTCAACACGCAGGAAATGGTTCACCGCACTTGCTGCCCTGCTTGTGATTGCGGCTGCCGTGGGAGGCTTCTATGCTGGCCGTCAGATGACTATCAACAAGTTCCAGGAACAGTATCAGACAACACTTGTTGACGAGATTTCCGAAGACTCCATCTCAAGCATCATGGCTGAGGAGGCAAAGGCTGATTCTGCTGCCAAAGCTGAAAAATATGCCAAGCTAAAAGAGCAGAGCGAACTGCGACGGAAGGCCATGCAGCAGTCGGAAAAGACGACGAATGAATATAATATTGCCCGCGACCGCGCAGAGCAGATGACCGCCAGCAAAATGGAAAAGGAACAGGCGGAGAAAGCCCGTTATGAGGCCGAACTGAAGGCGAAGGAACAGGAACGTCTTGCTAAGGCTCAGGCTGCTCAGGCTGCCGCCCAGAAACAAGCCGCTGCTCAGGCTGCCGCCCAGAAACAAGCTGCAGTTCAGGCTGCCGCCCAGAAACAAGCCGCTGCTCAGGCTGCCGCACAAAAACAAGCTGCACAGGCTGCCGCCCAGAAACAAGCCGCTGCTCAGGCTGCTGCCCAAA
Organism: Prevotella sp.; assembly: GCA_017619445.1. Taxonomy (GTDB): domain Bacteria; phylum Bacteroidota; class Bacteroidia; order Bacteroidales; family Bacteroidaceae; genus Prevotella. The sequence continues at coordinate 23,710 of JAFZSI010000041.1, forward strand.
AGCAGGCCGCAGCTCAGAAAGCTGCCAGCAAGCCTATCCCCGTATCATCTGACAAATACGACCAGATGAGTGCTGCTGTACGCCTCGGAGCCTACCGCATCGTGGGTATCGACCAGACAATCACCGTGCGCAAGGGACAGACCCTCAAGTCTATTTCCAAGGCCTATTTCGGCCCTGGCATGGAGTGTTACGTCGAGGCTATTAATGGTGGCATCAAGGAAGTTACTGAAGGGCAGAAGCTGAAGATTCCCAAACTCGAGCTGAAGAAGAAAAAGCAATAAGAACCAATAGAATCATAAGCAAAAGGTTTTACCAGGGAGACGCCAGTCAATGGCTTTTCCCTGGTTTTTTGTTTCTTTCCACTTTCCCCCTTTGCCAAGACTCTTTTAATCCACACATAGCACCGCTTGGTAATTGCAGCTATTGACACTGTGAGCACAAAGTGTTGAGTTACGTTCAGATTTTCTAGAAAATTTGCATATAAAGCATTGCTTTGTTTTGGCTATTGTTTTGGTTTATGGCCGTGGGTTTGATGATGATTTTCAAAATGTGGTTGATAAATGAGAAAGTTTCTTAAAATGTAGGCTTTGAGCCCTTTTTTTAATATTATTTAGTTGCTATTCTTTGCCTCGGTGGTGATATTGTTGTACTTTTGCAATTCGAAAAAGGTTGCCGTGCCTTTGTGCGTGGCGTTAACAAGCAACATAACAACTAAAACAATATTTCAATTATGGCAGAAGCTATTGATATCCGCGAGTTGAACATCATGATTGAACAACAGAGCGCGTTTGTGACGAGGCTGACCAGCGGCATGGACCGCGTGATAGTGGGTCAGAAGCACTTGGTTGACTCCTTGCTCATCGGTTTGCTGAGCGACGGCCACATCCTGTTGGAGGGTGTGCCCGGACTGGCTAAGACGCTGGCGATAAAGACGCTGGCGCAGCTGATTGACGCCGACTACAGCCGTATTCAGTTCACGCCCGACCTGTTGCCTGCCGACGTGATTGGCACGATGATTTATTCGCAGAAGGACGAGAAGTTCCAGGTGAAGAAAGGCCCCGTGTTTGCCAACTTTGTGCTGGCCGACGAGATAAACCGTGCCCCGGCAAAGGTGCAGAGTGCGCTGCTGGAGGCCATGCAGGAGCACCAGGTGACCATTGGCAGCGACACGTTTGCCCTGCCGAACCCGTTCCTTGTGATGGCCACGCAGAACCCCATTGAGCAGGAGGGCACTTATCCGCTGCCTGAGGCCCAGGTGGACCGTTTCATGCTGAAGGTGGTGATTGACTATCCTACCATTGAAGAGGAGAAGAAAATCATCCGCGAGAACATCGGCGAGGGTATTCCCACGGTGGCTCCCGTCACCACTGCCCAGGAGATTCTGAAGGCGCGTGAGGTGGTGCGCGAGGTGTATCTCGACGAGAAGATTGAGCAGTATATTGCCGACATCGTGTTTGCCACGCGCTATCCCGACCGTTACGGCATGGCTGAGCTGAGCGACCTGATTACTTTCGGCGGCTCTCCCCGCGCCAGCATCAACCTGGCAAAGGCTGCCCGTGCCTACGCGTTCATAAAACGCCGCGGCTATGTGAAGCCCGAGGATGTGCGTGCCGTTGTGCACGGCGTGCTGCGCCACCGCATCGGCCTGTCTTATGAGGCAGAGGCCACCAACGTGTCGAGCGAGCAGATTGTGAGCAAGATTGTGAACAGGGTGGAAGTGCCCTGATTTGACAATTAGACTATTTTACCATTGGACATTTGTGAAATAATACATTTGTGAAATAGTAGAATTAGAGCGTGGAGACGAGCGACATACTGAACAAAGTAAGGAAGATTGAGATTAAGACGCGCGGACTGAGCGCCAACATCTTCGCCGGCCAGTATCATTCGGCCTTTAAGGGCCGTGGTATGGCTTTCAGTGAGGTGCGCGAGTATCAGTTCGGCGACGATGTGCGCGACATCGACTGGAATGTCACGGCCCGCTTCCACAAGCCTTACGTCAAGGTGTTTGAAGAGGAGCGCGAACTGACGGTGATGTTGCTCATCGACGTGAGCGGCTCGCTGGACTTCGGCACTCAGAAGCAGTTGAAGAAAGACATGGTGACCGAGATTGCCGCCACATTGGCTTTCAGCGCCATTCAGAACAACGACAAGATTGGTGTCATCTTCTTCTCGGACAAGATTGAGAAGTACATTCCGCCGAAGAAGGGCCGCAAGCATATTCTATACATCATCCGCGAGATGCTCGACTTTCACCCCGAGAGCACCCGCACCGACGTGCGTATGGCTGTGGAGTTTCTGACGAGCGTCATCAAGCGCCGCTGCACGGCATTCATCCTGAGCGACTTCTACGTGCGCAACAACTTTGAGAATGCGCTGACCATCTGCAACCGCAAGCACGACGTGGTGGCCATTCAGGTGTACGACCTTCGCGCCAAGCAACTGCCCGACGTGGGTCTGATGCGCGTGGTGGATGCTGAGACGGGCCACGAGATGTATATCGACACAGGCAGCAAACGCCTGCGCCGTGCGCACACCGCCTACTGGCTTGAACGGCAGGCAGAACTGAAGCAGACGTTCAACAAGAGCAATGTGGACAGTGTGACCATCGCCACCAACGACGACTATGTGAAGGCGCTCCTGCAACTGTTTGCCATGAGAGGAGTGTGAGTAAAGGAGAAAAGGAGTAAAGGAGAAAAGGAGTAAAGGAGTAAAGGAGAGAAGGAGTTTAAAGTTGAAACGAATCATAACATACATATCGCTGCTGCTCATCGGTCTGACCGCTGGGGCACAAGTGAACGTTGAGTCGAGCATCGACTCGATGGAGATATTCATCGGCGAGCAGGTGGAGATGACCGTTGGTGTAACCATGAAGCAAGGCCAGCGGCTCGTGATGCCTGTGTTCAAGCCCCAGGAGATGATTGCCCCGGGGGTGGAGGTTATCGGCGAAACGGCTGCCGACACGGCGGAGATGGATAACGACATGGTGCGCGTGACCAAGAAAATCACCCTCACCTCGTTTGATGAGAATCTCTACTACCTGCCCCCTGTGAAAGTGAAGGTCGATGGCAAGGAGTATGAGTCGAAAAGCCTGGCGCTGAAGGTGCTCACAGTACCCGTTGACACGTTGCATCCCAACCAGTTCTTCCCCCCAAAAGGCGTGCAGAACAATCCCTTTGCATGGAGCGAATGGAGTACGGTGTTTTGGTTGAGCGTGTTGATGATAATCCTCTTTCTTTTAGCTGTTTATCTGCGCATGAGGCTTCGCGAGAATAAGCCCATTATTGCCAATGTGAGGATTATCAAGAAAGTGCTGCCACATCAGCGCGCCATGCAACAGATTGAGCAGATAAAGGCCAACCGGCTGGTGACTTCGGAGAACCAGAAGGAATACTACACCAAGCTCACCGAAACCCTGCGCAAGTATATTGAGGAGCGCTTTGGATTCAACGCCATGGAGATGACTTCCGACGAAATCATTGAGCGCCTGCAGCAGGCAGAGGATAAGCGGATGATTGACGAACTGCGCGAGCTGTTCACTACGGCCGACCTGGTGAAGTTTGCCAAGTACTCCACACTCATCAACGAGAACGACGCCAACCTGGTGAACGCCATCGAGTTCATCAACACCACCAAGCAGGAGAACCTGCCCACCGAGGAGCGCATAGAGCCGCAGCTCACCGAACAGGACAAGCGGAGCATTCGCTCGCGTATCACCATCAAGTGGCTGCTTGTAGCCATCGGCGTGCTATGCGTGCTGATTGTGCTCTACGTGCTCTACCAGCTTTTCCTGCTGCTCGTATGAGTGTGCCGGGAAGGCTGAAACCCTGATAAGAAAACCGTTCAGAGAAGGAAACAAAGAATAGATTATGGAATTTGCCAATAAGGAATATCTGTTTTTGCTGCTATTGCTCATACCATACGTGTTGTGGTATTTCCTCTACAGGAAGAAAACGGAGCCTACCATGCGCATGAGCGACACATACGCCTACCAGTATGCGCCCAAAAGCTGGCGAATCAGACTGATTCACCTGCCCATGCTTCTGCGTATGGCTGCCTTCTCGCTCATCGTGATAGCTTTGGCACGTCCGCAGACACACAACTCGTGGGGAAGCAAAACCGTTGAGGGCATCGACATCATGCTCTCGATGGACGTTTCCACAAGTATGTTGGCCGAAGACCTGAAACCCAACCGCATTGAGGCAGCCAAGAGTGTTGCCGCCGAGTTTATCTCCGGTCGTCCCGACGACAATATCGGTCTCACCATCTTTGCTGGTGAGGCCTTCACGCAATGCCCTATGACCAATGACCACCAGTCGTTGCTCAACCTGCTTCACAATGTGCGCACCGACATAGCCGCCCGCGGACTTATACAGGACGGAACTGCCATCGGCATGGGACTGGCTAATGCCGTGAGCCGCCTGAAAGACAGCAAGGCCAAGAGCAAGGTGGTGATTCTGCTCACCGACGGAAGCAACAACAGCGGTGACCTGTCGCCACTCACCTCTGCACAGATAGCCAAGAGCATGGGCATACGTGTTTATACAATTGCCGTGGGAACCAAGGGGGTGGCTCCCTATCCGATGATTGTGGGCGGCACCACGCAATATGTCAACATGGCCGTTGATGTGGATACAGAGACGCTTAGTCAGATAGCCGCACAGACGGACGGTAATTTCTACCGTGCAACGAATACGGCCGAGCTGAAGAGCATCTATCGCGATATTGACAAGCTGGAAAAAACAAAGATGGACGTGAAGAAGTTCAGCAAGCGCTATGAGGCCTATCAGCCCTTTGCGTTGGGTGCCTTGCTGGCATTGCTGCTCGAGTTGCTGCTGAGGCTGACCGTATTCCGTCGCATCCCATAACCTAAATTTATATACATCCATCAGGAAATGTTCAGATTTGAAAGTCCCATATATCTCTATCTGTTGCTGCTGATACCCGTGTTGGTAGTATTCAGGTTTGTGGCCATCAGGCGGCGCAGGAAGAAGCTGCGCAAGTTTGGTGACCGCGAGCTTATGCGCCAGCTCATGCCCAATGTATCGCCCATTCGTCCCGAGGTGAAGTTCTGGCTGCTCATCGCCGCTCTGGCTTTGCTCATCGTGATGGTGGCCCGCCCGCAGATGGGCACGCGCATCAGCCATGAGAAGCGCAACGGCATTGAGACCATCATCGCCCTCGACATCAGCAACTCAATGATGGCAGAGGATGTGGTTCCCTCGCGACTGAGCAAGAGCAAAATGCTGGTTGAGAACATGGTTGACCATTTCACCAACGACAAGATTGGACTCATCGTGTTTGCAGGCGATGCTTTCGTTCAGCTGCCCATCACCAGCGATTACGTGTCGGCAAAGATGTTTATGCAGAACATTGAGCCCTCGCTAATTGCCACCCAAGGCACCGACATTGCCCAAGCCATAAAAATGGCCATGAGCAGCTTTACACAGGACGAGCAGGTGGGTCGTGCCATCATTGTCATTACCGACGGTGAGGACCATGAGGGCGGTGCCACGCAAGCAGCCGAGGAAGCCAAGAAAAAAGGCATGCGCGTGTTTGTCTTAGGTGTGGGCGACCCGAAAGGCGCACCCATTCCTACCGATGACGGTGGCTATATGACCGACAACAGCGGACAGACGGTCATGTCGGCCCTGAACGAGGAAATGTGCCGCCAGATAGCACAGGCTGGTGGCGGCGCGTATATACATGTGGACAACACCAACGTGGCCCAGGAGCGACTGAACGACGAGCTTATCAAGCTGCAGAAGGGTGACATCACCACCACGCTCTATAGCGAATACGACGAGCAGTTCCAGGCGTTTGGCATTCTTGCCCTGTTGTTGCTCATCATTGAGATTTGCATCTTCGAGAGCAAAAATCCCATGCTGAAAAACGTTCGCCTCTTCAAGAAGAAGCCAAAGACGCAGTCGTTGCGCATGTTACTGGTGCTGGTGCTCATGGCTTGTGCCATGTTCAATCCGTTGGCATCAAACGCGCAGAGCGACCGCCAGTTCATCCGCAACGGCAACCGCATGTTCCGCATGCAGGAGTTTGCCAAGTCTGAAGTGGAATACCGCAAGGCCGTGGCTAAGAATCCCAACAACCCGCAGGCCGTCTATAACCTCGGCTGTGCGCTCATGAGTCAGCAGAAAGACTCGGCTGCCGTCATACAGTTTCAGAACGCCGGAAAGATGGAAACTTCCAAGATGCGTAAGGCGATGGCTTATCACAACATTGGCGTTCTCTGTCAGCAGCACCAGATGTACGGCGAGGCCATTGAGGCCTACAAAGAGGCGCTTCGCAACAATCCCAAGGACAACGAAACCCGCTACAACCTTGCCCTGTGCAAGCGTCAGCAGAAAAACCAGCCTCAGGACAAAGACAAGAACAAAGAGAAGCAAGAAAAGAAAGAACAACAACAAGACCAGCAACAAAACAAACAGGACCAGCAGAAAGAAAAGCAGCAACCCAAGGACCAAATGAGCAAGGAGAATGCCGAACAGCTGCTCAACGCGGCCATTCAGGAAGAAAAGGCCACCCAGCAGCGCATGAAGAAAGCCATGCAGCAGCCTCGCTCACGCAAATTGCAGAAGAACTGGTAACGAACGAACACAACAAAAAGATATAAACAAACATCAGATATATGAACAAGCGAACATTCGTTTTACTATATGTAATGATGAACCTGCTGGCCGCCGTTGGCCAGTCGCTCACGGTGAATGCTCCCTCAAGGGTGTCCACGGGTGAGAATTTCCGCCTTACCTACACCGTGAATACCCAGAACGCGTCTGATTTTCACATCGGAAATGTGCCTGATGAACTGGAAATCATCACAGGGCCATATACTTCGCAACAGTCGAGCTACCAGATGGTGAACGGACACACCAGCAGCAGCTCGTCCATCACATATACGTTCATATTGTGTGCCAACAAAGCCGGCACGTTCACCATTCCGCCAGCCACAATCCGCGTGGGCGGAAAATCTCTTTCCTCTGAAGCGGCCAAGATTACCGTTGCGGGTGCCTCACAAAGCAACAACGGTGCGCCACGCATGCACGACGACAACGACAATCAGCATCAGATGCGCGCCGCTGGCTCAAAAATCACGGGCAACGACCTGTTCATAAAGGTAAGTGCCAACAAGAGCCGCGTACACGAGCAGGAACCCGTTCTGCTTACTTACAAGGTTTATACCCTGGTTGACCTCTATCAGCTTGAAGGCGTGATGCCCGACTTGACTGGCTTCCATACGCAGGAGATTCCTTTGCCACAACAGAAGAGCTTCCACGTGGAAAATGTCAACGGGCGCAACTACCGTAGTGTGACGTGGAGCCAGTATGTGATGTACCCGCAAATGACGGGTAAGTTGGAGATTCCAAGCATCACATTCAATGGCACCGTGGTGCAGCAGAACCGTAATGTAGATCCTTTCGAGGCATTCTTCAACGGCGGCTCAGGCTATGTGGAGGTGAAACGCTCCATTAAGGCTCCCGGAATTACCATTCAGGTAGATCCGCTTCCTGCACGACCCGCTAACTTCTCGGGTGGAGTGGGCAAGTTCAACATAAGCGCGCAGCTTAACAAACAGGATGTGAAGGCCAACGACCCCATTACACTTCGAGTCATCATCAGCGGTGCGGGCAACTTGAAACTCATCAAGCAGCCCGTGGTGGAATTCCCCAAGGACTTCGACAAATACGATCCCAAAATCACCGACAAGACCAAGCTGACGCAGAATGGCGTGGAGGGAAGCATGATATACGACTTCTTGGCCGTTCCGCGCAACAAGGGCAAATACACCATTCCAGCCATCACCTTCGTTTATTACGACACAGGTGCCAATGCCTACAAAACTCTGAAGACACAGCCCTTTGAGATTGACGTGGAGAAGGGTAGTGGCAGCGGTGGCTCGGCCGACTTCACCAGCGAGATGAAGAACGAGGACATTCATCCCATCAAGACTGGCAAGTCGCGTGTGCAGGATGTGAAGGGATTCTTCTTCGGCTCAATGCTCTACTGGCTCGCACTTATTGTGCTGCTGGCCATCTTTATTGTGCTGCTCGTCATCTTCCGCAAGCGCGCCATCGACCGTGCAAACATCACCAAGCGGCGCGGCAAGAACGCCAACAAAGTGGCCACCAAGCGCTTGAAGGTTGCTAACAAACTCATGGCACAAGGCAAGCAGAACGAGTTCTACGACGAGGTGCTGAGGGCGTTGTGGGGCTATGTGGGCGACAAACTCAATATGCCTGTTGAGCAACTCTCCAGCGACAATATTTCCGACAAGCTCACCGAAGCACAAGTAGATGCCGACACCGTCAGCCAATTTGTCAACGCCATTGAAGAATGCGAGTTCGAGCGCTATGCTCCTGGCGATGCCACCGGCAACATGGGCAAGACATACGATTCTGCCATCAATGCCATTATGAAGATTGAGGAAGCCATGAAGAAAAAGAAAAGAGAGGAGAGAGGAAAGAGGAGAGAAAGTGCCTACGCCCGCATGATAGTGTTCATGGTGGTGGTTGTTTCGTCGTGCCTCTCGCCGTTGTCGTCGATGGCCATCACCAAGGCTGATGCTGACAACGAGTATGGCAACGGAAACTATGTGCAGGCCATCAAGGATTATGAGGAGTTGCTGAAGAAAGGCGGCAGCACCGAACTCTATTACAACCTCGGCAACGCATACTACCGCACCGACAACATCACCCGCGCCGTCATCAACTACGAACGTGCGCTCTTGCTCTCGCCTGGCGACAAGGACATCAGGTTCAATCTTCAGATGGCGCGAAGCAAAACCATTGACAAGATTACTCCCGAGTCTGAAATGTTCTTCGTGACTTGGTATCACTCGCTTGTCAATCTGATGAGCGTTGACGGGTGGGCAAAGACAGCAATCATCAGCCTCATGCTTGCGTTGGTGCTGTTGCTTGTTTATCTGTTTGTCGATGCCATGTTCCTGCGCAAGGTTGGTTTCTTTGGAGCCATCATCCTGCTGGTGCTCTTCCTGTGCAGCAATCTTTTTGCTTGGCAGCAGAAACAGGAGCTTGTCAACCGTCGTGGGGCAGTGGTGACCGCCACCTCGGCACCCGTGATGAAAACACCCGTAGCCAACGGCACCGAGCAGTTTGTCATTCACGAGGGCACCCGTGTGGACATTACCGACGACACGATGCGCGACTGGAAAGGCATTCGGCTGGCCGACGGCAAAGATGGTTGGATTGAGACGAGCAAGATTGAGAAGATTTAAATGTGAAATTGGAACCCACCCCAACCCTCCCAAAGGGAGGGAGATAAATTCTCAATTCAAAATTCTCAATTGTCAATTATCAATTATCAATTTTCAAAAGTGGATTTTAGTGCATTGTTACATATCGACCAACTGTTGTTCGACCTTTTCAATGGCAGCAACTCGTTGTTCTTCGACAGTCTTGCCGTGACGCTCACCACGAGCACCACGTGGATTCCCCTTTACATTGCATTACTCTACTTGGTCATCAAGAACAACGACACCATGGCGCAGATTCTGCTCACCGTGGCTTGTGCCGTGGTATGCGTGCTCATATCCAGCACCATTGCCGACGGCATTGTGAAGCCCCTTGTAGCACGTCCGCGACCCCTTAACGACCCATCGTTCAAAGATGCGGTAGATGTGGTGGCAGGCATGACAAGCCGTCAGTACAGTTTCTTTTCTGGCCACGCCTCCAACACGTTCTGCCTTGCCATTTTCCTTTCGTTGCTCATCCGCAGCAAACTGGCAACGTTTTTCCTCGTCACATGGTCGTTGGTGAACTGCTGGACGCGCCTTTATCTCGGCATGCATTATCCCTCCGACATCCTTGTAGGCCTTCTTTGGGGCGGACTTGTAGGTACGTGTATGTATTGGCTTTACCGTTATTTATACTACCGTTTCTCGCCACACATCAATTACGTTTCATCGCAATACACCAGCACCGGTTACGGCCATTCAGATATTGATGTGTTGTGCGCCGTTTTCATCTTCACGCTCGTTTATGCAGCCCTGAAGGCCGTTCAAGTATTTGTTTAACTATGGATACGAAACACATTAAGATTGCTGATTACAACTACTCGCTTCCCGACGAGCGTATAGCCAAATTCCCACTTTCCCGACGCGACCAGAGCAAACTGCTTGTCTATCGTCATGGACAGGTTTCCGACGATGTGTTTGCCCATCTTCCCGACTATCTTCCCGAGGGTGCGCTCATGGTGTTCAACAACACGAAGGTCATTCAGGCGCGCATTCATTTCCGCAAACAGACGGGAGCCCTCATCGAGGTGTTTCTGTTGGAGCCGTTCTCACCTGCCGACTACGAACAGATGTTTCAGACAACTGCCAGTTGCTCATGGCTTTGTATGGTGGGCAACCTGAAGAAATGGAAAGAGGGAGCCTTGCAGCGCGTCATCGAAATCAAGGGTCAACAGGTGGAAATCACCGCTACACGCCTTCGCGAGCACGGCACCAGCCATTTGGTGGAATTTCGTTGGCAAGCAGCTTCAGGTGCCACAAAGGGCCAGCAAGTGAAAATCACCGCCACACACACCAAACGACCAAACGACCAAACGGCCAAACACCCAGGATTCAGCTTTGCTGAAATTCTCGATGCTGTAGGTGAGTTGCCCATTCCTCCTTACCTCAACCGCAAAACCCAGGAAAGTGACCTCACTACCTATCAGACCGTCTATAGCAAAATCAAGGGGAGCGTGGCTGCACCAACTGCCGGCCTGCATTTCACGCCCGAGGTTTTGGCTGTCCTCGACGCGCATGGCATAGACCGGGAAGAACTAACCTTGCATGTAGGAGCAGGCACCTTCCGTCCCGTGAAGAGTGCTGAGATAGAAGGGCATCAGATGCACACCGAGTACATCAGCGTGCGCCGTCAGACCATCGAAAAACTCATCCGCCATGAAGGGCGCGCCATTGCCGTGGGAACCACCAGCGTGCGCACCCTCGAGAGTCTTTACTACATGGGCGTGTATCTCAGTCAGCATCCCGATGCCAACGAACAAGATTTGCATGTATGCCAGTGGACGCCCTACGAGCAGCACCCAACGCTTACACCCGTGGAGGCCCTGACCGAAATTCTCCATTGGCTCGACCGCAACAATATCAGCACCCTGCACAGCAGCACGCAAATCATCATTGCTCCTGGCTACGAATACAAGATTGTGCGTATGCTCGTCACCAATTTCCATCAGCCGCAGAGCACCCTCCTGCTCCTTGTCAGTGCCTTTGTCAAGGGCGATTGGCGGCGCATCTACGACTACGCCCTCGCTCACGACTTCCGATTCCTTAGCTATGGCGACAGCAGTCTGCTCATACCGTAGTTTTCAAAGTGATTTTGTGGTTTGAGGTTTCAATTGTAAATAGTTCAATTGAAAATTCCTCAAATCCTTATTTCCTTTTATTCAACAACAAGCGGAAGAAGAAAGTGCCGAGAAAAAAGCCTGCCGCAAAAAGAATATAGTAATAGATTGTCATATCACGATTGGGCGAGAAAGTCGACAACTTTGCCCAATTGCCCACCCATGCAATCAGGTAGAAGAGCACACAGACGATGACGGTGAACAGGAGCGATTCGAAGAAGAGTTGTTTCACCGTTTTATGCTCTGTCTGTTGTACAGGGTGCTCAACAATCACTTCCTCAGGACGCTCGCTGAGCAGTTCCTTGGCTTTCTCAGCATCTTCTTCCTTTACCATCACGTTGATGGCCATCGCCTGGATTCCACCATATATCTGCGACATGTTCTCGTTCTGCAGGTAGCACTCAATGCCGTTGGCCTCCAGCATTCCCTTTACCACCTCGCCCTCAAAGGCGTCTTTGCAATTGGCTACTTTCACTATCATAATCAATCCGTTTTTAGTTATTCATTACAAAGATAAGTTGCTCTCCCGAAAAACTACTCGCTTTCCAAAAGAAAGTGCGGTTTATTATGAATATTTAAGCAAAAGCCGAATATGAAATATGTCATGTGTTACGGTGATATACGAATGCTTTGTGTTGGTATATGTATGCTTTGCGATTCTAAAGTGTAGTATTACGAATGGATTTTCTAGATTATATTGGCGTAAAGTGTGGGTATGCAATTTCGGGTTTTAGGACTGCACTCACAAAGTGTAGTATTACGAATGGATTATCTAGAAAATTTGGGCGTAAAGTGATGCTTTGTCTTCGTAGTTCTATGCTTGGTGATAACAAAGGCAAGATTTACTGATTTTTCCTGTAGCTTGCGACAGCCCAGAGGGCCATGAGGGTTGAGATGATGAGGAGGGCGAGGAGCTGATGGGCGATGCTGTGGAAGTCGCCGCCACGGACAAAGACGGTGCGGATGGCATCGATGAAGTAGTGCATGGGATTGACGTAGGTGGTGAGATAGGCGAGGTGGGGCATGGAGCGCGTGGGGGTGAAGAGGCCCGATAGCAGCATCAGACAGACGACGAAGAACCACATGACGAAGATGGCCTGTTGCATGGTGTCGCTGTAGTTGGAAATGATAAGGCCGAGACTGCTGAAAAATAGTGCGAGAAGCATGGCAAGGAGATAGACCAGCAGGAGGGAGCCCTGGCATGTGATGCCATAAATGAGCCAGGAGAGTAGCAGGCAGACGGTTATGAGGAAAAGGGCAATCAGCCAGTAGGGAATGAGCTTGGCGAGAATGAACGACCACTTGGAAACAGGGGTGACGTTGATTTGTTCGATGGTGCCTTTCTCTTTCTCTCCGACAATGTTCAGGGCAGGCAGGAAACCGGTCATCAGCATGAGCAGGATGGCGAAGAGGGCGGGAATCATAAAGACCTTGTAGTTGAGGTGCTTGTTGTAGAGAAATAGAACAGCCCCTTCCAAACCTGTCCCTGTAGTGGAGGAGGAAGTGACAATCTGCGAGAGATAGGCTGCACCAATAGAGCCTTTGGTGCCGTTGACTGCGTTGGCGGCGATGAGTACTTGTGGCTGCTTGCCGTTGGTCAGGTCGCGGCTGTAGTGCTGTGGAATGACGAGGATGATGTCGGCCTTTGAGGTTTCTATATCGTTGAGCGCTGCTTGGTATGTCGGCTTCTGTCCATGGAAGATGAAGTAGTTGGAAGCCTCAATGCTGTGGACGAGTTGCTGTGAGCGTGTGGAGCGGTCGTTATCCACCACATCAACGCGAATGTTCTTCACCTCCTGATTCATCACCCATGGCATGATGCACATAATCATGATGGGGAACACGAGGATGAGACGCGGCAGAAACCCGTTGCGCCGTATCTGTAGGAATTCCTTATGTATGAGATAACGAATCATTTTATTCCAACCTCGTTTTAAACATTTTCAATGAGACGGCCAACAGGAAAAGGGTCATGGCGGAGAGAATGGTTACTTCGCGGGCAACCTCAGATATGCCTACGCCCATTATCATCAGTTTGCGCATGGCCTCGATGTAGTAGCGGGGCGGTATGATGGCCGACAGCCATTGCAGCACCATGGGCATCGATTCGATGGGGAACAGCATGCCTGAGAGCATCACGATGGGCATCAGCAGCACCATCGCAGAAATGAGCAGTGCCATCAGCTGAGTAGAGGCGATGTTGGAGATGAGCAGCCCTAACGAGAGGGCGAGCAGGATGTAGATGATGCTTATCACGAATATCCATAGCAGAGAGCCTTGCAACGGCACATCGAGCACGAAGCGGGCCATCAGCAGAATGGAGATGAGAATGGCGAAAGCGAGCACCAAATAGGGTACAGCTTTGGCAATGATTATCATCAGCGGACGTATAGGTGAGACGAGCAGCACCTCCATGGTGCCACGCTCCTTTTCACGGACAATCGAGATGGAGGTCATCATGGCACATACGAGCATCAGCAGCATACCCATGATGGCTGGCACGAAATTGTAAGCAGAACGCATCTGGGGGTTATAGAGGAGAGAGGATAGAGAAGAGAGGATAGAGGAGTGATGGGTGATGGTCTGCTGGGCGTAGAGCGTCCATTGCTGAGCCATGTTCGGGTCGGCACCATCGACGATGAACTGAAGGACATTCTTTCCTGGGTGTTGGGTGTTGGGTGAAAAAACCACGGCCATGTCGGCTTTCTGGTTGCGTATCAGCCGTTCTGCCTCTTTTGGTGTGGCAACGGTAGTGGTTATGGTGAAGTATTCCGAAGCTGCGAGTCGGTTGACGGCAGCCTGCGTCTCATGATTCATCACCGAGGTCACTATCACGGTGCGCACATTCCTTACGTCGTTGGTAACAGCGTAGCCGAAGATGAGCATCAGCACCACGGGCATACCAAAGAGTATCAGCATCGTGCGTTTGTCGCGCAGGATGTGACGGGCTTCCTTAATAACGAATGAGACAAACTGCTTCATATTTATTCTCGCTTGGCCTCGCGGGCTAAATAAGTAAAAACATGGTCCATATCGGGTTGATGGAAACGTTGCTTCAGTTCGTCGGGCGTACCGATAACACTGATTTTGCCGTCCACCATAATTGAGATGCGGTCGCAGTATTCGGCCTCGTCCATGTAGTGGGTGGTCACAAAGACGGTGATGCCCCGCTTCGCTGCCTCGTAGATGAGTTCCCAGAACTGACGGCGCGTGGCAGGGTCTACACCGCCGGTGGGTTCGTCAAGAAACACGATGGCAGGCTCATGGAAGATGGAGACGGAGAAAGCGAGCTTCTGTTTCCAGCCCAAGGGCAGCAAGCCTACTAGGTCGTTCTTATGTTCCTCGAACTTCAGATGGCGCAGCAACTGTTCCATCTTCTTGTTGACTTCCTCCTTCTTCATACCGTAGATGCCAGCAAAGAGTTGTATGTTCTCAGCCACCGTCAGGTCTTCGTAAAGTGAGAAACGCTGCGACATATAACCGATGTGCTTCTTAATCTGTTCGTGCTCTGTACATATGTCATAACCAGCCACTTCGCCCGTTCCGCTCGTGGGTTGGTTCAATCCTGTGAGCATGTGCATAGCGGTAGTTTTTCCGGCACCATTAGCACCGAGAAAACCGAAAATTTCGCCACGACGAACCGTGAAACTGATGTCATCAACTGCACGGAATGAGCCAAAAGCCTTCACCAGATGGGAGACCTCGATAGCAGGTTCAACGTCTGTTGACTCCGAAGAGGTTTCTATAGTCTCCACCACGGGTGACGATAGTGGGGCAGGACAGAATATGTCGGCAAATCGATTGAGTATAACCTCTGGCGTATCAATGCCCTGCACGCGACCTTCGCTTAGAAAGGCAACACGCTCGCATCGGCGAACCTCGTCGAGATAGGGCGTGGAGGCAACAATAGTGATGCCGCGCTGTTTCAGCATAGAAAGCATCTCCCAAAACTCTTTGCGACTGACGGGATCAACACCTGTGGTGGGTTCGTCGAGGAAGAGCACACGCGGCTGATGAACCAACGCACAACTCAGGGCGAGTTTCTGTTTCATGCCGCCAGACAATGCTCCAGCGCGTCGGTTGTCGAATCGTTCTATCTGCGAGTATATTGCCTTGATGCTGTCGTAGCCCTCGTCAATTGTTGTTCCAAAGAGCGTGGCGAAGAATTCCAGGTTCTCGCGCACCGTCAGGTCCTGATAGAGCGAAAACCGGCCAGGCATGTAACCCACAAGCTTGCGGACGGGTTTCATCTGACGCACCACATCAAAGCCATCTACCGAAGCCCCGCCTGCATCGGGTAATAGTAAGGTACAGAGGATGCGGAACAGCGAAGTCTTTCCTGCTCCGTCGGGGCCGATAAGTCCAAAAACCTCGCCCTCGTTGACGGTGAACGAAACATCGCTGAGCGCCTGTACCTTGCCGTACGACTTCGAAATATTATTTACTTCGATGGCATTCATAATTGTGACGAGTTGTTGAACGACAGTGAAAAAAAAGCATTAGAATTTTACTTCGCCATACATACCGATTTTAATGTAACCATCGTTCTTGATCGCGACTTTCAGCGCATAGACGAGGTCTGCCCGTTCGTCGTCAGTGAGGATGGTTTTAGGGGTGAATTCCGAGCGTGAAGAAATCCAACAGACCGTGCCTTCGTATTCCTTTTTCTTGCCGTCACCATAGTCAGCAAACACCTTTGCTTTCTGACCCACCTTGATGTTCTGCAACTGCGCCGAGGTGACGTAGGCACGTATGAACATGTTTTGTGTGTCGGCAATTTTGAATAACGGTTTGCCAATGGCAACAAACTCACCGCGCTCCACGTATTTCTCTAACACCGTTCCCGCAATGGGGGCAGATATATGGCATTTGCGCAACTGGTCGCGTAGTTGATTCACCTGAACGTCGGTCACCTCCATCTGTTTGTTCAGCGCATTGGTGCTGGTGGTCATCGTTGAAATCTGTGCGGCAAGCTGTTTCTGCAGCACCTGTACTTGACTGGTGGCATCGTCGAGCATCTTGCTGGGAGCAGCACCGTCGGCAACCAGTTCTTTGTATCGTTGCTGGTCTTGTCGTGCCTTGGCCAACTGCTGCCGCGTGGCCGCAATTTGTTTCTCCATGTCGGGTTTCTGACTTCGATACACGCTCTTTGTGGCGCCTGCTTGCTGAATCTTCAGCCAAATCTGCGTGGTGTCAATCAGTCCCACTTCCTTACCAAGAGTAATATCGTCACCTTCGTTGACGCTAAAGGTCATCAGTGCTCCACTTTGTTCAGCAAACACGGTTGTTTCTGTCGCTTCGAAGGTTCCCGTTGCGTCATAATCTTTCTCTTTGTTTCCACAGGTTGTCAGCATCAGCACTGCACCTGCCATTGCCAAAAACTTCTTCATATCGAGTTTATTGATTTGTTGTATATTTCAGGTCGTAAATCTCTTTCAGCATCTGTATTTCGTGCATCGATTGTTGCACACGTGCAGCGTTTTCGTTGTTGATTTCCTTCACGAGGTCGTTGACGTCGATGATGCCGTGCGAGAGTTTCGATTCGGCAGCCTTGCGTATGTTGCTTCTGAGGGTGATAATCTCCTCATCATCGGCCATTAGTTTGCGGTAGCGTTCAATATTCTCGTTCTGCTGAATCTGTTCGAGATTATTGTTGAAAAGAAACACTTCGCGGTTGGTTTCTGCCGTTTCTCGCTGAAGCTGAATCTTAGCCTTGTCGTTTTTGCGTGTATAGAGTGCTCCGATGTTCCATGAAAGACGAGCACCAATCATGCCATTCAAAGAGAACTTGTGCTGCATCATATCCTCAAACATATTGTAGCCAGGATAGCCATAATACGCCTGTGCGAACACTCCCAACTTTGGCATCAACGCTGCATCGAGGGCTTTTTCCTGAGCGTCAGCCAGCCTCAGCTGTGCGTCAATGGCTTTCAATTCTGGTCGAAGCACTTCACCGTTCGGCCACTGAGTGGAGTTTGAGAATGGCTTTGAGGGTGCATTTACCTCAATGCCGCAGAACGTGGAGAGCATTCTGACGAGGCTTTGCCGTTGCGACTGAAGACTGGTTGCCTGCTGCATGACGTTCAGTCGCTCCGCCTTGACACTCAGATAATCGCTTTCTGCCGCCGTGCCGCCTTTCAGCATCGCGGCAAGTTTTTTTTCGTTTGCCTCCAACAACAGCTGCAAATCCTTGTTCAACTCAATCTGATTGTCAGTCAGCAACAGGGCGAAAAACATCTCATTTACACGTTTGCGGATATTGTAGATATTCACCTCATTCTGGGCTGCCTGTACCTCTCCCTGCTGGCGTGCAATTTGCTGCTGACTTTTGATGGCACCACCATCATAGACAGTCTGCTGAACATCGATACCTACCCTGTATTGGTCTTTTTTCAGCCCTGCGAGCTCAATACCCATGCCTTTTATCATCGTCTGCATCTGGTCGGGCCACGACATCACATCGCTTTGATACGTCGCTTGTGCGGAAGCAGACATTTGCGGTAGCCATCCCTTTTGGATGTTTGCCACGGTGAGCTCCGTGGTCTTTTCTATCAGCCGATACTGACGAATCAGCGGATAATTTCGCTCTGCAGCCCGCTGACAATCTTCCAGGGTTTGCGCAACTATAGGGGCGATGAATAAATGAAAAAATGAGAATATGAAAAAGCATCGCTTCATAATTAAATATATTTTTTATAGTAATTCTTTAAATTTCCTGCTGCAAAGATACGAGCCTTTCCTGATTCATTTGCTACCCATAGAACGAAAGAAATGTTCTTTTTGTTCGATTTCTGAGTAAAATGAATTAATTATTCCCAAAAAGCATTACCTTTGCATAAGATAAGCTGCACCTCAGCATAAGAACAAGTCCTTCTGCGTTCGATTTGCATTATCTTTGTAACCAAAAATAGCATAGAAATGGACAAACAACCCAAATTGTTGGACATGTCAAGGATGAAAGACATCTTCATGCCACATCTCAAGCAAATTAGCGAACATGTGTTTTTCAACAACGAGATAGGCATTTTGAACGGTCATACACAAGTGTTCCACCTGCTCATACAGCAAAAGCCGCCGTTTGTCATCAACGACTACCGATTGGGAATTATCGTTAAAGGTGAAGGACATGTGAACTTCAACCTCGTTGACCGTCATTTAAGAGCCGGAACCATCATCTTTCTTGCCCCAGGCACCATCATCAATCCCATTTCTTTTTCTGACGACCTCGAACTCTTCGGATTTGCGCTCTTTGCCGACTTTCCCATGCCCTTTCCGCCGGGACAGGTCCCATCGGCTTTCAACGGGCAAGTCCGTGACTTTCAGTTGCAGGCAAGTGAATCGGACATTCAAACCGCCCGACATATTTTTGACGCACTGTGGCATTTGGTTCATCAACCCGACTATCATCGCCCTGTGGCTTCTGCGCTTGTTGCTGCCATGATGCACCATTATGATGCCCTTTATCGCCGCCATACCGAACAGCAATCTGCCACCCGTTCGCGTGAGCAGACAATCTTTAATCGCTTTATTCCGCTTGTCAATCAACATTGTGCAGAACACCATCAGATAGGCTATTATGCCGACCGCCTGTGTCTCACTGACCGTTATCTCAGCAGCGTTATCAGTCAGACAAGCGGTGTCACTGCCAAGGAATGGATCGACCGCGCGCTGATTACACGCATCAAAGTGGAACTAATGCATACCGACAAACCTGTTGCCCGTATCGCCGAGGAACTCAACTTTCCGAATCCGTCATTCTTTAGCAAGTTTTTCAAACGTAACATAGGTGTCACCCCAGGTGAATATCGCACGGGATAAATCTTTTTTTACGAATTGTTTGCTTTTTAATTCAGAATCTTGTATATTTGCAGACAGAAGGGAGGAGGAGTACAGTTTATATGTGTAGATAGATTATGGAAAACAAAATGATAAAGATTGGTGACAAAGTGAGATTCCTGAGTTCCACGGGTGGCGGCATTGTAGCTGGTTTTCGTGGCAAGGATGTTGTACTCGTGGAAGATGAGGACGGCTTTCAAGTGCCTACGTTGCGTCGCGAGGTTGTCGTGATTGACACTGACGATTATAACATATCGAAGGTGCACACCAGCGCTTCAGGGTTTGTAAAGCCCCGCGAGCAAAGTGTTTCCCGTGAACAAGATACGAGAAAGGTTGAGCACGTGGATACTATCCGCCGCCCAATAATTGAAGAACGCAAAGGTGGAGACCGCTTGTCGGTTTACCTGGCTTTTGTGCCTATAGATATTCACGAGGTTTCGAGAACAACGTTTGAGACCTACGTGGTAAACGACAGCAACTATTTCGTGCGCTATACACTTCTTTCGGCAGAGGGCAATAGTTATCGTTTGCGTGCTACAGGCGAACTGGAGCCGAATACCAAGGAGTTTGTTGAGGAGTTCGGACGCGAGCAGTTGAACGAATTGGAACACATGGCTGTCCAGCTGATAGCATATAAGCGCGACAAGAATTTCCTGCTGAAATCACCTGTGAGTGTGCAGTTGCGTATAGACGGGACGAAGTTCTACAAGTTGCACACATTCCAGGAGAATGACTTTTTCGAGCAGCCGGCCCTGGTATATACCATTATTGAGAACGACCGCCCAGCGCGTCCGTTGGTGGTTAATGCCGACCAATTGAAGGCCGAGTTCTATCGTGGTGTAGAACCGGCGCGTGTGGTGCATCCCAATGATAACACAAGGGTGAAAAGAGATAAGTAATTTACAATTTTACAATTATCAATTTACTATTTATTTTTGCATTTTGTAATTTATTTAATTCAGGAGGGGGGAGGAGTGCCTTGAGCGCAGCGAAAAAAGAGTAGAGAAACAAAGGAATAATAAGATATATGGAATACGGATTTATTAAAGTTGCAGCGGCTGTGCCTGTGATGCGGGTGGCCGATTGTGAGTACAATGTTCAAGAGATAGAGTCGCAGATTGCACAAGCGGAGGGCAAGGGTGTTGAAGTGGTTGTCTTTCCCGAGTTGTGTATCACCGGTTACACATGCCAGGATTTGTTCCGCCAACAACAGTTGCTCGACGCCGCTGAACATGGGGTGCTTCGGTTGCTCGACTTTACGCGTAAGCTTGACATTGTGGCCATTGTAGGTCTACCCGTGGTGGTAGGCGACTTGTTGCTTAACTGTGCCGCTGTGGTACAGAAAGGCGAATTGTTGGGCATGGTACCGAAAACCTATTTGCCCAACTACAGCGAGTTTTACGAGAAACGATGGTTTGCATCGTCACAAGACCTTCGTCCCACGGAAATCCACTTTGCTGGCAACAAACTGACGGTGAGTCCCGATCCTACGTTGTTCCGCACTTGCGACGGCGTAATGTTCGGCATTGAGATTTGTGAGGACGTATGGGCTCCCACACCGCCAAGCAACCAACTGGCATTGGCTGGTGCTGACATTATCTTCAACCTGTCAGCCAGTGACGAACTGATAGGTAAGCACCAGTATCTGCAAAGCTTGTTAGCACAACAAAGTGCGCGCACCATGACAGGCTATGTCTATAGCAGCAGCGGGTTGGGTGAGAGTACTCAAGACGTGGTTTACGGTGGTAATTGCATTGTTTATGAGAATGGTCATTTGTTGTGCGATGGAGAGCGGTTCAGCCTTGAGTCGCAGATGGTGGTGACGCAGATTGACGTTGAGCGTCTGCGCTCTGAGCGACGCACCAACAGCACGTACGTGAATGCGCTGCGCAACCTGAAGTGGAGCCTTGCCAACGGACAGAAGACGGTTAATTATGTGAACTGCCGTAGCTATACACCGCGCGACTTTGAATTGATAAGACCCATAGACCCTCACCCCTTCATTCCTGCCGATGAGGATATGGCAGAAAGCTGCGAGCAGATTTTCAACATACAGGTAGGCGGATTGGCCAAACGTCTGCTGCACATCCATGCTAAGAACGTTGTGGTAGGTGTGAGTGGTGGATTGGATTCCACACTCGCCTTGTTGGTGTGCGTGAAGACGTTCGATAAGTTAGGCCTCGACCGCAAGGGCATTATTGGGGTCACTATGCCTGGCTTCGGTACTTCGGGGCGCACCTATCGCAATGCGCTGGCTCTGATGAAGAGTCTCGGTATTACCATGCGCGAAATAAGCATTGCTAAGGCCGTGACGCAACATTTCGAAGATATCGGCCACGACCCCAAAGTGCACGACGTGACTTATGAGAATAGTCAGGCACGTGAGCGCACGCAGATACTCATGGACCTTACCAACCAGATTGGCGGTATCGTGGTAGGTACAGGCGACCTTTCGGAGCTTGCACTTGGATGGGCAACCTACAATGGCGACCACATGTCAATGTACGGAGTCAATGCCAGCATTCCCAAGACGCTCATTCAGTATCTGGTGCGCTATGTTGCCAACTCGGGAGTTGACGAACAATCGAGGGCAACATTGCTCGACATAGTTGACACACCCATTAGTCCTGAACTGACTCCTGCTGATGACAAGGGAAACATTAAACAAAAAACGGAAGACCTGGTGGGCCCCTATGAGCTTCATGACTTCTTCCTCTATTATTTCCTTCGCTTTGGATTCACGCCACGCAAGATTTTCATGCTTGCACAAGCTGCCTTCCAGCAAAAGGATAATGCAAAGTATTCGGACGAGGAAATCAAAAAGTGGCTCACCACCTTTGTGCGCAGGTCCTTCAACCAGCAGTTTAAACGCTCGTGTCTTCCTGACGGGCCAAAGGTGGGCAGCGTGAGCCTGTCGCCCCGTGGTGATTGGCGCATGCCGAGCGATGCTTCGAGTGCCATTTGGCTGAAAGAGTTGGAGTCATTGTAATAAATAGCCCTTTGTGGCGTTATACTATAGATGAAAAGATACTATCTGCTTCGGTTAAGAGCATTTGCAACCAGTTTCAGGGCATATATGATTCCTGTGTTCGTTGCGTTAATAGGTCTGCAGGCTTGTCAGGACGACGACTCGTTTTCAACATCGTCGGCCAACAGACTCACCTTCTCGGTTGACACCGTGATGCTCGACACCGTGTTCTCGCGCATACCCTCTCACACCCGCACCTTTTGGGTATTCAACCATTCGGGCGACGGCATCAGATGTGCCAGCGTGAGTTTGCTGAAAGGAAATCAAACCGGCTTCCGCGTCAATGTTGACGGCATTTATTTAGGTGCGGTGGAGGGTTATCATACCAACGATGTTGAAGTGCGCAAGAAAGATAGTCTCCGCGTGTTTGTTGAACTCACCGCACCGATGAACAACCAGAGCGAGCCACAACTGTTGGAAGACTTTCTCGTGTTCAGGCTCGAAAGTGGGATAGAGCAGCGCGTATGTCTTCAGGCACAAACTTGGGATGCGTTGTTGGTAAACAATCTCGAGGTGAGCCGCGACACAACAATCAATACCACGCGCCCCGTAGTGATAAGCGGAGGCATAAAAGTTGACAGCACAGCCACCCTCAATCTACGAGGCACCACCCTTTATTTTGGCAGCGATGCAGGCATTGATGTATATGGCCGTCTTACCTGTGATTCCTATGACGGCCGGGAAACCGTGTTGCGAGGCAGTCGTCTTGACCACATGTTTGACTATCTGCCCTACGACCGCGTTTCTGGGCAATGGAAGGGTATTAGGATTCACGACTCATCGTTTGGAAATGAAATACGCCACACCGACATTCACAGCGGCACTGATGCCATTGTGTGTGACTCATCCGATGCTTCGCGAAGCAAACTCGTCTTAGAGTATTCCACCATTCATAACATGCAGGGCTACGGATTGATGGCCAAGAATTGCAGCATTAGCGTGAACACCTGTCAGATAAGCAACACACTCAACGATTGTGTGGCCATCTATGGAGGCAATGTGAGTATCAGCAACTCAACGCTCGCACAGTTCTATCCGTTCGACTCAAACCGCGGTGCAGCCCTCAGGCTCGCCAATATATTTGATGCAAAGCCCTATCCTTTACAGCAGTTTGTGGGAGTGAACAATCTCATCACGGGATATGCTGACGATGTACTCATGGGTGAGCAAGGCGATACCGCCGTGGCGTTCAGTTACCAATTCGACTACTGCATCCTACGCACGCCTAAGGTAGAAACGGCTGATAGCGTCAGGTTCACCAACATCATTTGGGAGAATCCCGAAGACACCATTGCCACAGGAAAAAAGAATTTTGCCAATATTGATGAGGACAATCTCATCTACGACTTCCGCCTCAGTGACGTGTCAAAAGCTATAGGTGCGGCCAACAAAACCGTCGCCCTACCTACCGACCGTTTGGGACTTCTGCGAGATGAGGAACCAGACATAGGTTGCTATGAAAGGATAAAATAAATGCATAATTCATAATGCATAATTATCAATTATCACTGTCTTGCTGTTGAGCGCAAGCGAAAAATTATCAATTGTCTGCTAACTCCCGTTAACTTCCGATAACTCCCGCTAACTCCTCTTTTAATTGTAAAATTGTAAAATTGTAAATTACTTTAAACCTCAGAATATGAAAACACTGGATTTACATTCAACCATCTCTTTCTGCCAGAAAGAAGAATTATCGGCAGAAGACCTAAGGCTTGTTGAACGAGCCATTGAGGCAACAGAACGCTCGTACTCGCGATACAGTCATTTCAGCGTAGGAGCCTGTGTGCGCCTGGCTGACGGAACAGAAGTGCTGGGTGCCAACCAGGAAAACGCCGTCTATCCTGTTGGACTCTGTGCAGAGCGTACGGCAATCTTTGCAGCACAGGTTCAATATCCCCAGCAGCCGATAGTGGCACTTGCCATTGCCGCCCGCAATGAACAGGGAAACCTCGTGAACAACCCCGTAACCCCTTGCGGCAGTTGCCGTCAGGTGATGCTCGAGGCAGAGGAGCGCCATTCGCAACCCATGCGCATCTTGCTCTATGGCACCAGTGGCGTGTTCATCATCGACGGTGTGCGCGACATCATGCCGCTTGCGTTTATCGAAGATTCCATGAAATGAGTGGTAACGCTTACCCGTTTCGTTTACGAACAATGACGTAGATAATGACAGGAGCTCCTATTAATGGAGTGACTGCGTTCAGGGGAATTACACCACGCTCGCCGGGAAGGAAACAAATGAGGTTGCACAGAAGAGCTACTGCCGCGCCGCAAAGAATGGTGGCGGGAAGAAGCGAGCGGTGATTCTCGGTGGTGAGCAACAGACGGGCAATGTGGGGCACGGCAAGTCCTATGAAAGCAACTGGACCACAAAACGCAGTGGTAATGGCGGTCAGCAAGCCTGTGGTGATGAGCAGCAGGTTGCGTACACGACGTGTGTTGATTCCCAGATTCTCAGCATATTGCTCGCCCAACAACAGGGCGTTAAGGGGTTTGATAAGCATCACGCTGACAGCAAGCCCTATGAGCGTGATGATGCTAAACAGCGGTAATTGCTTGCTACTAACACCTCCAAAAGAACCCATTCCCCACACCATATAGGATTTGACGCCTTCGTCGGTTGCAAAGAAGTTCAATAGTGAAATAGCCGACGAAGACAAATAGCCAATCATGATGCCGATGATGAGCAGCATGACATTGCTGCGCACAACTGTAGAGAAGAAAAAGATGATGGCCATGACGGTCATCGCGCCCACAAAGGCAGCAAGCAGAATGGCCACAAATCCCGAAATACTAACGCTTCCAGCCGAAAAACTGCCTCCTAACAATAGCATGACGAGTGCAACTCCCAGACCTGCACCGCTGTTGATGCCGAAAATGCCTGGGTCGGCAAGCGGATTGCGGAAAGCGGTCTGTAGCATGAGACCGCTTACTGCCAGTGCGCCACCACAAAGCATGGCTGTGATGGCCTGTGGTAGCCGTGACTCAAGCACGATGTATTGCCACGATGCCTTTGCGGCTTCACCGCCAGTGAGGATGTTCACCACTTCAGAGGCAGGAATGCTGACCGAGCCAAAATATAGGTTCAGCGCAAAAAGCACCACAATGAGTAATACTAAAAGCAATCCGAATCTTTTCATATTTTTCAATATAGGAGTAAAGGAGTAAAGGAGTAGAGTAGAGGAGAGAAGAAGCATTTGTCCGCTAACTCCCGCTTACTCCTGTTAACTCCGGCTAACACCATTTCTCATTTCTCATTTCACCTTATGATAATAGCGCAGCGGATGCAGTCCCTGGATTGTGGGATGCAGGATGACGATGAAATCGTTGAGCAACCAGTCAGGGCGGAATGGTGTTTCTTCGTAGAAACGGCTCAGTTCGACATTGCAGCCATAGACACTGCCTTGTGCAAAGGCGTTCAGTTGCGGGTAACCGTGATGCTCTGCTTGCAATTCGCCCAACGTCAGATGATGGTCACTGCTGTAACGTAGCAGCCATACAGGACAATGTCCTGCTTTCTCAAGCACCGTTTCAAATGGTAGTGAAAGGCTTCCGCTATGATTGTCTTCCGACCATGGATAGGTGGCATTCGCATCAGAAATCATCTGACCTATCGTGCTTCGTCCGCCAGGCACATACCACACGCTGCCAGTCTGTTTGTCCATGAGTACGGACGGTTTTTCCTTCGACGCTGCAGCCATCTGTTTCAGGGCATGATAACAACTGTCAACCTCGTGGAACAGACTGTCTGCACGCTGTTCCTGTCCGAACAGGATGCCGTAGAACTTCATCCATTCGGCACGTGCCAAGGGCGAATCTTCCATATACTCGGCGCACTCAACAATGGGGACGTTGATTTCCTCGACCTTGCCATAACCACCGCTATTCTCGAAGGGTGAGAGGAAGATGGCATCGGGCTTGGCGTCAATAATCTTCTCAATCACGGGACTCATGCCGTCACCAAAATCTGCAATCTCACCTTTCTTCACTCGTTCGTGAACCCAGGGTAGCTTGATGTATTTCAGGTCGGCCACACCGCCCACACTTTCTTCGCAGCCGAGCATCTCAATGAGCGCACAGTGAACCGTGGTGAAGACCGCTGAACGTTGCAACGGCACACGGAGTACGGTGCCTCTACTTTGAACTTTTTCACTCCTCGGAACAAGCACATACTGATGGAGCGTTTTGTCGGGCTTCCACGGGTTTTTCATGCTCACGGTGGTGTAGCCGTTGTGGCGCACAATCGTAATGTTTTTGGCATATTTCAGCTGGAGCGTGTCACCCTGCAAAAGGCCGGCTTCTCTTCTGTTGTCGCGGCAACATGTTAACGACAAAATCAGTGCTGCAAGTATGAAGAAGGATATGTTATATTTCTTATTTTTCATCTTCCGGGTTACAATTACAAATAAAATAACGTTGCAAAGATACAGTTTTTTTTCTGAATGCTTTTATTTCTTTATAAAAAAACGATGAGGAGAAAAGTAGAAACCGCTTGGCTTCAAAACTAACTGACAACTCGTCAACTTGTTAACTCGTCAAATAGTTTTGAAACCAGCGGTTTCTTTCTTACATGATTACCGATGATTCAGTGTTGAATTAGTCGTCCCACACGTTAAAATAGGGCAGGGCATCTTTTGCAGGTTCTTCTGTGTCATCGTCATCTTCGTCTATGTCCACTATTGACACGACGTCTTGCATCAGATTGTTATCACATAAGCACAAGACCTTAATCCAGGGCGACACATAGGTGAGTTTTTCACCTTCGTTCAGTTCTTTCATTTTCTAATGTATTTTTTACCATGATTAATAATTACACCTTTATAGGAACCGTCAACACGCTGGCCGTTCAGGTTATAGCTTGACCCGTTACGGTTATCGTCAACACTGAGGTTATCAATGCCTGTTGCCCCCATCTCATCGAAGCCAATGAACTCTTTCGAAGAAGATGTCGGCAGGCGCAGATAAGCCTTGTTTGCACTGACGGTTTGACCTGCTTTAGCTTTCTGGAATCCTGTCTTGCCAGTAGTGTTGCTATAAACAAATCGATAGACATAGCCAACGTCGCTGGCGCTAACCGTGTATAGCTCGGTTGTACCCACAAGCAGATTCTCTTGGGTCAGTGTCACTTGCTCGGTAGTGGTCATGATGTCGTATGTGCCGGGATTACCCTTAACAACGATACCCGTGTTGGCAGGCACCTTATCCACTCTGACGAGCGATGTGGTGTTCTCGTTCTTCCTCACGGCGATGTAGGCATTCACCTCAGCACCCGTGAAGTCGAGGGCCTGGTCGCAACGGAAGGTGGTTGCATCCATGCCTTCCTTGATCGTCAAACTGACTGGTGCTTCAGCGCCGAAGTCGTCTATGCAGCAGTATAGAGGTGTGGTATAGCCCCAACTGTTGGTACGCGAAGACGTCATGCTGAACTCAAGTTCCTTCACAGTGCCGAGGCTGCTCAAATCAACATACTTCCAATCCTGAACATAATACCAGTCGTCTTCATTGTCCGAACGGTAGTCGGCCAGATAGAACTCCACCTCCTCACCGTTATCGGCGGTGATGGTCAGTTTCAGGAAGTCGCCCTTGTGGAACTCCTCAATACCAACCACGTTGCCCTCGCTGTCGTAAACCACATTGCCTTGTCCGTCGGTCTCTCCCTTGTTGAAGTTGCCGTCACCGTTCAGAATGGCATCAACGGCGTAGGCAGCGTTGGTGATATAGAAACCTGGAATGACCTGACCATTAGGATTGTTGAGCACGGTGATGGTGGCAGGCGACAACCCCATGGCATCGCCGTAGAACACACCGTAGTTCTCGCCCGTGTGTGCCCCGCCTGTCGTAGCATTATACATATCCGACAGCTCAGCATACCCGTTGCTTGTCCTGTTGGTGTAGGCATAGCCGTTCCAAGAGTTGTAGTCGGGAATATGGTTGTTGGCAAAACTGTAGGAGCCGCTGACAAACGAGCCCTGGAACTCAATAGGACCATACAAGCTCTCCTCCTGTTCGCCCTTCCAGTCGGGACCAGCCCAGTAACTCTCGTCCTCCAAGTAGAGATATTCAAAGTCTGCTACCTGAGCAGCACCCCTAATCACCACGCGGCAGGTGTCAGTCTCCACTTTGTTCTGTGCGTCGGTCACGGTCACGACATAGTCACCGGAGCGTTCAGGAGTGAAGCTCATACTGATTTCCTCGCCCAGCAGTTCGCTTTCGAAGCTTTCGCCCACGACATTGTGCTTCTGGTCCATCCATGAGACAGTGAACGGAGCCTTTCCGCTGCCCACTATTACCTTCAGCGTTGCATCGTTGCCTGCGGTCACAGTAGTGACAGGCTCGGAGCAGACAACCATCAGTTCAACGGGCTGTTCGCTTGTCACAAACTCCTTACTGATGAGTGAGCCGTTAGTGCCGCGAACGCTTTGCAGTACGATATAAGCCACGTATGAGGTGTTCTCCTGCAGGTTGCTCCAGTTCATAGAAGCCTCCTTGTCGGCCTGGATAGTGGTCTTCGTTGTTGAAGCCGCCACCTCCTCAATAGTTGGGGCAGTCTCACCCTGAGCCTTCACAATGAGGAAGGCGCGTCCAAGTGCATCGGCCTTGATGCTGATTGTTGCATCCATCGAGGTCTCTGTGCCCGAGACGCTGACAGTAGGCCATCCCTCAGTCATAGCGGGTACGGCGTCAGTAGCATCAAACTCGTAAGCGCCGATTGTTATACTTGAGGCTGGACGAGCCTTGCCGGTGATGTCAGTTGTGACGTAGTTCAGGCTCTGTGCTGTCAACAGGTCACCGTCAAGATTGTTGGCAGGCATCAGGATGTCATCGCTGGCGAATGTCACCTGCTTGTTCACGCAGTTGGTAGCTCCAGTTGCTGTGACGAAGGCAGCAAAGTCACCCGTCGTACTTGAAGCAGCGCGGAAGAACGTGGTGCCAGTGGTCGTTATCAAATTGTTTTGGAAGCTAATCTTGCTGGCATCCAAGTTTGCATCGTTGTAGAGGTTCACGGCATAGCCGTTGGTCTTGTTCTGGATGATGTTGTTCACTACATTCACATTGCCATAGCCGTCAGACAAAGCTGATGAAACCCAGAATGCTGCACCGCCGTTTGTGCCGGTCATGCGGAAGGTGTTGTTGGCTATGTTGACGTATTTCTGTTTGGCTCCAGAGAACTTAAACGGTGTGCAGCTTGCGTTGGCCGATGCCAGATTCACCACGTTGTTGGCAATAATGGCAGGAGCTGCTGCCGTTCCCTCTATCTGTCGTACATAGATGGCAGTCAAAGTGCTGGAAGAAGCCAGGTTGAAGATGTTGCCTGTTATCTCCGTGCTTTCCGAATACTCTTTGCGCACGTTAAGGTCGATAACACCATTGCTTAAATATACACTGGCATCGTCGATGATAAAGGTGTTGTTGCGAATCTTCACGCCCAGCTCGTCGTAGGCATACATCATGAAGCGTCCGTTGTTCTTGAAGGTGTTGCCCTCCACTACGCCACCTACTTCCATAGGCAGTGACACGTAGCTGGTACCTCCCATATAGACACCATACTTACCACCTTCCAACAGACAGTTCTTCACCGTGAGGTAGTCGTTGTTCTTGTTTTCCTCGTCGATGATGGTATGTCCCACGAGAGCAGGTCCGTCACCAGTAGTGGAGGCATAGATGCCTGTGTGCAGGTAGCAGTTGTCGATGGTGGCATGGCGGCTCTCGTCCTTCACCATTACCACAGCCTTGTAGTTGAGGTCGGTGGTAGTGATTTCGAGGTTCTTCAGCGTCACATAGTTGGCCTGATAGAGCGTCACCACACCATAGTCCTTCTTGTGCTGGTCGTCGCTATAGCCGGCGGTGGTGTACTGGTTGTGGTAAATCTTCACGTCGCGCTTTCCACTTTCACTTTCAAGGGTAAGCGTGTTGACGCTGCCCATACCCATGATGTAAGGAATGCGCACCTTCTCGTTGTAATCTCCAGCCTTGATTTTCAGCGTTACAGGTCCTTCCATACCCAAAGCAGCGATGGCGTCAATGGCTCCCTGAATGGTAGCATAGTCGCCGCCTTCACCCACGGTGTAGGTACCGCTTTTACCTCTGGTCACGGTGATGGTAGCGGCAGCGGGCTCTGTGACGTCAATAGATGAACCGTTAACCACGATGCTGTTGAGCTTTGCTGTGGCAGTCTGTCCTTCGGTGGCGGTGGTCTTCACGTCGTAAGTCACCCAGAAATAGTAGGTACCGGTATTTGTGATGGAATAGCTTTCGCTAAACGTCTCGTTAGCTGAGAACGATGTTGTGGTGCCTGTCTGGTAGATGTGGTAACCATCCACGGCTGCACCGTCTGTGCCAGTCAGGTTGAATGCCGTGATGCTGGCCGAATTCAGTTCGCCCTTGGCTTCTACCATTACCTTCAGCATCTTTATGTCGGTCTGTCCTCTCAGCACTTCGCTGATGCTGATGTCTTCGGTGGTAACGCCTGTAACAACCACAGCCGTTTTCTTGTAGCCTTCAGCTTGAATAGCGAAGTTGGGTTTGATGTAACTGCCCTTGCCGACATACTTGATGGTCACGGGACCATCGACAATGATAGGATTGAATGGTTTTGAGGCCCCCTTATTGTCCATCAGGAGTTTCTCGTCGTTTACCTCGCTTCCCTCATAAATATATAGGTATGCAGTAGAGGCGAGGTTTATGCTCTGGCAGGTAAGCTTGATGCTTTCTGCATCACCTGTGGGAACAAACGTAATGGTAGCCTCCACACCGTCGGCACCGTCGCCCTCAGGACCACCATCATCATAGATGGCTACGGTCTTACCAAGGCCGAGGTTGAGCGTACCGTGGTTGCCGTCGGTCATCAGTATCTGGTTCTTCAACGTGCGGGCTCCATCGGGGTCGCCAGCAGTTGCTGCAACAGCATTGCCGCCCACAGTCACATTGACCACCTTTGCATCGATGGTCTGGTTCTCTGTGGCATTCTCGCTTACATCTACTTTAACTGTGAATGCGTTGTCGCCCTCGCTGAGTGTGACGGCTTCGGTGAAGGTAACGTTGACCTCTGCTGCGGCAGTGGCCTCGCCAAGCTTGGTGTCATTCTGCCAAACAGAAACCATCGTCAGATTGGCTTGAGTATCCTTCAGGTTCAGCTTCATATTGCTCATGGCCAACGGATTGAGGTCACCCTCGGTCTTCACATTGACGTTCAGCAGTTCCTGGTTGGAAGCTCCGATAGAGGCATCGGCGGTGGAAGCCTGCGTTACAACAATGTCGGTCACAGCCATCGGCTTCGACTGGTATTCGCTCACGGTTGATTTCCAGCCATTGCCTGTGTAAGAACTGTAAGATGTGTTAGGTGAGAACACAATGGTTAATGCGCCGTCAGCAGCTGTAGAACGCACGATGCTGCCTGGGCCAACACTCTGGTCGGCGTTGGAAGTAAGCTCCCACAACTTGGTACCACTTGTTCCTTGTCCTGCATAGATGGCAAACTTGGCCTTTGTGCCATACGAACTGCTTGCGTAATAGACATCAAACTCGCTGAAGTCTATCTGGCAAACCATGCCTTCATGCTTGGGTATGAAGATGTTTGTGCGCGTGTCGGTGCCATACTCATATTTGGTGGAGTACTCACTGGTTGGTTTCGTCTCAAAAGCTATTGAACCGTTCACCGTCTTCGTGACTGTTCCCTGGTTAGCATGACTGAGTACGATGTTGTTCACCGTGCGCTCTGTGGTAGTGGGCGAAGAGAGCGTTTCGGTCTTGGCAGCGCCGTTCACCAATGCTGTGACACTCAGTAGCTTGGCACTTACTTTCTGGTCGTTTACTGCCTCATCGCTGATGTCGTACTTCAGGGTGAACGTGTTATTACCCTCTGTGAGTGTCTGCTGTGGGTTGAGCGTTATTTCGAAGTTTGCGCTGCTGATATTTGCTTCACCCACCTTTGTGGAGCCGAAATAGAGGGCGGCCTTGGTGGCGAGCGCATAGTTGTTGCCAGCCGAGAATGCCATCTTTGTCACCTTCATGGCAGGCTCGGTATTTACCGCAGCGACATTTATGGTCAGCATGTCCTGGTTTTCGTCACCGGCACAAACTGTCTCGGCAGAAGCTGCCGTTACAGAAATACCGTCGAAGTCCATCGGTACTGGCTCAAACAGGCTCACCGTTGCCTCCCAGCCAGCATATTCGTAGGTCTGTTGAGCAGCAGTAAGCACAACGGTCAGCGAGCCATCCTCAGCTGTGGAGCGAACAAGTCCGCTCTCGCCACTGCGGAAGGTCTTCAGCAAGTTGGTCGCAGCCGTGCTCTGTCCGTTATACACTTTAATTGACTGGTAATACTCGGTACCATTGTTTAGGGTGATGGTTGAGAAATCCACCATTACCTTCTTGCCGCTTACACCCGAGAGGAATGTCACCTGACCAGAAGCAGTACCCTTGATAGTGCCGTCGGCACCACCTTCATCGAAGAACTGCAGCGGTGTCTCCGTGACGGTAATGGTCTGCGGTGTAGAGCTCATGGTGACCAATGCGGGATTTGTCACTTCCACGCTTGTGCCTGCAGTGAACGGCGAGATGCCTGCGGTTATAGCAGCAGTCGTTATCTTCGTTACATCCACCTGCACCTTGGCACCTACGTCTGCTGTACCCAGGATGTCACCCTTGATGATAAACGTTGTTGTTCCGTCGGCGAGCGCCTCGTTCAGCGTGAATTTATAGCCGCTGCCATCAGCCGAAACGGTAGCATCCACCTGTGTGTCGCCTTTGAACAGCTTCAGGGCCGTGGCATCAACTACGCCCTGGTTCTTGGTCATCGTAAAGTAGATGCCCGTCACATTGTCGGGATTCATGATGCCCGTAGCCGTAACGTAGGCATTGGCCAGCGCCACATTCTGCTTAGAAGTGGGCGAAGCCACCACGCCGTCGTAGTTGCTCCCTGCACCGGTGACAGTCATGTTCTCAAGCGTGACTACCTTCACCGTGGCTTTCCAGCCCTTGCATTTCTTTGCATAGACATAGATAAAGCCTACGGCCATGCTGCCGTCTGCAGCTTGCGAGATGTAGGTCTCTGGAGTTGTCGAGGTATAGGCCTCACTATTTACCGTTCCACCACGGGTGACGAGCACATCGCCCTCAGGCAGTTGTGAATTCTTATTCACTTGACTGGCCTGAGTTGCCCAAGTGAAGCCAGAGTCATCAGGCGTTCCGCTATACACCTTCATAAAGGCTGGATAATTACCTGACGTCATGTCAGGAATGATGTCAATCTCCTCAAAGGTGATTTGGATTGACTTTCCCGCCTCTTGGGGCGTGAACACCGTCAACGACTGTGAGTTACTGCTACTCGCCGAAGGGATATCCTCCGCCCCTTTGAAGTCGTAGAACGTAATCACCTCGTCGGTAGCCACCGTGATGGTTTGTTTTCCGAATTGCAGCTGGTTCACTTCGCGGTCTGCCCATGCCCCGAGGGGTACAAGCAACAGAAGCGCTAATGTCAGCCACAACGATTGTTGTTTTTGCTTCATAAGATTACCTTTTTAATGAATACTATGATTAGGTTTTGATGTATTCAAGCAATCAAGGCCATTACACCCTTTGCAACTCCCTCCCTTGGGGAGGGTCGGGGTAGGTTTCGGGGTAGGTAACCCCTACAACACCACAATTGGCATACTCATTACTTGAGCTGCCATACCCTTACACCCTCCCTTGGGGAGGGACGGGGTGGTTTCGTTTCTATTTACATCAACTGTTTTCATCTCGCTGCCTAACCCAGGAGGCACTGGCGAGAACTCTTGTGACATCAGGCAGGTCTTCTGACTTCGTTGCCCAATGACGAACGCCTTCCCGATTGGTTTTCAGTGGCTTTCAGTTCGTCATCTGATAAGGAACAACTTACAGCTGCCGGACAGTTCGGGATTTTCACCCGATTCCCTTTTACTTGTCTCAAACACTTTTACTTGCTTGGTTGCAACTCTTCGTGTTCTCCGACAACCTAATGCAATTGCAAAGGTAGAGCTTTTATTTCATCTGACAAAACAATCTGACGAATTTTTATACATAAAAAGAAAATTACCTACTAACACATGAAAGGGGATACTCCCGAAACAGAAGTACCCCCCCGTAGAGTTAGAGTCCACGCAGGCTTTCCCACATGGTTTACTTTACCACAAGCTTCTTCATTTTGTTTTCAGGAGTGCTCACTTATCCTTTAACAATACATCGTCTATTTCCTGCATAATGCGTTCTGTCTGCTTGAGCACATAGATAATGCGCTTATAATGCATCACATCCTCGAAACTGAGGGTAAGCCCTTACGGTCTTTGAGCCATTTCTGAGCAGGCTGATAGCCGCCAATATAGAAGTTCCAAGCTGATTCTGGTACACCCTAGTAAACTGCTCCTTATGACCATGAGGGTTGCGACCGCCAAGGTCATTGTCGCCAATATCTTTTGCCTCAATATAGAACACAGGCATACCGTCCTTACGACTGGCGATATAATCAGGCGCACCGCACTTCTCCCTTTTAGGTTCGTTTACGATACGGAGTTTGGGCAAAAGGCTTTGCATTAATTGTTCCAAAGCACCTCTATAGGTGTGTTCCGTTGCATTACCTGCGCGATATTTCTGATTGACGGTGCTTTCAGGTCCATAATGAGATTCAGCTTATTGTTTGGTTGTTAATCTAAGGATTCTTGCTTGCTAATATAAACAATAATTCCGAAAGCAAATACCTTATGCTTGGGAAATTGAAGAAAAACTTCTGAAAATGCACAAGCATTTTATTATTATTCTGTTTTTTTGTGGTCTAAATTGATTAATACTTTAGTGATGGACAAGACAAAATCTTAGTTCGGGCGGATTTGTAATCCGAGCGTATTGAATATAAGCATCTTTGATGCGAAAAAATACATTTAAGCGGATTGAAAATCCTGATACTTAATGCTGTCGGATTACAAAATCCGCCAGAACAAAGGGGGGAGATTGCGCTTCCAGCACGTTGCTTTGTGCCCGTAAACCGCTGCTTTATGGATGCAGGGCAATGGTTTATTGCTCGCAAATCATTCTGGCCATGTCGTTGAGCGAGAGGCATTGGTCGCGCCGGATAGTGAGGCGTTCGTTGTGGTGCTCCCAAGGAGCGAGCAGGAGGAGCTGGCCTCGCTGACAGGCTTCCATGCGTTTGCCGCCGGGTTTGGCCAGGTCTGTGAAGCCGTTCTCCTGGAGGATGATGAGGGGGAGGCCCTCGTCGAAGGCGGCGCGCATGACCTGTTTCTCGCCCTTGGAGATGCTGGGCGACACCAGCACGGCTCCCTGACGGGCTTGCGAGAGCCACCAGGCCTGCCGCTCGGCTATCTCTTTGTCGGTGAGGCGGCGGGAGCATTGCACCTGAAGGCGCACGGGGCGGCTGAGGAGGAAGCGGTTGCCGATGGCGGAGAATTGCTGGGTGCCCACCGTCAGTCCTCGCTGTACGCGGAAGAGGTCGGGGTGCTCGCGCTTCATCAGCAGGCGGCGGGGGTTGTCGTGGAGGTAGTCGAGCCAGCGCTGCAGTTGTCCTTGGCGCAGCAGCAGTTTGTCGTTGTAGCCGAGCGCAAAGAGCAGGCCGCGGCTGGGGTGGCTTTGCTTGGGGCGCGGTCTTGTTTGTTGTGACTGAGTCACAACAGACGGGACAGACGGGACGGAAGGGACGGGGGGAACGGAGGGAACGGAGGGAGCAGCAGAGGTGGAGGAGGGAGCGGAGGGAGCAGCAGAGACTGCGGCGGCACTTGGGAAGAGCTCGCGGTAGGCGCGGTTGCAGCCCGTTTTGAAGCCACGGATGATGCGGCTGAGGTCTTTCTCCATTTTCTCCTTGACAAAGATGATGCCGTGTAGGTGGTCGGGCATCATCTGCAAGGCAATCATCTCCACTTGGGGGTAGTAGTCGGAAATGCCCCACCACTCGCGTTCCACCCGGCGTCCCAGCTCGCTGAGCTGCATTCTCGGGGCATCGCTGCTGTCCTGTGGAGCATCGGCATGGCCCACCACCGTTCCGAAAAGGGGGAGCCGTCCTTCGGTAACCATCGTCACCATGTATATCTGGCGCCTGGTGTAGTCGTGCCCCACACATCGCCTCAGCATCGACGGTTTTTTGTCGCCTGCAAAGGGTTTCTGGCTCTCATAGACTTCTTTTTTCATGATGAGCGGTTGTTTTTGCAAAGTTACGTTTTCTTTCTGAAACTGCCACGCCAGGCAGAAAAAGATTTGAAAAAAGACGAAAAATAATGGCGGAAATCTAAGAGGGCAGGGGCTTACTCTTCATCCCAGGGGCTGTGGTGATTTTGGAACATCCATAATCCCTCCTTAGCGTCTGGCTCAAAATCGCCTTCTTCTTCTGTTTCAGTATCTGCGGTTGCCAGGCATAGCCCGTTGTTGGGATTGTAATATAGTGCCTTCAGCAAAGGAATGATGTATGTTTTCTTTTCCATAGGGAGTTGGGGAGTAAAGGAGTTGGGGGGTAAAGGAGTAAAGTAGGGAAAGAGATTCTCATAAACTGAGTTTCACTTCGTCACGACTTTTTTCCTGTTGATAATCTGTATTTGTTTTGTGTGGGTAGTCGCTGTGTTGATTCTCCTGCCCGACAGGTCGTAGACGGGACTTGAGAGTTGAGAGTTGAGAGTTGAGGATTGAGGACTGAGGATTGAGGTTTGGTTGTCGCCATCGAGTGAGAGGTTCAATTCATCGGGCTTGGCAGCGGCTGCACCACTAACCACAAACATGGTGTGGAAGGGTTGCAGGGTGGCGGTGTTGGCGCGCATGAATTTGCCATTGGAGTAGCCGTAATAGGTGTCGGTGGCGTTGGTGGTGTACTGCTTTTGCTCGTAGGTGCCAAAGTGCGTCACCCGCCCGATGCTTGTTTCGTTGAGCGTGTTGGCTGTAAGCTGGTTGAGCGGTTGCAAAGCGATGTTTTGCAGGGTGGCAGGCAGCAGCGGGCCTTCGTCAGCGGTTTCCACGATGTAGGGTGTGTTGGGTTGCAACAGCTCGGTGGTTACGGGTGCGAACTGCAGTTTTGTTCCGTTGACGGCAGTCAGCTGCCAGACGGTGCCGTTGATGGCATTTGTGGGCAGTTCTGCAGGTATGACGAATGAGGCCACGCTGTTGGCAGGCACATGGCGAAGGAAGGTGAAGTTGGCTGTGAACAAAGTGTTGGCGTCGGCAGGCAATGCAGGGGCCGTCTTGTCAACCATTGTAGTGATGTAGGCGGTGTAGGAAGCCCCTTGCCCCCCGGATGGGGTAAACGTGCTGTAATAGTCGCCAAAGCAATAGTTGCTTTGGTTCTGCTGTACTTTGAACGGGGTGAAGTCGGGCAGGGGATTTGTGCCAAACTGTTGGCCCCAGCAATCGGCTTGCTGATGCAGGATATAGGCTGCTTCGCCCTGGGTGAATGCTGCCGCGGGGAGGAGGGTTGCATGGCTGTCTTTGTTGAAGGTGGCCGATGCGTAGGCATTTGTAATAAGGGCGTGGCGTGTGGAGTTTTCTGTTCCCGTGATGGCTCCGCAGGAGTTGTTGGTTGTATAGGTGCCCCATGAGAGGTATGGACGCATCTGGATGTTCTCGCCGTAGTTATAGACGTTGTCAATGGCAATGCCGGTTGTGTTGAGGTTGCCGATGATGCCTCCGGCGGTGGCAACACCAGAGATGTAGCCCGTGTTCCAGCAGTTCTTGACGGTGCTTGTGCTGGCATTGACGTTGCCGGCGATTCCACCCACATTGGCGGCACCCATGACGCTTGCCTCGTTGGCACATTGCTCAACGGTGGTATTGGCGATGATGCTGCCGGCAATGCCTCCTACATTGGCGTTGTAGTTGGCGATGCTGCCGCCCGACAGGGTGATTTCCTGACTGCCCACGCTGATGTTGCCTGTGGAGCGGAGTCCGAAAAGAGTGGTGTTGGTGGCGGCTCCGACAATGCCTCCGTAGTAGCAGACGCCAGATTTGTCGTCGGTTTTCCTGATGTTGACTTCAACGCAGAGGTCTCGGATATTGGCACCGTCGGTGTAGCCAAATAGACCCTGATAGAGTGCGGTGGAAACAATTGTGAGGCCGCTGATGGTGTGTCCGTTTCCGTAGAAATTGCCGGAATATTTTGTGCTGTTGTTGCCGATGGGTGTCCAGTTGTTGCCGGAGAGGCTGATGTCGTTGGCCAGCACAGCGTTCAGGGCATTGTTGCCGCTGTTCACCTGGGCTGCAATCCAAGCCTGTTCGTCGGCATCGGTGATTTTATACCAACCTGAGAGGCCATAATAGGGGCTGTCGGTATCGTTGGCTTCTGATGCCGTTACTTGTTGTGGCTGGCGAGTAGTACCTTGCCAAGCATCGGATACAGGAACGAGATGAACCGCAACGTGGATGGTCTTGTCGCCTCCTTCAATCACGTTTACTGCATTGGTAAGGCTAATATAGCCATCAGCTTCAACGGTGTAGTTGAATATGCCTGGCAGCACATGGTAGGAGAGAGAGGAAAGTGGTGTTCTCGGAGATGATTCGCCGGCTTTTGTCAGGGTGACTGTGGCACCGTCGGGCAGTTCTTCGAACACGATGGTATAGAAGTCGGCTTCTTGAAGCGGAATGCTGAATGGTGGCAGCACGCCCATGTAGCTTTTGTGTGCGATGGCATCCATGCTTGCGCTC
Organism: Prevotella sp.; assembly: GCA_017619445.1. Classification (GTDB taxonomy): domain Bacteria; phylum Bacteroidota; class Bacteroidia; order Bacteroidales; family Bacteroidaceae; genus Prevotella. Next base: position 62,600 of record JAFZSI010000041.1, read on the forward strand.
AATCCCTGTTCTTTACTAATGTTGCGGTGGCTTCCAAAAGGTGCGCCGTAGCCTGTCAGGCAGATGCAGCCGTCGGTGGCTTGGAAAAGGGGTGTCTGCGAAACGTCTATTTCCTCGGAGAGCTGCATGCCATAGAGCTGTGCGGTGGGGGCAGCGGCAAACTGATATTGGTTGGCACTTTCATAGAGCGACTGTCCGCCTTCGACACCATTATAGGTGATGTAGGCAGAATTGTTATAGACGGCGGCCATCTTGTTTGCTGGGTGGTAGAGGCCGCTGTACTGCACGCAGATTTTGTCGCCCGGGTGGGCAACTTCTTCTCCTGGGTGAGTGATGTTGCTGATGGTGCGCTGGCACGGTTTGGCGGTCATCACCTGATAGGCTGCATGGCCTGCAGCGTCGGTCATGCGCACTATGTTGCGGCCATGTTTGAGCAATAGCGTATAACTGCCGTCATTGTTGTGTGTAACGCCTGTTGTTGAGAATCCGGTGTAGGTGGCCGACTGGGTGCCGATGGTGGGGTAGGCCAGTTCGACGTTTGTTACTCCTTCAGGCATGAATGTGTATTGGAAACCCTCCTCGTCGTCTAAATAGTAGAACACGTCGTGCTCGGCATCCACCAGGTCGCCTGATAGTTTCTCGTTTGTGTTGTTTTTGCCTGTGTTGACAGTCATGTTGGGCACGATGTCGTTTTGCTCATCACCTACGGTGACAACGAAGACGGCTGTGTTTTCCGGCCAGAGTGCGCTCCATTTGTTTCCGCCTGATGGTGTGGTTTTGGTGGTTCCGTTGTAAATGTCATATTGCATGGCATCGTAGGTGACACGTACCAATGCGGTGCCTTTGCCGACGGCTTTGAGGTTTGTCCAAGGCGAGCCGTGTGTGTCGGTCTCTGATAGTTGCACCACAGTGTTGTCGGCCACACCGTTGAGGTCAGTGACGGTGAAATGGTAGTCGGGCTCAAGGAAAAAGTTCTCGGTGACGTTGCTGACAATCTGCCAGTCGCGCTGAGCCATCAGATTACGCTCTTCGCCCACTTGCATAGTGAGATGGCCGGAGGGGTTGATGTTGAGCAAGATGTTTGCAACGTTGTAGCCGTTGTTCTCGGTCACGTCACGGCTAATCCATGTGGGCGCGAATGCGTTGTAGTCGGTGGTGGTGAAAACGAGCTGTGGCATTTGCGAGGGCTCAGCCTTCTTGGTAAAGCGGCCAGCAAGGGTGAGCTTGCCGTCCATCCATGTTCTATAAGCGTAGTAGGCGTCGGTTTGCAGGCGAAAGGTGTAGATGGTGTTGCTGCCCGACGTCTGGGTGCTGACAGGTTGCACCTCGGTGAAAGGAACATAGTGTGCCATACCTGTCTGTCCCGACGAGGGGACATCGTGATTGTCGTATGAGGGTTTGAAACTGAGCACAAGATGGGCAGCTGTGGGTGCCGTAATGCTGAAAGTCTCAATGGCTATTGTGACACTTTCGTTTGGATTGGTTCCTGTCTGCTGTTTGCTGTAGACGTATGTGCTGTATCCTTGGCTCACCCTGTCTGCTGAGGGCTGTAGCTGAAAGCCAATGGTGGCGTTTTTGGGGTATAGCACACAGAAGTGATAGCCTTGCGTGGGAGTGGTTCTCGCCGTGGCGGGCAGATTGTTGCCCTGGTCGTCGGTGACGGTGAGGTTGTTAACGGTATAGTCGGTGCCGTATGTCCATCCGCTGTTGGTGGTCTTTATTTGCAGGGTCCCCATTTCGAATGTCTGAGTAGCTCCGTCGGTGACGTTGATTTGCAGGGTGCCCATGTCGGCATATTTGGTGCCGCCAGAATAGGTGTAGGCGGTCACGGTGTAGTTGCCGGGTTGGATGTTGTTGAACACGTATGTGTTTGCTCCGTTGGTTTTCTCCGTAGATGGTGAGTCAAACTGCACGGTCTGGCCTGTTGCATGGGATTTCATGGTCATGCAGTAGGCTCGTGAATTCATTTTTACGGTTACTTTCACGGCTTGGCTGCTTGACCAGGTCATGGCCAAGAGGGCTGCAAACAGAATGCGGATGTTTTTGTTCATTTTATCACGATTTTTTTACCGTTGATGATGTAGATGCCGGGGGCAGATGGCTTGTGGGTGTGGATGCCTGTGAGCGTGGTGAATATTTGCTGTTGCCCGGATGTGCTGCTTGAAGGCAGACGAACGGCATTGGTGTAGGCATTGGGGTCGTCGGTATCGCCACCGTATATATGCAGGTCGTAGGCTCCTGTGATTTCGGTGCTGGTTTCGCCAATCCAGCCGCAATATTGGTTGACGCCGGTATATACTTTGAAGAAATGGGCTCCGGGCAGGTTGGCAGGATTGCCGTTGGCATCGACAGCCCAGTTGATGTTGAGCTTCGATTCTTCTGCGGAGTTGAGATGGTTGTCGGCATAGCCCCAAGGATAGGCAGACAGCACGTAGTACCTGCCGACGCCACTGGTATCGACGTAGTTGTCGGCCAGCCGCGTTCCGCTGAACTGCAGTTCGTCGCTGTCAATCCATAGTGGGTAGTAGGGCTGTGTGTGGTAGGAGTTGCGATATACGTAACCCTCCTCACCTTGGTTGTCCATCCATTTCACGTAGGTGATGTCTGTGATGAACTCGTCTGTGGGGTGGGGAGTGGGGGGCTTGTTCTCGTCGGGGCGGTAATAGGTGATGGTGTAGTTGTGGATGGTGTTGGGGCTGCTGTATTCGCTACCAGCGAGTTCGTACCATGGGTCGTCGGGCTGGCCGTTGCCATTGGCATCGTAGCTCACCATGACAATGCCGGGTTCGCTGTTTCCGTTATATGCATTTCCAAGAATCTGAATGTCGTATTGTCCAGGCTTGTTCTCAACCATGTGGTCGAAACTAAAGACGATGTATCCTCCGTAACCGCCAAGGCAAACCAACGAACCTTTCTTGTTGGCAATGAGCTCTTCGGCTTTCTGTCGCATGGCATCTGGAGAGTCGCCTGGTTCGTATTCGGGCATCGTGTTTACAAACTGTCCCGGAGCAGGGCAGTATTCCCAAACCTTATTAATATATGATGACTGTGCGACGGCTGTTGCCGCAATCAGCAGAAGAAAGATGGCAATGACGGATTTTTTCATATTTGTTCTGTTTTTTCTGTTTGGCTGTTCATGGATAAGATCAGAGGCAAACAGAAAAGAAGAACGGTCAGAAGTTCATTTCCAGACATGTTGATGACGGAAACAAACGACAACAGAATCTTTTCTCCCGAAAGCTCCTGAATGATAATTCTGAGGTGGCAGGTCTTCTGACTTGTTCCAGGCAACTGCGCCTTCCCGAAAGTGTTTTGAGGTTTGTACTTTGTACTTCTCAACTTCTTTCAGTGGCTTGACATTGTCAGTACAGTGCCCTTTTCTTTAAGAAGGGGAACTTACAGCTACGGGGATAGTTCCGGACTCTCACCGGATTCCCTTTTCATCCGCCAGCATTGGCTATCGGAAGCTTATGCCGACGAATACCACCTTAGCAGAGGCAAAGGTAATGCTATTTTTTTTACTGACCAAACAAATTGACAAAAAAAGCCTCGAAGCACATCCTTTTGTTTCTTTCGCGCATACAACTGTAATTACAGGTTCACACTTCTCCAAAACAAAGCTTTGCTTTACAAACAAATTTTCTAGAAAATTTCACCGCAAACCTATGCTTTGTGAACGTAACTCATAATGATGGAAAAACAAAGCATAGGCTTGTGGCGACAGAAGGCTGTTATCAGTTGTTCTCGGGCCACACCATTGGTTTATTGGAGAATGCGAAGTGGGCGGGAATGTCACCTGTGCGCACACGCCACTTCTGTTTTCCTTGTTGAGAGAAACAGTAGAGGTAGCCGGGCGTTACATAGTTTCCGGCATCGGTGACATAGATGTCTTTGGTGGCTGGATTGATGGCCAGTCCGTAGGGAATTTTAATGTTTGTTTCTGTGCCGTCGGTAATGAAGTTGCGCGTCACTATCTGGTGGGTGCGTATGTTGACAATGGCGTAGCTCACGGTGTTCTGGTTTGTCACGTAGCTCCACTCCGTGCCATATACGAAGAGCGAGTCGCCCGAGAGTGCCATGCCCGATGTGGGCAACTGCAAGGCGTCGGTAACGGCGTCGTTCTGGCTGTTGATGCAGTAGAGGGCGGAACCGTCGCCGTAGTAGTCGCCGCGTGAAGAAACCCACACCTGACCGTAGGCATCGGCCTGAACGCGGTGCAGGTTGATGGCCACATCAATGGTTTTCTCCACGGTGAACGTGTTGAGGTCGATGACGCTCACCGTGCGGTCGTAGTTGGGCACACGATAGCCGCCGGAATTGGCCACATATAGTTTGTTACCAACGATGGCCATTTCCTCGGGTTGGTAACCCACGTTGCAGGTGTCGGTCTGTAGCAGGGTGCGCACGTCGATTTTTGCCACATAACCCAACCGGGCGTTGGGGTCAACCTGCACGGGGCCTGCGTAACTGCTGACGTAGGCATAGTTGCCTTTGAATGTGATGTAGCGGCAGTTGGGAACGGAAATCTGGGTGATATGTCGGGCGGTCTGTTGGCTCATCACCTCGACGAAGTGTGAACAGTTGACCACAGCCCACAGCATGCCGTCGTAGATTTGCAGGTCGTTGCCCACGTCACCCAGCTCTTGCACCACGCCGGGGTTGATTTCGGCAAAGATGTTGCGGTGATACTCGCCCGTTGCAGCGTCGAAGTAGTCGAGGGTACATTTGTTCATGCCCATGTTGCCCTCGTTGAGCAGGAAAAAGCCTGCCAGGGTGTCTGCTGTGGCGGTGCTGGTGGAATCTACACGGTCGTGGGTTATGGGTACGTGTGCCTCGTCGTCGGTGCGGCAGGCACTTACAACGACGGCCATTAGAAAGGCGAGGAGAATGAACGACTGTTTGTGGCTCATAGTATGAAATTTGCTTTTATTCTGAAGTTTGTGCCCGGCATGGGGTAGCATTGCACCACCTCATACTGCTGGTTGAAGATGTTGTTTACCTCAGCGGTGAGTCTGAGGGTGAACTTGCGTAGCGTGAACTCTCGAGTGAGCGACAGGTCGCTGGTGTACCAGGGTTGTGAATAGTTTTCCGCGATGTTGGCACTCGACTCGTAGCGTTCGCCAGTATAAATAAAGCTGTAGTTGGCCGACCATTGACGCCAGGCTGCGCTGACGATGGCCGAGCCGCTGTGCCAGGGAATGTAGGGAAGCTGGCCTCCGTAGAACTCGCTTTCGGGTTCGGTCTTGTCCATGGCGCGTGTCCATGTGTAAGTGGCATGAGTGGAAACATCAACTTGACTGATGCGCCAGTCAAGCTTGGCAGAAACATCGAGACCCCATATCTGGCAGTAGCCGAAATTCATCATTGTCCAGCGGAACTGATTGCTGCTGGGCATTGCTACGATTTTGTTGTCCACGGTGTTGTAGTATACGTCAGTTGAAAAGTATGCCTGGCGCAGCCATAGAGTTTTCCGTGGCTGCAGGGTGAGTGTTGCACCTATGTCGTACTGCGTGGTGCTTTCGGGTTTCAGCGACTTGTTGCCCACAAAGGTGTAGTAGAGGTCGTTGAACGTGGGCATTCGGTAAATCTTTTTGTAGAAAGCGCGCAGGGAAAGTTGGTCAAACGTGCCACCAACTCCCTCAAAAGGACGGTAACTGAGGGCAAGGGTAGGGGTAATCTTGCTATGAGTGCCGGTGGTGCCGCCCGTCTCGTCCACATAGTCGTGGGTATAGGAGTGCAGGAGGCTTGCCTGTGCGCTGAACCGCTGTAACTGTACCGATGTTGCCAACGCCGAGAGCACCGTCAGGCGATGCGGATAAACGAAGTTGGTGAGATTGGCGTCGAGATAGTTGTACTGGATGTCGTTGCTCAGCGCTATATTCCACCATCGCCGCAGGTTGAACAGATGGGAAGCCGAAAAGTAGAGCTCAGTTTGCCGGTAGGTGTTGTCGGTGTACATGGTGGTGACGTCAAGCCGCGGGTCACTCAGATAGTGAAGGTAGTCGTAGGCTGCCTTTGCATTGAGTAACAGGCTGTAGAAGTCGGAGAAATTTTGCCGGAACGAGGCTTGTGCAAACAGGTTGGTGTCCCACTGTCGGTCTTGGTGGCTGAAACGGCCAGGTTCCTCGCGTACAGCTGCGCCAGGATAGCCTCGCTCGCTGTTGTATAGGTAAATCTTTCCCTTCCAGTTGCCCCTGTGCAGAATGCCGTAAAGCGATGCCTCGGCGCGCAGGGCTTTCACGTCGCCATTGCGGCGCACCTCGGTTGTGTCGTAACCGTTTTTCTTGGCATAACGGAAGCGGTATTTTCCCGATGTGGTCATCCATTCGGCGCTCAGCTGGGTTCGCAGATGCTCGGCCAACTGATGCTCCCACAGCAGCGAGGGATTGAAAGTGTCGAACGAGCCAGCTTTGAGGGCAACGTTCAAGTTGTCGCGTTTGCCGGGCTTGAACGTCGGCACGCGCGACTGCATATAGACCGCAGATGCTGAACTGAAGTCTTTGGCCGGCTGAAAAATGTTGGATTTCTGACCGTTGTAGAGCTGAACGCTTTCCATATTGTCGAGCGAGAAGCGTCCCAAATCCACAACGCCGTTCTGTGCGTTTCCTAACTCAATGCCGTCGTAGAAAACACCCGTGTGATTGGTGCCCAAAGAGCGGATATTGACTGTCTTCAGACCGCCAATGCCACCGTAGTCTTTGATTTGCACACCCGAAAAATAGCGCATGGCATCGGCAACCGAATGAACACTCAGCCGCCGAAGCTGTTCGCCTGAAAGTTTTTGCACAGGAATAATTGTCCGTTGCAACTGCGACGTGACAATTACTTCCTTTATGTGTTGCATACTGTCGAGTTTGCTGGTCGTTCGTTTACCTGATGGTGCGGAAACATTGGTCTGCGCCAGCACATTGGCCGCCAGCAAACATAACAGCACGGTTGCTGTGAGTCGATTCACAAACTCTGGTTTTCTATTTCCTGTTTACTGAATTCGTAATTCGTAACTCCTGATGCAAGATGCTTGTTTAATAGTCGTCGTCGGCCACGTCCACGGCCTCGAGACTCAAGTCTTCGGGATTGGTTTCGAACGTGGTGCGATAGCTTTCCTCCGTGAGTTTGTCCTCGTCGTACTCATCGTCCTCGTCCTGGTCGTTGTAGTGGTCCTCCACGATTACGTCCTCGTCATCGTCATCCTCGCGTTCAATGTCTTCGGTTTCCTCGAAGTCAAACTTCATTCGGGGGCGTTCGGTTTCGGGTTTCACCTTGGCAAAAATGGCTTCCACCCATGTTCCTTTAGGAATTTCGAGCACATCGAATCCGTCGGCAACTTTTTTCTCATACATTCCGCCAGGTTTGTGCAGTCTGTCGGCAGGCAGGGTGGTGGTGCTGATGTCGAAACCGCTCTGTATGATGTCCTGAATGCTTTGCGAGAGCGAGTCCCAACCGCCTCCGAAGTTGCGGTCGATGACTTCCATGAGCTTGGCGGCACTAATGTGGCGTATGTTTTCATAAGTGAGGTCGGTCACGCGCATGATGGGGCGTTTTTTGATGGCCCATTTTATCTTGGTTGATTCGTCGAGCCTTACTTGACCAACCTTGTAGCCTCGGGCTTCGTACTTTTTGATGACCTCGGGCTTGTCTATCTTCACCTCTTCAATCTCGAAGGCGCTTCGAATGATGTCTGAATAGTGCCGGAGATTGTCTTTCAGGTCGGAATCTTTCTCAGCAGCTTCCCACATTCTGAAGATATCGTTCTCCTGAAGGTCCCACACGTTGCCTTTCGTTAGTGTCTTGAGTGACAATGCTTTTTTTGATGTATCTTTCATATTGTGATGGTTTTTTGTTTCTTCTGTTATGATTGGTTTAACAATGTGCTATAAATAATAAATAATGTGTAGCCTGTCGGAATGCTTTGGCAAGGGTTGCCAGTCTTATGTTTGCCAGGGCAACGGACCGGAAAACGTGTCGCGTTCGCGCAGTACGGGGAATTTCTGCCTGAAAGCCTGCTGGCGTTCCATGTCAAACGTGGCGCATACACATTGCTCGCGGTCACCGTCGGCCTCTGCAAGCACCTGTCCGTAGGCATCGATGATGCGGCTTTGGCCAATGTAGTCGGAATAGGGGTCGCTACCCGTGCGGTTTGCTGCCACCACGAGGCATTGGTTCTCAATGGCGCGTGCCAATGTGAGTGTCTGCCACGCTTCTTGGCGGTTGGCCGGCCAGTTGGCCGCAAGTATGATGGCGTCGTAGTCGTTGTTGTAGCGCAGCCACAGCGGAAAACGCGCATCATAGCAGGTGGCCAGCAGAAACCTCACACCTCTGTATTCGGCTACTGTGCGCTTGGTGCCAGGCGTGTAGTACTGGTCCTCGTGACCGTAGGAGAACAGATGGTGCTTGTCGTAATAGGTGTACGAGCCGTCGGGATAGACAAAGTAATGGCGGTTACGGTAATCGCCTTCGCTGGTTCTGACGGCCAGACTCCCTGCAATGGCTGCCTGAAGCCCGCTGGCTGTGCGCTTCATCCATTCAAGGCTGCTGCCTTCGTGACTTTCGGCTATGCCTTGTGGCTCGGTGGCAAACCCCGTTGACCACATTTCGGGCAAGACATACAAGTCGGCTTGGCCGGCATCGTTGATATGCCGCTCTGCATTAGCCTGGTTGGCCTTTGCGTCGGCCCATTTGATGTCGGTTTGCAGAATGGCTATTCTCATGATTCTTGTTGTTATCTTGCTCACATCTGGTGGCAAAGGTAATACATAATTTGTAATTCACAAGTTTTTATGAAAGTTTTTTGTGTAATTGGGATAATATTTTTAATTTTGCGCCATAATAGCAGAAGAATCATGTCACAACCTTTAGCCGAAAGAATGAGACCCCGCACGCTCGACGATTACATCGGGCAGCAGCATCTGGTGGGCGAGGGAGCCGTGTTGCGCAAAATGATAGACGCAGGACGCATCGCCTCCTTCATACTTTGGGGGCCTCCGGGCGTTGGTAAGACCACGCTTGCGCAGATTATCGCCCACAGGCTTGAAACTCCTTTCTATACGCTCAGCGCTGTGACAAGCGGAGTGAAAGAAGTGCGCGACGTGATTGAGCGCGCCAAGAACAATCGATTCTTCTCGCAGGCTTCTCCCATTCTTTTCATCGACGAAATTCATCGTTTCTCCAAGAATCAGCAAGATTCGTTGCTCGGAGCCGTGGAGCGGGGCGTGGTTACCCTCATTGGGGCAACCACGGAGAATCCTTCGTTTGAAGTAATCAGACCCTTGCTCTCGCGCTGCCAGCTCTATGTGCTCAAACCGCTTGAAAAAGACGACCTGCTGAAGCTGCTCAACCGTGCCATTAACGAAGATGTGGAACTCAAGAAACGCACCATCAAGGTGGAGCAGACCGGCGCGATGCTGAGATACAGCGGAGGTGACGCGCGCAAGCTGCTGAACATCCTGGAACTTGTGGTGGAGTCAGACAGTAGCGACGAGGTGGTGATAAACGACAGCGTGGTGGTGGAACGACTGCAACAGAATCCGCTGGCATACGACAAGGACGGCGAGATGCACTACGACATCATCTCTGCTTTCATTAAGAGCATCCGCGGAAGCGACCCCGATGCGGCCCTCTACTGGATGGCGCGCATGATTGAAGGCGGCGAGGACCCGAAGTTCATCGCACGCCGGTTGGTCATTAGTGCCGCTGAGGACATTGGCCTGGCCAATCCCAACGCGCTGCTGTTGGCCAATGCCGCATTCGACGCCGTGGTGAAAATAGGCTGGCCCGAAGGCCGCATCCCCTTGGCCGAGTGCGCCGTTTATCTGGCCACAAGTCCCAAAAGCAATTCTGCCTACTTGGGCATCGACCACGCGCTGAGCCTTGTGAGGGAAACGGGCAACCAACCCGTGCCCCTGCATCTGCGCAACGCACCCACCAAACTGATGAGCCAGTTGGGATATGCCGACGGCTACATCTATCCGCACGACTACCCAGGCCACTTCAAGGAACAGCAGTATCTGCCCAACCAACTCGTAGGCCAGCGCATCTGGCATGCGCAGCATTCGCCGGCAGAGGAGAAACTGTACAAGCAGATGATTCAATGCTGGGGCAAAAGGTTTGAGGAATAGTCTTTAAACCGCCGTTTGCCTTTGTTTGTAGTTTTTCTTATGTTTGCAAGTCTGATGAATTGCGAACGCTTTTCTTGCTTTGTTTTTCTATCTCCATGAACTGCGGGCGTAAAGTGATGCTTTACGGACACAACTCTACACTTTACGAACGTAACTCTATGCTTTACGCAGAAATTCTCTAGAAAATTTGCACGTAAAGCAATGCTTTGTATTTCCGCACTGATGGTCTGTGTCAGCCAAATGGGCAATGAGAGGTTGCAAAGAGGGCAAAAACGCATTTTTCGCGAAAAAAAACAAAGAAAAATTTGGCCAGAAGAAAAAAACAACGTACCTTTGCAACCGCAAAACAAAAGGATGGCTCCCTAGCTCAACTGAATAGAGCATCTGACTACGGATCAGAAGGTTGTGGGTTTGAATCCCGCGGGAGTCACTAAAAGAAAAGCTAACGAGTTGTAGGACAACGAGTTAGCTTTTCTTCTTTTTATGGTTTTCTATTCGGATTCAAACCATGGCCAAGGGCCTGTTGGCTTCGAATCTCTCATTTCTCTGAGTTCACGGCTGTTGATTTCATCCACCGGCGACATGTTGTAATTGGTGTTATCGTCGTCGTACCACGGTTGTTTTTTGAAGTAGGCTTTCGCTTCCTCGTCGTTGTAGAACCCGTGTCCGTAGCGGGCGAGGATTTCATCGCTAATTCTTTTCAACACCTTGGGTGGAAACAGGCTAAGCATGTGTTTGTCGGCCACAATTTCAGAGAAAACCGCCCAGCGGCCAGGAATTGAAAATCCATTTGAATTGTCGGAGGCGTTGTCGGTCATTTTCAACACGTCTATGAGTTTGCCGCGCTTGTAACCGTTTGCCGCAGTTTGTGGCTGATAGAGATTCATGCCCGAATCGGTAAGGCAGACAAGCCACTGGTTGGCTCCGGCGCGAAGTACGTTGGTGTAGCCATTCTTGTTCTTCACAATGCTGTAGGCAATGCCCTTATCTTTGTCAGAATTCTTGAACATGCCGTCGCGGGTGAAGATGTAGGTTTTGCCATTCTTTCCTTGGTAAGTGCCGGCGCAAAGCATGCGCAGGTTGCGCAGCTGTTGCCAAGCGCGGGTTTTCTCTTTGTCGGTACGTTCGAAGACATAGTACTTGTTTCTTGAATAGTTGATGGCTTCGAATAGTTCCTGATGGTCGGAAGTCTTGTGCTCTAACCGCCAGTCGGACTTGTCAAACCATGTAGTTTCGTCTGCATCGCCCGCAATCATGACGATATCTTCCTCGTTATCGAATCTGAACTCTCTGAAACCGTCTGTCCAGGAGCTGCCTTCCCACTTGAAGTCCTTATCTTCCTCCAACCAGCCTTTGGGTTTCGAGTCGCCGATGAGCTTACTGATGACTCCTATGATGCGACCGAGTCCGTTGCCGTCGGGACCGGCATTTGAGCCGCCAGTACTGATGCTTTCGTGGTTTTCGAAGCGTGCGTAGAGATGCCAGCCGTAGCCGTCGAGCACTTCAAACGGCGGTGTATAATGGTCTTTGTAGGCATAGATTTTTTCTTCCTCAATGATGTCGCGCAATTCTTTGAGGGTGCTCTCGTCAACATATTTTACAACCAGCGGGCCGTGGTTGACATAGGAAGCGCGCAGCAATACACTACCGTTATCCTGGCGGTCCACGTGCGCCTCGTACTCATATCCCGCCATCGTGCCGCTGCGGGTATATTCAATACTGAGCAATGCGCCTTCGGGCATGTGCTTCTTCTGGCCGCAGGCACTTAGAATGCCTAACATACTTGCTATAAATGCTGTCATGACGAATTTGATTTTCATGGTTGGGTGGATTTCTGTGTTAATAGTTGGGTGTTCAAAGCAAATTGTTCATGGAAAAATCAATATCAACGGCAAAGATAATGCAAATCGAACGCAGAAGAACTTGTTCTTATGCTGAGATGCAGCTTATCTTATGCAAAGATAAACAAAAATCGGAGATGTGAGTGAAAAAAATCGCATTTTTTGCGCTTTCTTACCTGTTTTTTTCGTACTTTTGCATGGAGTTGGAGATAGGAGGGTGTATAGAACGGACTTGACTAACAATTTCAAAACTTTTATAACCATGAAAAAGTATTTAGTATCTATTTTTATTGCTTTTTCAGCATTGGTAATGCTGAACGGCTGTGTGGTTTCTGAACAGAAACTCACCGACAAAGTGAAGGAAGCCATTGTCAACGACGAGCAATCGAATGGTAAGACATTGGAAGTGACGGAATTCTCGCTTGACCAGAAGGAAGGCAAGACCCAAAAAGGTGTTCTGAAGGGTAAGCTCGACGGCGAGGATGTTGTTTACGATGTTAAAGTTGTTGACGAGGGAAGTGATTTCGATGTTGACTGGGAATTGAAGAAATAACATTATTATAACCAATCAAATTTCGCGATGAAACACAACAAACAACTTCTCACGCTGGCCTTATTGGCCGCATCTGCCTTTACGGCACAAGCAAAAGACGACGTGCTCGTCTATCTGAATCAAGTGGGCTACTATCCTGACGAGGAAAAAGTGGTCGTAGTGGAGGGCATCAATGCCAAGGAGAAAATGCAGGTAACAGATGCCAATGGAAACGTGGTGCTCACGCCCAGCGTGGCGCGCACGGCAGTCTCTCCCTGGTCAAAGAAAAGTCGCAGCATTATTGACTTGAGCGCACTTTCCGCTCCTGGTCGTTACACGCTGAAGGGCAAGAAATTCCAGTCAGACATTGAAGTAAAGCCGCGGGCATTTCATGACGTGTCTGTAGCCTCTCTCAAACTGTTTTATCTCATCAGGACCGGCGTTCCCATCGAGGCTGCCTATGCAGGCAAGTATGCCCGTCCGGTTGGTCATCCCGACACGCGCGTAATGGTGCATCCGTCGGCTGCGTCGAAGGGACGTCCGGAAGGCAGTTATATTTGTTCGCCCTTGGGATGGTACGATGCTGGCGACTATAATAAATATGTTGTCAATTCTGCGTTCTCTATCGGTTTGATGCTGGGTGTTTACGAACAGAACAAGGATTATTTCGACCATCTCGACACCAACATTCCTGAAAGTAAGAATGCCACGGCAGACCTGCTTGACGAAATAATGTTCAACATGAAATGGCTCTTCACCATGCAGGATCCTGAAGACGGTGGTGTCTATCACAAACTCACCACACCCAATTTCGAGGACTTTATCATGCCTACAGATTGCCATCAGCAACGCTATGTGGTGGCCAAGAGTGTTACCGCCACGCTCGACTTTGCCGCTGTGATGGCTCAGATGGCGCGTCTGATGAAGGGTAACCGCGATTATCCTGAGTTTGCATGGCAAGCCGAGGATGCAGCTAAGCGTGCTTACGACTGGGCAAAGGCTAATCCCAAGGCTTTCTATTTCCAGCACATCCTAAGCCGCAATTTCAAACCTGCCGTCAACACCGGCACCTACGGCGACGGGAATGCCAAGGACGAATTCTTCTGGGCAGCCACGGAACTTTACAAGTTGACGGGCGATGATGCTTATTTGAACGACGCCCGTGAAGCTATGCCCGAAAAGTTCACCGTTCCCGTTTGGGGAAGCCTTGCCGGATTGGGTGCGTTCTCATGGTTGGCTGCCAAAGACTGCGACATCCGTCAGACCATGCTCAACCAGCTGAAAGAGTATTGTGAGAAAACGGTTGCAAACGTCGAAACTTCCAATTTCCAGGCTCCTTATGGAGACAAACAAACCGACTTCGGGTGGGGCTGCCTTGCAGAAGGTTGCTGCTGTAGTGCCGTTGCCCTGTTGTATGCTGACCGTTATATTTCTCCAGGCAAATACCGCCGTTTTGCCATCGAGAATGCCGACTATGTGTTGGGGCGCAACGCCACGGGTTATTGCTATGTGACGGGCTTCGGTAAGAAAAGTCCCATGCATCCTCACCACCGCATCTCAGATGCCGACGGTATAGATGAGCCGTTCCCCGGTATGCTTGTCGGAGGTCCGAATCCTATGCAGCAGGACAAAGGTCCCAACCTGACATACTCGTCAAACTATCCCGACGAATCCTATGTTGACGACAAGAATTCATACGCTTCCAACGAGATTGCCATCAACTGGAATGCCTCGCTTGTTTCTCTGCTCTGCTGGATTGATGCACTCAAGCAGTAATCGTGAGGCCATCGAAAGTATTTTGACCAGATAATACGAAAACGTGAAAGAGGAGGTTTTGATAGCCTCCTCTTTCACGTTTATTGTGTGATTCTATCCCGCGATTATGTAATAACCTCTGTTTTGTTTTGAGCGTTATTCGTAGTGTCTGATTCTTACGTCTATTCCTTCTTCTGCTAATTGAGCGGGAATGCCATTCACGTCGGTTTGCCCATAATGATAGGGGAACAACACTCGCGGTTTGATAATCCGTGCTGCTCTTACAAGCTGCTCAGTGGTCATGGTGTAGGGCTGGTTGCAAGGCAGAAAAGCAATGTCAATGTCTTTGATGTTCGCCATTTCGGGAATATCCTCCGTGTCGCCAGCAATATAAATGCGCAGTCCGTCGATGGTCAGGATGTAGCCGTTGTCACGACCTTTAGGATGGAATTGTGTGCGGCCTTCCGTCGTGTTGTATGCAGGAACGGCCTCTACTTTGATGCCATTCTCAAGTTCCTTCACGTCTCCATTGCCCATAACCTGTCCGCTGCCCATCATGTCGGCACAACGTTTGTTGGTGATGAACTGGGCCTTTTCGCCAGAGAGTGTGGCAATGGCATTCTTGTCAAAATGGTCGCCGTGCTCATGCGTAACCAGCAGATAGTCGGCCTTGGGCATACCGTTGTAGTTGATGACCTTGTTTCCCAACTTGCTCACAGGGTCAATCTGAATCTCCTTGCCATCATATACCATGCGGATGCTGGCGTGGACCAGCGCATAGAACTTCAATGTCTTTCCACTTTTCGTCTGGAAAACATCAATTTCCGTCGTCTCGGTGGTCACCGGCATATTGACGCTTTTCCATGCAAGGATTCCTCCCAACAAGTTTGTCACTTTGAAGCCTGCTTTTGACAGCTTCGTTGCCGCGTCGGCCGAACGCTTTCCGCTTCGGCAATACACAGCTACATGCTTGCTGGTGTCGAGCCGCTCTTTGGCTGTTTGCATGAAAGAGTCTTGTTTGTAGTCGATGTTCATTGCTCCTTCAAGATGTCCTTCTGCATATTCTTCCGCCGTTCTGACATCCACCAGCTGTACGTCGGCCTTGTTCGTCAACTGTGCGAACTTTTCCACGTCCGCGTTCTCATAATTCTGCTGGCAGCACGCACTTGTAGCGTTCAGTCCCAGCACTCCCAATAGGAAAGCTAATGCCTTTTTCATATTGCTTTTTGTTTGTTAGTTTAGTTGATTGATGGTTTGTTGTTGTTATTTTGTTTTTTCCTTTTTTCTTTTGAAAAATGATTTCACTCGATCCATCAAAGAAAGTCCTTGTCTGCTCTCTTTGGTTTCACTTTCTGTATTTGTTACATGATGAACCTCTTCTCTTGCCTTTCCCGAATCATTCTTTCTTAGTATAGATTCAATTTCTTCTGGCGAAGGATATGGTTTACCTTGCGTTTCTTTCGCATACTCTTGATAGTTTGCCTGGCTGTAGGGCTTTGCTGTTGATGTTGGTGTAAGAATCTGGTTTTCGAAGAACACGCCTGCAATCAGCTTGTGGTGTTGATTTTGGTATTCCAAACCCAAAGACAACGTCAGATAGATATCATTCAGTTCTCCTGTATTCTCAGGGTGCTGTTCCAGTTCTTGAAGATATGCCGGGTCTGTTATAGGCATATCATAATAGTTTCCAAGATGCAAAACTCTCATTCGGTATTTTGGTTTTTCCCATCTGTTGTCAACATATACATGCGCTTTTTGAGGACGAATAAACATCAGGGAGTAGTTACCGCTGTTGAAAGTATCAAGCGGAATTGTTCGTTCATAGTTGTAAAAAACGGTTTTATGAATTCTGTCTGTCAGTTGGTTAAGAAAATCAGCGGTCAAAGCAATTCTTCCCAGGCATTCCATTCTTTTGTAATGCACATTCTCGGCATGTGCCTTAATAGGGCATGGCGACATGTCTGTAATCTTGACAATAGAAAACAAACTGATGTTTTTTGCCTCATAATTGAATATCTCCCCATAGGCGGCGTATGAAACAGGACGGATCCAGTGGGGTGTTCCGTCTTGATTTCTTACGACAGTCCACTCACCACATTCGTTTTTTGACACTTCTATGCCTGCTACGCATCTTCCTCCTCGTTTGTAGGAGTTAGCAAGACAAATGAAATAGTTTTCCATGGCAGGTTGCTTCTCAGGTTAAGTGAATAATATCCACATCATCTGTAGCGTGTGCTTTCATGTATTCTGCCAGCAGTCTTCGGTGGCACATTTCAGGAGTTTCTTCGCTACAAAGGAAACATGCGCCGTCAAATGCTTTCACACCATAGTTCTTTATGATGCCCCGTTCCTTGAGCAACGACAGATAGATGGTCTCATATTCCTCCCAGTTCACCTCTTTTTTATGCCATTTGTCGAGCAGTTCTTTTGAAGGGGCAAAATCTGTGATGTGTTTATATGGGATGTGGCAAATCTTTTTCACAAAAAACTCCAGGTCTTTGCCTTTTGCAAAACCTGCCAACTGGCTGGTGTTGCTTATCCTTACGTCTATGAGTTGTTTGACATTGTTTTCTTTAAGGAGGCTAAAGAATTGTTCGGCACTTTTCTTTGTGAAGCCAATTGTATAAAGTGTTATCATATTGTTAATAATCTTCTTCGAGTTGAAGTTGAGGTTTATATCCTATTTCTTTGTTTTTCATTCTATATGCGTCAGCACGTTGCTGTTCTTTGGTGTAGGTTCCGAACAGCAAATCCACCTCGGGAATCCTGTGTTTCTTTGAATGAAGGTATTCGTTAATCATACTCTTTTCGAGTTCACCGTGAGCGGCCAACTCTCCGTCTTTCAGAATATGCCAAACCTGTACTCCATGTTCATGAAAGTAACGTGACACCAACGAAAAACGGTGGCATTCCAAAGGGTTTGCCTCAGAACACATGAGCGATATGCGGTAGCCCCGTTCTAGTCCTTTCATCAGCCGTTCCACACCGTGCTGAAAAAGTGGTGTTTTTGCCGCTTGTTCGAAATCCACTTGTCCTTCCTCGTTAAGGCTGTCGGTGCGGCGGGCACCAAATTCGTCACCGAAATGCAGATACTGCACTCCGTTTTGTTTGAGAAACCATTTCAGTTCATCTTGATTAAACTGAGGCGAATACTTACTCGCTGGCACACTCCTGACATCCACAATGCAATTGACATTGTGTTTGTTGAGCAGTTCCAGAAACTTTTCTTGCGTCTGGTTTGAATGCCCCACGGTAAACAACTCGTATTTGCTCATGCCTTGTTCTGGCGAATAAGATTTGTTTTCTCGGCAAATATACATTATTATATTGATATTGCCAAAACTTTCTGAATGTTTATCTCAACAATTCCCAGAAGTCTTGGGGCAGATGGATGTTCTCCACGCTTATGGCAGCGGTAAATAGGGGTGCAATGTCGGTTGCGTCGAAGCCGGCGATGCCACAGCCGATGCGAGTGACGAGGAAGGTGAGTTCGGAATGCTCGCGGGCAAAGTCTATGAACTCATCGACGTAGGGTTGTATGGTTTCCGGGCCACCCTGCATGGTGGGGATGGCGTACGACTGGCCTTGCAGTCCGACACCCTGTCCCATGATGGCGCCAAACTTCCTGTAAGCGGCGTAGGCGGCACCTCCGGCGTGCATACCGCGCAGGTTGCTGCCGAAAACAAATATCTCGCCCGGGCGCAGGCTGGTAATCATGTCGGGGGTAGTGCGGTTGATGATTGCAGACTTGCCCGTGTCGTCTGCAATTCCCCTTGAACGGATGTCTTTTTCCATAATTCTCTTTTTCTTTCGGTTGAAACTGAATATACTCCCTCTTTCCGCCGGGCGTTCTTCCGGCATTGGCGATGCTGATTCGCAACTTTCGATGACCATTTCCTCGAAAGTTCTCGAGTACTGAACGTCGCCCATGGCCTCGGCGCTGCTATAGTAGTTGTTGAAGTAGGGCACGATTACCGTGTTCATCATCTGGTGATAGCGTTGCGTGACAGCCGATGGCGTGATGCCCAGCTGGGCGGCAATCTCCTTGCCTTTCATGCCGTCGATGAGCATCATTCGCAGAATGGCTTGCGCCTTGCGGTCGCTATGGTAGTAGTGCTCGCAAATCTCGTCGATGGTTTGGTGAAAATCCTCCTTGAAATGGTTGTCGGCCACGTCGAATGCGATTCTTGTGTCAGCCAACCGGTCTTCCAGACTCACCGTCCGGAATTCTGTCTGCAAGGCTTTCAGACGGTCGAGCACAATATATCGGAACCCGTTTATCATCCAGGTGCGCAGACTCACGCCCGGCTTGCGGTCGTTCAGCTGTTTCCAGTTGCCCAGCGCCAGTTTCAGGTAGTATTCGTGTGCCAGCGCATAGAAGTCCATGCCCTTCTTGCTGCTGAGTTGATAGCGTCGGTCGCAGATGCAATAAGCCATCCGGCAATACCCGTAGAAGTATTGTCGGGTTATGGCAGTGTCCTGCTGTTGCAGTCCCTCCACAATCTGCTCGTCGCTTAGAAAGTCGCTGTTCTTCATGATTGTCTGTCTGCATGTTGCATTTCTGGGGCGAAAGACGGACAGTCTTTGCCTCAGTGCACCATTCATTTGCAAAGTTACTCATTTTTATTGAGTCTGTTGCCTTTGCAGGCATTTTTTTTGAGGCACAACAGAATTTTATTCCCTCGTACAACGCCTGCCGTCCGTGACGGCTCTCAGCCAACACATGCAACCGCACACCCCGAACCACAGATTTCTCAGATTTCACGGATCTTTCCAGCATCTCCAACTCCTCATCATCCACCTTGTCGCCCTCAATCTCCAGTTTCAGCAGCCCGAAATCATCTATCCGCACGCGGTCGCCCTCGCGCAGATGTTCACTAACCACCCCCGCCAGCTCAATCAGCACCGCCATGACCGAGCCGCGCGAAGCCCCCGTGCGTCGGCAAACCTCCCTGACCACTTGCCGCGTCTCCACCGTCCGCTCGTGCACCGCCACAGCCTTCCACCGCCCGAAGTTCTTCAGCGTCGGCCTGTTCTCTTTCACCATTCTATACTTCATCTTCCGTTCTCCTTTCTAAAATATTATGTTACTGTAAATTATGTTAGTATGTTACTATGTCTAAAACCTCCATTACTGTGTCTAAAATCCCACGTTACTTTGTCCAAGCCACAGTTACCCTGTCTAAAGCACTGCTTTACGGCCAAATTCTGTAGAGAATTCTGCCGCAAAGTTATGCTTTACATTCCGCATGTCAAAATCTGTCGCCGTCACGTGCAGGTTAACGGCTGTTAAAGCCCCTTTTTCGTGTTTTTTTGAAGTTTTTTCTTTCCTCAGCTTAATTTTTTGTTTCCATATTCCTTTAAATAAATAGAAGCATGCTTGAGAACCGAAACAGAATTATTCATCAAACAAAAAACAAGAAGACAATGAAAAACGTAACAGAAAACAAGAACAATGAGAAGAAGAGAGTCTATAACCTGCTCATCGTTGATGAGAGCGGCAGCATGGAGATTATCCGCAAACAAGCCTTTGCCGGACTCAACGAGACGCTTGACACCGTTAAGAAACTGCAGGCGCAGAATACTGATATTGAACAGCACGTGACGCTGCTCACGTTTGACTCAGACCACAAGCGTTTTGTGTATGACAACGTCACGGACAAGGATGTACGCCAACTGAAATGGAACGAGTATTGTCCCGGCGGGGCCACGCCACTCTACGATGCCATTGGCCTGGCGGTGTCGAAACTGAACGCACAGACTGAGGTGGGCGACAACGTGCTGGTCACCATCATCACCGACGGCGAGGAGAACTGCTCACGTGAATGGAACCTGACCATGGTGCGCACACTCATCGAGAAACTGAAGGGTCAGGGATGGACATTCACGCTCATTGGCACCGACAACCTCGATGTGGAGGGCATGGCTGCTCAGATGTGCATCGACGACCACCTGACTTTCTCCGAGGATGCCGAGGAGACGGAGGCCATGTTTGAACTCGACCGCGAGGCGCGCGTGTGTTACAATGCCTGCGTGGCAGAAGGTAGTGCTCCAGCTCGTGGCCGCCATTTCAGCCGCAAGCGTGTGTAGTTTCTAAGCAAACGTCACTTGTGAGTTTTCATTGGAAGAGTCTCCATTGAACCCTTCTTTTGAAATGAAACAGAATGAATAAAGGCATGGGATGCGTTTCCCATGCCTTTATATATAATAAGGTGATTTGCGTAGGCTGTTATCCGAACGTCAGGCAACACCATTGGTTCAACGTGTCCTTGTCCTTGTACTCAAGTCCCAACTCGGTGGCCTTGCTGACGAGCAGCGGCACGTCGGTCTCGTAGAAACCGCTGATAATGAGCAGTGCGCCCGATGCCATGGCATCTTTGAAGGCGTGCATGTCGCTGAGCAGAATGTTCCGGTTGATGTTGGCCACAACCACGTCGAACAACCCTGACACGTGCGACAGCACATGCACATTGCCAAGCAGCGCCTCAATGTTCTCAATCTGGTTGATGGCGGCGTTGTGGCGCGTGTTCTGAACGCTCCATTCGTCAATGTCGTAGGCAACCACGCTCTTTGCGCCCGATTTTGCCGCAACTATGCTCAGGATTCCTGTGCCGCAGCCGCAGTCGAGCACCCGTTTGTCGTGCAGATTGTGGCGCAGCAGAGCCGCAACCACCATTTGGGTAGTCTCGTGGGTACCTGTTCCAAACGCCATGTGGGCATCGATGGCCACAAACAGCGGTCGGGCATTCTTCGGCTTGTCATACTTGGCTGTGTGCTGGCTTTCAATGGCCGAAAGGTCGGGTAGGGGGCGGTTGGCATCATAGATGACTGCCAGCGAAGGCTCATTGATGACGATGGGGTCAAAGCCCGCCTGCTCCCACTGCTGGTTCCAGTCTTTGTCTTCGGCCTCCGTCAGCGTGTATTCGATGGTCGTGCCGCTGACGGGAAAGGCTGCAATGCTTTCGTCGAGCAAATGTTTGTCCAACAGTTGTTCCTGAACATAGCCGAGCAGGCCTTCGGCGGCTTCCTCAAAACTTTCGAAACCGGCATCGCCTGCCATGGCGGCAAGCAAGTCGCGCGCCGACTCGCTGTCGGGCGACAACCTGAATTTTGCAACAAGATATTTCATGGTAAAAATATTGTATTCTGCTGCAAAAATAATCAAAATTTCTTAACGAGAGCGCAATTAATAGGGAAAAACCTACCACGGTTTAGGGTTTTTCCGTAAATTTGCATAAAAATTGGTGTTATTTTTGCACCGTGAAACCATGGAAGCCCCACAGGCTCCGTTTTCTCACAAATAAATTCGCATTCGAACAACTTAAAATATGGAGGAGAAATGACAATGAAAAAAAGATTTTTGTTAGCACTGTTAGTGGCTGTCCTTCCGCTGTCAATGATGGCGCAGGACGATGTTTATTTCACCACCAAGAAAGTGGAAAAAACTGCAAAGAATTCTGCTGACAAGTCAAACCGCACAGAAACTACCGCTGACGAGGCTATCACCCACAGCGGCAGCAACAGAAGCATTGACGAATACAACCGGCGCAATATGCGCAGCTATTTCGAGAAAATAGGAACCGACTCGCTGGGCAACGACATCGTGGAATTCCATCCTGGCGACGGAGCTTCGGCTGACACCGTGTTCGTTGGCCCATCGCTCAACGACATTGCTGAGATTGCCCCGGACGACTATGCATACACCAGACTGATGAGCCGCTGGGACGGATTCTACAGCCCCTCGCTCTTCCATTCTTATTGGTACAGCCCTTGGTGGATTGGCACTTACGGATGGTACAACACGTGGTGGGATCCCTGGTACTATTCTTGGTATTACCCTTATGGCAATCCCTGGTATGATCCTTGGTATATGGGTTATTACGGATCGTGGTACGACCCCATGTTCTATAGTTATTACCACTGGTATGGTTACTATCCTGCCTGGTATTATCCCTATGCACTGCCTCACTATGGCAACCATGCTTTTGCCTTCTCGGGCAAGAGTGGCACCGGCAACCACGGTGGAGGCTATCTTGGGTCAAACACTGGCTTCTATGGAAACAATGTTCACCGCTATAGCTCTGGCACCTTCGGTGGTACAAGAAGTTTCGGCAGTACTGCCTCGCGCACCAATTCAACTGCCACCCGTACTACTTCACCAAACACGAAGTATGAGAATTCTTACGGCATGTTTGGCGGAAACCGCTCGGCATCAGGGAATGCCGTGAATAACAAGAAAGGCTCTACCCGCACCAGCAGTCCATCGTACAACGACCGCTCATCGAGTTCTTTCGGTGGACGCAGCACATACGGCGGCAGCAGAAGCAGCGACCGAAGCAGTAGCAGCTCAAGGAGTTACAGCAACAGCTCAAGCGGTTCTTACTCCAGCTCTTCGAGCTCCACACGCTCAAGCTCGTCTTCTGGCTCTTTCAGCAACAGCTCCGGCAGCTTCGGCGGCAGCCGCTCGGGTGGAGGCGGCGGTGGCGGCGGTGGCCGATTCGGACGCCATTGATTATTATCGCCCCATCACAGCTTAACATAATGCCCATAGTGGGCTTATTCGGACACTGATTTACAAACCACAAACATACTATAATTACAATGAAAAAGATACAACTGACAATGGCTGCACTTCTGTTGGCTGCAATGCCAATGGCAGCTCAGGAAACTTACGAGAACGCAAAGATTGTGGCTGAAGACCTCAATGGTACTGCCCGTTATGTGGGTATGGGTGGAGCCATGGACGCACTCGGTGCCGACATCTCAACCATTGGCACCAACCCCGCCGGCATTGGCTTGTTCCGTTCGTCGAACGCGAGTGCCTCTTTCGGTGCTGTGGTTCAGCAGGGTGGCGAGAGTTTCGGCCCAGGCAACAAGACAAATATGAGTTTCGACCAGGTGGGATTTGTATATTCCAACCCTTCGGGAAAGGACGGATTCCTCAACGTTGCGTTCAACTACCACAAGAGCCGCAACTTCGACTATATCCTCTCGGCTGCTGATATGCTCTACAACTCTTCGCAGAACAAACTTACCTATGCGAAGGCCAAGAACGGATTGCTATACGAGACATATAAAAATGACGAAGGTTTTATTCTTCCCAACTTCAATCATTCGCTTGTTTCCTGCAACCAGCTGGACGATATCTACAGCCGCAACTTGAACTTCGACACCGGTGACAACAATTGGTATTACGAAAATGCCCAGAATTACACTTTGAACCGTGCGCACAAGGGTTATGTGGGCGAATACGACTTCAATATCAGCGGCAACATCGCAGACCGTCTGTTTCTTGGCCTCACTGTTGGCTACCACGATGTGCACTACAGTCATTATGGCGAATATACCGAACTGTATGACGGCCTTTCTTTGAAAGTGTGCGACGACCGCCAGATCAAAGGCTCAGGTGTTGACATCAAGGCTGGCCTGATATTCCGCCCCATTGAGTATTCACCGTTGCGATTCGGCTTGTCCGTATCGACCCCCACATGGTATGAGCTCACCACCGAAAACTATACGTCTATTACTGATGGCGAGCTGACCGCATCAAACGGTGAGGCGTACAAGTTCAAACTCTATACACCGTGGAAGTTTGGCGTGAGCATGGGACACACCCTGGGCAATTACATGGCATTCGGCGCTACCTATGAGTTTACAGACTACTCACATCTTGACACCCGCTATGAGACTGGCGATTACTATGACTGGTGGACTGACAGCTATTACACCAGCAGCAGTAGCGACGAGGTGATGAACGCCCACACCAAGAAGACACTGAAAAGTGTGAGTACGCTGAAAGTAGGTATGGAATTGAAACCCGACAAAGACTTTGCCGTGCGCCTGGGTTACAACTATGTGAGCCCCATGTACAAGAAAGACGGCTGGAAAGACGGAACACTCAACACCGACGGCTCTTACTACAGCTCGGCTACCGACTATACCAACTGGGATGCCACCCACCGCATCACCTGCGGCTTTGGTTATTACCTCGGGCCGCTGAGTATGGACTTGGCCTATCAATATACCACGACCTCGGGCAAGTTCTCGCCGTTCATGGAATATGTTGATGACCAATATCCTGAGGAAAACATCACTCCACATGAGGTGGATGTGAACAACAAGCGCCACCAGCTGATTTTCACTCTCGGCTATAGGTTCTGAAACCAGGCGGCCAAGGCTTGATAGATTCCCATTCGGGGCATCCTATAGGGTGCGGCAGAAACAGCTTTTTGTTTCTGCCGCACTTTTTCTGTCATTTTTCTGCCCATGATTTGAAATAAAAGCACAAAATTATTTGTAAGAATGCAAAAATAGGCGTATCTTTGCACAAATTTTATGAATTATTTGTAAACAACAATAGAATAAATAACGATTTTTAGATATGAAGAAAGTATTATTCTCCGTTGTCATTGTTGCAATGGCATTGCTTCTCAATAGTTGTGGAAGCAGTAAAAAGGTTGCTTATTTCCAAAACATCGACGAAATCAGTCTGGCTGCATCAAGAGGTCTTTATGATGCCAAAATCATGCCGAAAGACCAGCTGACGATTACCGTGCACACCACAGACCCTGCTGCCGCACAGCCGTTTAACCTGACGGTGCGCCACGGACTCGGTTCCAACAACTCAGTTTCGACAAGCGGCGGTAGCCTGATGGGTTATCTCGTAGATAACAATGGTGATATTGATTTCCCCATCTTGGGTAAGATTCATGTCATGGGACTTACCAAGCGCCAGTGCGAGGATATGATTCGCGAGCGCATCATTCCGTACATGTCTAAGACTGAGAATCCGCTGGTAGTTGTGCGCATGTCGAGTTTCAAGGTGACTGTGCTTGGCGAGGTTTCCCGTTCGGGTTCCATCAGTGTGGCTCAGGAGAAAGTCAATATTCTTGAGGCCCTTGCCCAGGCAGGCGACCTGACCATCTATGGTAGGCGCGACAACGTGTTGCTGCTGCGCGAGGACGAGATGGGACAGAAACACCAGTACCGCATCAACCTCAACGATGCCAACCTCATCAACTCGCCGCTCTACTACCTGCAGCAGAACGACATCGTTTATGTTGAGCCGAACACGGTGAGGGCAAAGAACTCCGACATTGGTTCTTCCACCACCATCTGGTTCTCTTTCATCAGCATCGCAACGTCGGTTGCATCGCTGCTTGTAAACATTCTGCGATAGATTTATGTACTTTTCATACAGAGGTACAGAGCAAGAAGGACAGCACGTCCCTCTTCTCTGTACCTCTTTGTGAGTTAATATAAAACCAAGGAAAAATGTGTGGAATTGTAGGATATTTAGGAAGTCAAAACGCATTCCCCATTCTGATTAAGGGCCTCAAGCGGCTTGAGTATCGTGGTTACGACTCTGCCGGAGTTGCGCTCCTTAATGAGGATGGGGAACTTTGCGTTTATAAGACCAAAGGAAAAGTGGCCGGCCTGGAAGATTACTGCGCCGACAAAAACATCAGCGGCAACGTGGGCATTGCCCACACCCGTTGGGCAACCCACGGCGAGCCATCGTCGGTGAATGCGCATCCCCATTATTCGGAATCCAAGAACCTGGCCATCATTCACAACGGCATCATTGAAAACTATGCCGACCTGAAGAAGAAACTCATGGCCAAAGGCGTGACATTCCGCTCAGACACCGACACCGAGGTGCTCGTGCAGCTCGTGGAGTACATCCAACGCTCCAACAACCTCGACCTGTTGCAGGCCGTACAGGTGGCATTGCGCCAGGTGATTGGAGCCTACGCCATTGCCCTGCTCGACAAGTCGAATCCCGACCAGATTATTGCCGCCCGCAAGCAAAGCCCGTTGGTGGTCGGCATTGGCGAGAACGAGTTCTTCCTCGGCTCCGATGCCAGTCCCATTGTGGAATATACCGACAAGGTAGTCTATCTCGACGATGGCAACATCGCAGTCATCCACCGCAACGAGCCGTTGCACGTGGTGAGCATCGACAACCACGAGCTGACACCCGAAATCAAGACCGTTGACATCAACCTCGGCCAGATTGAGAAAGGCGGCTACGCCCATTTCATGCTCAAGGAAATCTTTGAGCAGCCCGAATGCATCACCAACTGCATGAGAGGCCGCATCAACATGGAGGCCGACAACGTTACGCTCAGCGCAGTCATCGACTACCGCCGCCAGCTCATGGCCGCCAAGCGCATCATCATCGTTGCCTGTGGCACCTCGTGGCACGCCGGACTCATTGGCAAGCAAATCATTGAGAACCTGTGCCGAATACCCGTCGAAGTGGAGTACGCCTCCGAATTCCGCTACCGCAATCCGGTCGTGGTGCCCTCCGATGTGGTCATAGCCATCTCCCAGAGCGGCGAGACTGCCGACACCCTGGCCGCCGTTGAGCTTGCCAAGCAGCGCGGAGCCTTCATCTACGGCATCTGCAACGCCATTGGCTCCAGCATTCCCCGCGCAACAAACACCGGTTCCTACATTCACGTGGGACCCGAAATCGGAGTCGCATCCACCAAGGCCTTCACCGGTCAGGTAACGGTGCTCACCATGCTTGCCCTCGCCCTGGCCCAGGCCAAGGAAACCATTGCCCACGACGAGTATGTCAGCATTGTGAAAGAGCTGAACGCCATTCCCGAGAAAATGCAGGAAGTGTTGAAGCTCAACGAACGCATTGCCGACCTCAGCCGCATGTTCACCTACGCCAGCAACTTCCTCTATCTCGGGCGCGGTTTCAGCTACCCCGTAGCCCTTGAAGGCGCTTTGAAACTCAAGGAAATCAGCTACATCCACGCCGAGGGCTATCCCGCCGCCGAAATGAAGCACGGCCCCATCGCCCTCATCGACTCCGACATGCCCGTGGTCGTCATTGCCACCCACAACGCCATGTACGAAAAAGTGCTCTCCAACATCCAGGAAATCAAAGCCCGCAACGGAAAAGTCATCGCACTCGTCACACAGGGCGACGACACCATTGCCCGCATTGCAGACGAGGTGATAGAGCTGCCCTACACCATGGAATGCCTCGAACCCCTCATCGCCACCATCCCCCTGCAGCTCCTCGCCTACCATGTGGCCGTGTGCAAAGGCAAGGATGTTGACCAGCCCCGCAACCTCGCCAAATCCGTAACCGTGGAGTAGGAATGCGCCATCAACCCTTAGCTTGGTAAGAACATCGTTTGCAGTTGTTCTTGCCAAGTTTTTCATTGTAAACACCACCCAATGCTTTACCTTCAAATTCTCTACACAATCTGCTCCTAAAGCATTGCTTTGTGATAGTCACTCCACGCTTTAGTTTTCCAAAGTGCCTCTTTACGAACACAAAGCACAACTTTACACTCAAATTTTCTAGAAAATCTGACAATATAGTTTATGTCATGTTTCTGGCGTATGCTTTGCCTGTTGTAAAACAAAACAGTGTTGTCTGGATAATCAGGTTGGAAAGCTCCCTGCCCCCGGGTGGTGGTGGTGATTCGGCTTACTCCAACGGCTTTTTTGCTAGTGTACGGAAAAACTTTGTACTTTGAACTTTGAACTTTGAACTTTTTATTGTAACTTTGCAGTCATAGATTCATCATAAGTCATTTACAATTTACAATTTACGATTTACAATGAAAAAATTGCTTATTATTGCATTGCTGGCATTCGCCGTACAGGTGAACAAAACCTTTGCACAGTTGCCTTCAGTTACATTGAAAACAATTGACGGGCAAACAGTACGTACAGACACTTTGTCGAACAACGGACGGCCTTTCATCATTGATTTCTTTGCCACATGGTGCAAACCCTGTAACAGGGAACTTGATGCCATTGCTGAGGTCTATGACGAATGGAGAGAGGAGACGGGTGTCAAGATCTTCGCCATTTCTATTGACCAGGCGCAGAATATCAATAAGGTTAAACCGCTTGTCAGCAATCACGGTTGGGAGTACGATGTGCTGCTTGACCCTAATGGTGACCTGAAACGAGCCCTGGGAATTCAGATGATTCCTTTTGTTCTTGTTTGCGACGGGAAGGGAAACATTGTCTATAAGCACAATGGATATACTGACGGCGCAGAATCGGAACTTATAGAAAAGGTTCGGGAATTGACAATTGATAATAATAATTGATAATTGATAATTGATAATTATGCATTATGCATTATGAAATATGCATTAATGAAGAAATACCTGCTGATTTGTTCTGTCCTGTGCAGCACGCAGTTTGCTGCTCATGCACAGGAACAGAAAGGCATTACGCTTTCAGGTAGCATCCAGAGCGATATGCTTATTCCTCAGGATGATGAGAAAATCGGGGCTAAGAAGACTGAGGACTTCCTCACCAACACCTACGCCGATCTGCTGCTTCAGAGCAAGCATGTTGATGCGGGTGCAAGGATTGAGTATCTGGAGCATCCCCTGCCTGGATTTGAGAATGACTTCAAAGGGTGGGGTGTGCCCAATTTATGGGTGAAGGGAAGGCTTGGTAACAACGAGCTCACCTTGGGCACCTTCTACGAGCAATTTGGCTCGGGATTCATTCTGCGTACCTACGAGGAGCGTTCGCTTGGTATTGACAACTCGTTGCTCGGCGGACGTTTGTTGCTGAAACCCACCGACGGCGTTGTGCTGAAATTGCTTTCGGGCAAACAGCGTCGTTATTGGGATTGGAATAAGGCTCTCATCAGTGGAGCGGATGCCGAGGTAAGCATTGACAGATGGATTCCCTCCATGCAACAGTCGGGCACTGTGCTCACAATCGGAGCATCGTGGGTGAACAAATATGAGAAGAGAGGAGAGAGGGTGTATGTGGATAATACTCATTATATCCATTTTCCGAAGTTTGTCAACTCGTGGGATGTGCGTGCCAACCTGAACCGCGGGGCATGGAGTGTTCTTGCCGAATATGCGCAGAAAACCGCTGACCCCTCGTTTGCCAACGGTTATGTCTTCAAGAATGGGTCTGTGGCCATGCTCTCCGGCTCTTATTCAGACAATGGGCTGAGTGTGCTGTTGCAGGCCAAGCGTTCAGAGAACATGTCTTCGAAGAGTGCGGATGTGTTGGGCATTTCCTCTGCTATCAACCATCTGCCTGCCTTTACGCAGGACCAGACTTACGCCCTTGCAGCACTCTATCCCTATGCTACCCAACTGGCCGACGGTGAATGGGCCTATCAGGCAGAACTGGGTTACAACTTTAAGCGCAAGACTGCGTTGGGCGGAAAATACGGCATGAATGTCCGTGTAAACTACAGCTATGTGCGCGGTATTCCCCATGAGTTTGCTGACGGCATGGAGCGTGCCACTCTTTCGGGTGTCACTTACGTCAATTATAAGTCGCCCTTCTTCAAGTGGGGTGATGACACTTACTATCAGGATTTGAACATCCAGTTGTCGCGCCGCATGAGCCGCAACTTCCGCCTGAATCTGATGTATATGAACCAGCGTTATAACAAGACTGTCGTTGAGGGCGAGGGGGGCATCATACACTCCAATATTTTCATTGCCGACGGCAAATACCAGTTCTCTAAGAAAACCACACTTCGCGGCGAATTGCAGTATCTCACCACAAAACAAGACCAGGGCGACTGGGTGTTCGGACTGTTCGAACTCTCGCTTGTGCCTCATTGGATGATAACCGTGAGCGACATGTGGAACTGCGGTGAAACCGATACTCACTATTATCAGGGCCTTGTTACCTACAACGTTGGCGGCCATCGTGTGCAGGCCGGATATGGGCGCACCCGGGCAGGCTATAACTGTTCAGGAGGCGTATGCCGTTATGTGCCTGCACAAAAAGGCTTTACCATTTCGTATAACTACAATTTCTGAGTGTATGAGAATCAAAATATTATATGCTGTACTTGCAGTCTTCGGACTGATGGCCTGCGACAATATCGCAGAAGAAGACCGTCTGATATACGAGCCGTTGCCCGAGGTGAACCGCAGTGTGCTCATTGAGGACTTCACAGGCCAGCGCTGTGTAAACTGTCCCAATGCGGCTGATGAGATTCATAGCCTCCAGCAGCAGTATGGCGAGGATGCCATTATTGCCGTGGGAATACATGGAGGACCGATGGCCGTTTATCCCAATCCTGAGAGGGGCATCATTGGCCTTGCCACGGAGACTGGCGACAATTATAACGACTATTGGAAGGTGGAGCAGTGGCCCATGGGTATGGTGAACCGAGGCGGTGTCTGTCCTTACACCGAATGGAAAAGTAAAGTGCGCGGGGAACTGCAGAAGAAGGCTCCCGTGAGCATTGATGTCTATAATATGCTCCCCGAAGAAGACGGCAAAACCCTGATTGTCGCAGATGTACAGGGCATTAGGGGTACCACTGCCTGCAAGTTGCAGATATGGATTGTTGAGGACAACATCAAGGCCATTCAACTGATGCCCGACGGCAGCGCCAATCAGAACTACATCCATCAGCACGTGTTCCGTGCAGCCGTCAATGGCGAGTGGGGTGAGGACATCTACGTTGAGGAAGGTAAGACTGAAACTACCATAAATAATTTCACCGTGCCTGACGACTGGAATCGGGAAAACCTTTCGATAGTAGCCTTTGCGTATAATAGTGAGGGTGTGCAGCAGGTTGTTCGTTCTCCTTTCACCAATAAATATGAAGAATAAACCAAACAATATTGCTTATGAAAAAATTAATTACGTTTAGCATCATGCTGATGCTTGCCTTGCATGTGTCAGCGCAGAAGTTCCAATTCACTTACAAGGGCGAAGCCTTGGCCGACGGTTCAACATTGGTTATCAATGCTGAAACCGACATGTTTGGCGAGTTAGCTTGTGAAACCAATCCTGCCGCAAATCCCGCTGAAGGCCTTCTCATTGTTGGCAAGAATGGCGCGTATATCAGCGGCACTGCCCATCTTACCATTCTGGAACACACTTTCAAGGCCAAACAAATTCAATGGTGCATGGGCGGCGCGTGCGTACTGATGAAAGACATCACAGAACTCGACAAGTCTTTCGAGGGTACCGAAGTGCAGGTCTTGTTCGATGCCTTCACCATCCGTCAGGAAGGTTATCTTTTGGCAAAACTGGATGTCACCGTGGGCGGGGAGAGCCAGACACTGTACATTGAGTTTTCCAATGGGCAGCACTCAAACATCAGTTCCTTGGCGGCCAACGAAGGTAGTGCCGTTGTTTTTGACCTCAACGGACGCACGGTCATGACCAATTCGTCTGCTTCAGACAGCCAGATGCTCAGACCTGGTGTCTATGTCGTAAAGAGCGGCAACAAGACACGTAAGGTGGTGGTCAAATAGCATCCACGGTTCAGTATTCTAACAAATCAAAAAATAGTATTAATAGTTAAAAATCAATGAGATGATGATGAGAAAATTACTTTCAATCATACTGTTACTCGCAGTTGCGGGAACGGTAAGTGCACAGGTGCCTATGCGCATAGACTCAAAGACACCTCAGCACTTGATGGTGAAAAAATCTGGCATCAAGAACACTGAGGCCATGAAAGCTCTCAGAGCACGCGCCTTAGCCAAAAGAGCCATTACACCAACGAGCGACCAGATGTGGTTTGGCTATGGCAATGATGCCGAGGCAGAAAACATGGGCTTGGCCTTGAATGCAGACTACAATCTTGCGGTCTATATTCCTTACGAGAAGCTTGCCGCCAAAGGCGCCACCGTCGATGGCCTGCGTTTCATGCTGACCTCAACCAAGGCAAAGAACATCAAAGCCTGGGTAGGAACAAAACTGCCGCCAGTTGGCAAGTATTCTCAGGCCGACATATATATTACAGATGTGCCTGCTTCCAGTGTCAATGTCGATGGCTATACCGAGGTGCAATTCCCACGAAGCATCAAGATTCCAGAGGGTGGCCTCTGGATTGGCTATTCGTTTGTTATTGAGGGTATGCCCGATGCTCCTGATGACAGTCAGGTGAGCGATGAAGACTATACGGATTGGTATTATGATGTTTATGTTCCATGGCTCATGGAAAACCTTAATGACGGCTATCCCTTCATGTGCTCTTATCTTGATGAGCCTCAGGAAGGAACAATGGTGTTTGGTTGCAACCTCTATGACGACATGTACCGCTCGTTTGCTGAGATAGATCCAGAAAACGCGGAGCTCTATCTCGAAATGGTCGGCTGGGACGACTACAGCCCCTACGGCTATGCCGTGGCTCTGAATGCCCTCATCGGTGGAGGAAAGTTCATGAACAATGCCGTTTCTGTAAAAGATTTCGGACAGAAGTATGCAAAGATTAACGAGACTGTGACATTCCCCGTTACACTGACCAACAGCGGAAAGAACGGCATCCAGAACTTTACCTACGAAGTGGCCATCAACGGCACGAAGGTTGATGAGAAGACCATCACACTTGACAAACCTGTTGAGAATCTCTTGGGTAAAACCACCATCGACCTGACATTCCCGACTGGCGACAAGAGCGGTTCGCAGAACATTGTGGTGACCATTACCAAGGTGAACGGTGAACCTAATGAAATTGAGGCTGTTGCCAATGGAGCGATTTTCGTGCTTTCCGAGTCTGCCAAGATGAAGCCGCTGATTGAGGAATATACAGGCACATGGTGCGGATGGTGTACCCGCGGATGGGTGGCATTAGACATGCTCACCGAGGACTTCAAGGACGATGCCGTCATCTATGCTGTCCACAACGGCGACCCGATGGAGATAGATGCCTTCGTGCCCGTAGTCAACACCTATGCCGATGGCTTCCCCGGTATGTCTATCAACCGCACAAGGATTGTAGATCCCTACTATGGCAGTAGCGGTTATCTGGATTATGGTGTGAAGGATGATGTGGAGGCTTCTATGGAAGACCTCGCTCCTGCATCCATCGCCGTCAAGGCTTCATGGGCTGACGACACCAAGACAAAGATTAACTTCGAAACAGAGACCAAGTTGCTATACGATGAAGAAAACCCGTCAATCTCCATCGGCTATGTGCTCGTGGCAGACGGACTGAAGGGCACTGGCCGCGATTGGGCTCAGGCCAACTACTATTGCGATATGACTGATGTAGGCGAAGACCTTGAGAAACTCACAGAGATGGACGAGTATATCATCGGAATGGAGTTCAACCATGTGGCTGTGGCCGGATGGGGCGCAGAGTTTGGCGTTGAAGGCAGCATCAAGGGTGCCGTCAAGGCTGGTGAGCCCATCCAGGGTACATACGTGGCCGATCTCGACGGTCTGCTCATAGGATTGGACAGAAACAGCGACGATCCTGATGACCACGTCACCGTGCTCGACCTCATCAAAGGCAAGAAACTGCATGTGGTGGCCTTTGTTGTCAACAAGTTGACTGGTCAGGTACTCAATGCAGACGAAGTGGAGCTCAGCAATGCCACCGGCATCACCTCTGTCAGCGAGAATGCCAACAGCGTTGCAGGCCGCTACAACGTGGCAGGACAGCGCATCAACTCAAAGCAGAAGGGTATCAACATCATCCGTCTGACGAATGGCAAGAACGTCAAGGTTGTTGTGAAGTAATCTCATCACAGCTGAACACAGCATTTTGTTAAACACAACGGCGGCCAGCATCTGCAATGATGTTGGCCGCCGTTACGTTTCCCATCCATAGAGTCGCAAAAACAACTCTATGCATTACGCTCAAATTTTCTAGAGAATTTATCCGTAAAGCATTGCTTTGTTATAACAACTCTATACTTTAGTTTTCTAAAGTGCCTCTTTACGATTGCAAAAACTGATACGATTACCATGGTAAAACATGGGAAACAAAGAAGAACAGGGAAAACTTGTGTTCTCCCTGTTCTTCTATTGAACCGTTGCTGCTACAAAAGGCGGGCAACGGGTTTTGCGTTTTGCAATGAAAGGCTTAATAACTACGGGCGATGATGACGCGGGCTTTAGAGGGTTTGCCTGTCACCATATCCACGCCGGGCGTCTGTTCCACACCAAAGGGCACGCAGCGGATAGTGGCCTGTGTTTCCTCCTTGATGCGGGCCTCGGTCTCGGCTGTGCCGTCCCAGTGGCAGAGGAAAAAGCCTCCGTCCTTCACACGCTCCTTGAACTCCTCGTAATTGTCGCACTCGTAGATGCGGGCATCACGATAGGCCTTTGCCTTCTCAAAGATATTGCGCTGAATGTCTTCCAACAGCTGCTCCACATACTCAACGATGCCGTCCAACGAACGGGTTTCCTTCTCCAAAGTGTCGCGGCGCATCACCTCGATGGTGCCGTTCTCCAGGTCGCGTCCACCCATGACGAGGCGCACGGGCACACCCTTGAGCTCGTAGTCGGCAAATTTGAATCCCGGACGCTTGTTGTCCGCATCATCATACTTCACGCTAATGCCAGCCTTGCGCAGGGCTTCGATAATGGGCAGCAGGCGCTCGCTGATGGCTGCCAGCTGGTCGGCACCCTTGGTGATGGGTACGATGACCACCTGTATGGGAGCGAGGCGCGGGGGAAGTACGAGTCCGTTGTCGTCGCTGTGGGTCATGATGAGCGCACCGATGAGTCGTGTACTGACGCCCCACGATGTTGCCCACACATATTCGGGTTTGTTTTCCTTGTTAAGGTATGTCACTTCAAATGCTTTGGCGAAGTTCTGCCCGAGGAAATGGCTTGTGCCGCTTTGCAGGGCCTTGCCATCCTGCATCATGGCCTCAATGGTATAGGTGTCGAGTGCACCGGCAAAGCGTTCGGTCTCGCTCTTTACGCCCTGTACCACGGGAACTGCCATCCATTCTTCAGCAAACTTGGCATATACGTCAAGCATCTTGCGGGCTTCTTCCTCAGCTTCCTCACGTGTGGCGTGGGCGGTGTGGCCTTCCTGCCACAGGAACTCGCTGGTGCGCAAGAAAGGACGTGTGCGCATTTCCCAGCGCATGACGTTGCACCACTGGTTGCACATCAAGGGCAGGTCGCGCCATGAGTGAATCCAGTTTTTGTAGGTATTCCAGATGATGGTCTCGCTTGTGGGGCGCACAATGAGTTCTTCCTCAAGCTTGGCGGCAGGATCTACCTCCACACCGCTCTTGTCTTCCTTTGCCCGCAGGCGATAGTGGGTGACCACTGCGCATTCCTTGGCGAATCCTTCCACATGCTCGGCCTCGCGCGAGAGGAACGACTTGGGTATGAGCAAGGGGAAATAAGCGTTTTGCGCGCCTGTCTCCTTGAACATCTGGTCGAGCTGGTGCTGCATCTTCTCCCAGATGGCGTATCCGTAGGGTTTGATTACCATACATCCGCGCACGGCCGACTGCTCAGCGAGGTCGGCTTTTACAACCAAGTCGTTGTACCACTGGCTGTAATTGTCAGCACGCTTGGTCATTTCTTTCAGTTCTTTTGCCATGATAAATATTGTCTAAATTTTGTTTGATATTCAGTTTTTTTGACACAATTAGGGATTTGCCTATGGCCTTTTAGGTGTTTTCCCCTTTGGTTATAGACCCTAAATGCGTAAATTTGCCGCAAAATTACAAAATAATGTTGAGAACACGCGCATTATATGAAAAAAAGAATTATCTTTGCAGTGTTGTAACAGAAATTTTTTATTAACCAACTTAAAATTGATAGTATTATGAAGAAAATGAAACTGATGACACTTGGAATGTGTCTCGCAATGATTGTCAGCTGTGGTTCAGCTACAAAGAATGGTGCATTAATCGGTACTGGCGGTGGCGCACTGCTTGGTGCTATTGTAGGTAAGATTGCTGGTAACACAGCCGTTGGTGCTGCCGTAGGTGGTGCAGTGGGTGCTGGTGCTGGCGCACTTATCGGCAAGCACATGGACAAGGTGAAGGCACAGGCCCAGGCCGTTGAGAACGCCCAGGTGGAAGCCGTTACCGACGCTAATGGACTTTCAGCCGTTAAGGTTTCGTTCGACTCTGGTATTCTCTTCGCTACCGGTAGCTCTACTCTTCAGGCTGCAGCCAAGAACTCTCTCCTCCAGTTCTCGAACGTGCTGAAGGCTAACACCGATGCCGACGTTGCCATTCAGGGTTACACCGACAACGCTCCTTGGAGAAACTCTACCGCTGAGCAGAGCGCACAGAAGAACCTCAATCTGTCGCAGCAGCGCGCACAGTCTGTGAGCAGCTATCTGCTGTCACTGGGTGTAAGCCCCGCACAGATTAAGTCGGTTGACGGATTCGGCGAGGCCAATCCTGTTGCTGACAACTCTACAGCCGCTGGTAAGGCTCTGAACCGCCGTGTGGAGGTTTATCTCTATGCAAGCCAGGCTATGATCGATGCTGCCAACGCTGGCACACTGCAGTAATTTACTAAGTGATAATTAATAATTGACAATTGAAAATTGCAATTTTAAATTGGTAATTGACAATTGAGCTTCATTATTAAGAAGATACGCCACATCATCCGATGGACACTGATAGCCTTTTTCGGCTCAACGATCCTCGCTGTTGTGGCGTATCGTTTTGTTCCTGTCTATGTCACTCCGCTCATGTTCATCCGCACGGCTGAGCAGGTGAAGGACCACAAGCACATCAGATGGCATCACTCATGGGTGGCGCTCGATAAGATGTCGCCCCACATGCCCGTGGCCGTCATGGCCAGCGAGGATGCGCGCTTTCTGCTTCATCATGGCTTTGACTATGAAGCCATTGAGGAAGCCGCCAAGCGCAACAAGACCAGCGCACGCAAGCGGGGAGCGAGCACCATTACGCAACAGACGGCCAAGAATGTGTTCCTGTGGCCAGGACGCACGTGGGTGCGCAAGGGATTTGAGACTTATTTCACCGCACTCATCGAACTGATGTGGAGCAAGCAGCGCATCATGGAGGTATATCTCAACTCCATCGAGATGGGCGAGGGGCTTTATGGTGTCGGTGCCGTGGCTGAGTATAATTTCAATAAGGATGCCAAGGACCTGACGCGGGCCGAATGTGCCCTCATCGCGGCAACGCTGCCCAATCCGCGTGTTTTCTCGTCGAAAAATCCCAGCAAATACATGCTGAAACGCCAGCGGCGCATTCAGCACGAAATGAAATTCATACCAAAGTTTCCCAAAGAGGGCGAGGACATCAACCCTAACACCGCCAAAGGGAATTTGTATGGTAAATAAGTTATGAACATTCTTGATGAACTCAACGACAGCCAACGGGCTGCGGTGGAATACGTTGACGGACCTCAGCTGGTGATAGCCGGCGCGGGGTCCGGCAAGACGCGTGTGCTGACCTACAAGATTGCTTATTTGCTGTTGCGTGGCATGAAGCCGTGGAACATCCTGGCACTGACCTTCACCAACAAGGCGGCCAACGAGATGAAAACACGCATAGGCAAGCTCGTGGGCATGGAGACGGCCCGCAACCTGAACATGGGCACATTTCACTCGGTGTTCTCGCGCATCCTGCGTCGTGAGGCTGAGCATATCGGGTTCAACTCCAACTTTACCATTTACGACGAAAGTGACTCACGCTCACTGATTAAGAGCATCATCAAGGAACTGCAATTAGACGACAAGATTTATAAACCGGCCACCGTGCACAGCCGCATCAGCATGGCTAAGAATCATTTGATTCTGCCCGCTGAATACGCACGCGACCGCCATGCCTTGCAGCGCGACTCTGAGGCACGCATGCCCAAACTGTATGCCTTGTATGCCACTTACTGCGAGCGGCTTCGCAAGGCCAATGCCATGGATTTCGACGACCTGTTGGTCTATACTTTCATGCTTTTCCGCGACCAGCCAGACATCTGCCGTAAGTATTCCGACCGATTCCAGTATGTGCTCGTGGACGAGTACCAGGACACCAACTCCGTGCAGCAACGCATCGTGTTGCAGTTGACAAAAGAGCACCAGCATGTGTGTGTGGTGGGCGACGATGCGCAGAGTATCTACGGATTCCGTGGTGCTAACATCGACAACATCCTGGATTTTCAGCAGCTTTATGACAATACCAAGCTGTTCAAGCTGGAACAGAACTACCGAAGCACACAACGCATTGTGCAGGCGGCAAATTCGCTCATCCGTAAGAACGAACGCCAGATTCCAAAAGACATTTACAGCCGCAATGCCGAGGGTGAGAAAATTATATTGAAGCACGCCTACAGCGACAAGGAGGAAGCGATGATTGTGTGCAACGACATCAAGAAGATACGCAAGCGCGACGGCTGCGAATACAGCGACTTTGCCATTCTCTACCGCACCAACGCGCAAAGCCGTTCGTTTGAGGAGACGTTCAGAAAGCAGAATATACCCTACAGAATTTACGGTGGGCTGAGTTTCTATCAGCGCAAGGAAATCAAAGACGTGATTGCCTATTTCCGACTCGTGGCTAACCCCGATGACGAGGAGGCTTTCAAGCGCATTGTAAACTATCCGGCGCGCGGCATTGGTGATACCACGGTGGGAAAAGTGATTGATGCGGCCGGAAGGGCAGGTGTAAGCCTCTGGACCGTAGCCGCAAACCCTTTGCAGTATGGGTTGAACATCAACAAAGGCACCTCAAACAAGCTCACGGCTTTCCGTATGCTCATCAGCTCGTTCATTGACCGATTTGTTACCGATGATGCCTACACCCTGGGCCGCGACATTATCAAGCAGAGCGGCATCAGTGCCGACCTTTATTCAGACACGTCGCCAGAAAGCGTGGCCCGGCAGGAGAACCTTGAGGAATTTCTCAACGGTATGCAGGATTTTGTGGAGAGCAGGCGCGAGGAAGGCCGCGAAAACGAGATTTCCATTTCCGATTTCCTGCAGGAAGTGTCGCTACTTACCGATTTGGACAGCGACAATGGTGACGATACCAACCGCGTGTCGCTTATGACCATCCACAGCGCCAAGGGACTGGAGTTCCCAACCGTCTTTATCGTCGGTCTGGAGGAGAATATTTTCCCCAGCCCCATGTCCGCAGGCTCCAAACGCGAGCTTGAGGAGGAGCGACGTCTGCTCTACGTGGCCATCACGCGCGCCGAGCGTCACTGTATTATGACCTGCGCGAAAAACCGCTTCCGTTTCGGCAAGATGGAGTTCGATACACCAAGCCGTTTCATCAACGACATTGACCCTGCGTTGCTCTTGGTGGAGTCAGAAACCGACATTGACGACCGCTCAGGCCGCTATTTCGGGCGTGAATCAGCGGGTCGTCTTGGCCAGTATGCATTTGACGACGAACAGCCTTTCGGCAGTCCCTCTCGCTATTCGGGTGGCAGCAACCGTTATCAGAACAGCCGCCCCGTGGCCTCACAATTCCGTGCCGACCCCAAACCCCGCGTTGTCCATCATCAGGAAGAAACACCCGTTGACCCGTTTTCTGAGCGTTTCAAGCAGCAGTTGCAGCAGCATGGTGGCCACTTGAAGCGCGTTTCACAGGTTGTTCCTGATGCCCGTCGTGTTACTAATCCGCCGCAGGCGACTTCCGCTTCGCCTGTCAATCCCTCCGCATCTACCGCCCTGCATGAGGGCAATGTGATTGAACACGAGCGATTCGGCATTGGCACAGTCATCCGTGTGGAGGGCACGGGCGAGAACACCAAAGCCACCGTTGAGTTCCGTAACACGGGCACTAAGCAGCTGCTTCTCAAGTTCGCCCGTTTCAAAGTAATCAGTTAAAGTCAAATTTTCTAGAGAATTTATTCATAAACCTGCACTTTGTATTCGTAAAGTGCAGGTTTATTTTCGTAGGGTGTAGGTTTACGATCATAAACCGATGTTTTGCGTGCAAGAAAGAAAGTTTTGGGAGGATGAACGGGGGTAGGGGACTGCAATTATCTGAAAACAAAAGCAGCACCGTGAGTATGAAGGAATACTCTTGGTGCTGCTTTGTTGTGATTCTATTTCTTCGTGTTACAACGCTTCGTCTTCTGGCCGCTGAATATTGCGCTGGGCGTTTTTGGGCAAATGCTTTTTCTTTCTAAGCCAAGCTGCTTTGCGCTGTTCGTAATCCTCGTGGTGTCGTTCCAGGAAATTGTCGGCCATTATCGGGAGTTTTGTTGTTAGAGCTGGGTTAGGGGAAAGCGTCACTTTCCTTTGAACTTACTGTAAATGACGCTCATTTTCAGTTTCTCGTGATGGTTGTCCGAACCACCTACGAATCTTGTGCTCGAGAGCGACAGGTCGTTCGAGATTTTGTCGTATGACGTAGAGGTTTGCGAGTTGGTGGTTATCGTGTGAGAGGATACGTTCACAGGCACCAGAACCACTTTGTTCCAGTTGGGATGCTCAGCCGTGTAGTTGCTTCCGCCTTTAGCCCTTGCTTCCTCCATGAAACGTATGAGGCCTGAGAGGTTGTGCAGCGTGTAGGTGTTTTTGAACACTTTAACGGTTGTTGTGCCCGAGGTTGTGCTTGTGTAGTCGCGTTCTATGAGATACGACGTGCGGTTGTTGTGCAGACGGTTGTTCTCAAAGAAACTGTAGAGGCTGTCCTTGGGTACCAGCAGCAGATAGTTTGGAATGTGCAGGTTGTATTTGCTTTCGTTGTCGTTGTTGATGCGTGTAAGCACCATTTTGGCCGTGTTGAGCGTGTCGTTCTGGTGGTTCTTCATAATCTCATCCACTGGCAGAGTCATCTCTGTGAAGATTCCAGCCGGTGTTTTGATGTATGTGCAGGTGTTGTCTTCCACCAGTGCCTTGATGGCTTTCTTGTCGTTGCTGATTCTTGTTGCTTGGAGCACTTCCTCGGTACCTGTGAATGTTGCCGCAACGGTATAGGTGGAGTCTTTCTTGGTGTTGTGGTATCTGATGTAGATGTTCAGCTGTGTGGCGAAGATAGTTGCCATGCTTCCTACGCCGCTTTTCATCTTGAAATAGAAACCAGGACAAACCTTGTTGATGAAACTGTATGTGTTTTTGAAGTACTCCGGATGCTCGTAATAGGTCTTCATCACGTAGGTGCCGTAGTTGTTGTAGGTTCTCCCGTTTTTGGCGGTGTAGAGGTCGTTGAGCCGTATGCGGATGCTGCGAGTGTAGTTTTTGCTTGACTTTATCGAATCGCTCTCACCTTTGTCTGCCAACGTGTAAACAAGGTCTTTCTGCAGCCCGCCGCTACGCAGCAGTCCTTCTTTCTCGGGATCAAAGTTTGAATAGTATTGCTTGCCTTCCTGCAGCGCGTGTTCCATTTCGTAGGCTGTCAGTTTCATGTTGGCAAGCGAGTCTCCGAAAAACTCTTTGAAGTAGAGTTTTATCTCGCACGAGTCAGCAATAATTTCATTGTCGGCATCGTGGTTTACAATGTTTTCTTTTTCAGGGAAGGTGAAGCCTTCGAGCGAATGGAACTGCGCCATGAAGTCGGCCGTAACGTATGTGCCGGTCTCCGGGTCTTTGA
This sequence comes from Prevotella sp., assembly GCA_017619445.1. GTDB lineage: Bacteria > Bacteroidota > Bacteroidia > Bacteroidales > Bacteroidaceae > Prevotella. Next base: position 104,064 of record JAFZSI010000041.1, read on the forward strand.
TGATGCCAAGATAACCAACGTTGTTTCTTGACAAAACCGAATCTGCCACAATTGAGCGCGTTGTCACCTCGAAAGTATCTGTCGAAACCTCCAGGTTGTCCATGTTGTCTGTCAGCGACGAACCAATCGTCTCAGTTGTATCATCGCATGACATTAATGCCATTGCCATAACAGCAATGCCAACTAATACCTTTGTCTTGAATAAAGTTTTCACTTTTTTATTCTGTTATTTCGTTATAGAAGTCGTTGTAAGCCTGACCATAATTCTCCTCGCCGGGGAACTTTAGGATTGGGCGTTCTTGCTCGGCAGCATATTTCATAAGGTCTTTGTTTGCATTCTTTGTTGCCTGCACAATGCCGTCTGAATAGTCGATGGCCATCTTTCCGAACTCAATGAAGTCGAATTTCGGATCGTATTTGTCCAACAGCTCTGACTTGGCGTCGCGGAATTCCACACATCTCTTGAAGTTGTCGCCGAAATCGCCTTTCAGACTGCTGTCGAAAATAGAAGTAATGACCTTGGCGTTGGCAAATGAGGGCTCCTCGCGGTAGGCTGTCTTTACATAGAAAGGAATGACGCCCGTCATCCAGCCTTGACACTGGATAATGTCGGGAGTCCAGCCCAGTTTCTTCACCGTTTCCAACACCCCACGCGCAAAGAAGATGGCGCGTTCGCCGTTGTCGGGATACTCTTCGCCGCTTTCGTCGGTTTCCATCTTGCGTTTCATGAAGTAGTCGTCGTTGTCGATGAAATAAACCTGAATGCGCGAAGTGGGAATCGAGGCCACCTTGATGATGAGCGGATGGTCTGTATCGTCGATGATAAGGTTCATGCCCGATAGTCTGATTACCTCGTGCAGTTGACCGCGACGTTCGTTGATGGTTCCCCACTTTGGCATGAAGGTTCTTATTTCATAACCTTTCTCTTGCACTGCTTGCGGAAGGTCTCTCCCCATAACAGCCATTTCGGTCTCGGGCACGTAGGGTGCTATTTCTTGGTTGATGAACAAAACTTTTTTCGCCATTGCTTCTATGTGTTGTTATAATGGTTATTTCTCTATCTGAAAAGTACGCCACATCTGCCGATGAATCGTGAAAAGCGCACAAATCGTTGATGCAAAGGTACGAAAAAAAGTTGGATTTTCGGAATTTTTGAATCTGAAATTCGCGAAAACGCACTTATATTCGCATATTTTTAAAATAATTCTTTCTTATTTAAGAAAAAAGTTGTTATTTTGCAGGCCGATTGTGAATTGTTCCCGAAACATCAACAGCAATTATGATAGTTTTTAATAGTATTGTTGCACTGCAGAACGCTTTGTTTGACGACCGCAAGGCAGGCAAGTCGATAGGACTCGTTCCCACGATGGGAGCCCTGCACGAAGGCCACGCCTCGTTGGTTCGCAGAAGTGTGAAGGAAAACGATGTTACCGTTGTTTCTGTTTTCCTCAATCCCACTCAGTTCAATGACAAGGGCGACCTTGAACGCTATCCCCGGACACTCGACGCTGACTGTGCATTGCTCGAAAGTGTGGGTGCCGACTATGTGTTGGCTCCGTCAGTTGAAGAAATGTATCCTATACCTGATACCCGCCAGTTTGAGTTTCCGCCAGTTTCCACCGTGATGGAAGGTGCCAAGCGTCCCGGACACTTCAATGGTGTATGTCAGGTGGTAAGCCGCCTTTTCTACATTGTGCGCCCCGACCGTGCCTATTTCGGTGAGAAAGACTGGCAGCAGATTGCCGTTGTCAAACAGCTGGTGAAATATATCGGCATGAACATTCAGATTGTTGAATGCGACATTGTGCGCGATGAGGACGGACTTGCCAAGAGCAGCCGCAACACTTTGCTTGCTCCCGACGAGCGTGCCATTGCGCCGGCCATTTACAAGGCTCTGAAAAGCAGCGTCGCTTTTGCAAAGAATCACACAGTAGCCGAGACACACGATAGTGTTGTGAACGAAATCAATGCTATTGACGGGCTTGAGGTAGAGTATTTTGAGATTGTCAATGGCGATACGCTGCTCGGTGTGGAGAACTGGGAAAATGCCGACCACGTTGTGGGCTGCATCACGGTGTATTGCGGCAAGACTCCCATCCGTCTCATCGACCATATCAAATATAAGTAAAACAAACGAAGGAAATGCAAATAGAAGTACTTAAGAGCAAACTTCATTGTGTGAAAGTAACCGAGGCAAATCTTCATTACATGGGAAGTATCACCATTGATGAGGACTTGATGGACGCTGCCAACCTGATTGCAGGCGAGAAGGTGCAGATAGTAAACAACAGCAATGGCGAGCGTCTGGAAACTTATATCATAAAAGGTGAGCGCGGCACAGGCTGCATCTGTCTTAACGGAGCCGCAGCCCGCAAAGTACAGGTGGGCGACGAGGTGATTATCATTTCCTACGCAACGATGGACTTTGAGGAAGCCAAAACCTTTAAGCCGCGCGTGGTGTTTCCCAAGAACAACAAGGTGAGAAAGCCCAAGACCAGCAAATGACTTGCTTCTGAACCCTTTTTAAAACATAAAAAATGAAGCCTCCCGAACAGAATCGTCCGGGAGGCTTCTTGCGTATCTGACATTGGGGAATGTTTACTCAATGACAACCAGCGGAGTGTCTTCCATGACACTTTCGCCCACGCTGACGCACACGGCAGTCACCTTGCCGGCTTTGTCGGCAGTCAGGTTGTTGGCCATCTTCATGGCTTCGAGCACCACCACGGTGTCGCCTGCTTTCACCTCGTCGCCTACGGCCACCTTCACTTCGATGATGACGCCAGGCAGCGGAGCCTTAATGGCATTCTTGGCATCTACAGGACCAGCAGCCTTCGGAGCGTCGTCGGCTTTCTTGGCAGCTGCAGCAGCGGGCTGCACCACCACCTTTTTCTTCTCGGGCTCCGGCTCTTTCTCCATTTCAACCTTGAATTCCTCGCCGTTGACGGTAACTGTAACAATGTTTTCCACGACGTCGCCAATGGCTACTTCGTATTTATTTCCATTGATTGTATATTTGTATTCTTTCATAGCGTTATTTATAAATTAGGGTTTTCTGTCATTGAGATGAAATGACCGTTCCACTCAGTGTGATGAGGCCGGATAGTGATGATACCCGACTCCTTGTCGTGCACGTTGTTTCCTTGGAACTCGTGCAGTGCCATCGCAATGGCGGCATATATTTCATTCTTCATAACTCACAGTATATTAAATACTACATAGGAATATTGCCATGCTTCTTTGCGGGCAGTCCTTCGCGCTTCGTGGCGAGCTGGGCCAATGCGCGGCAGATGCGGAAGCGGGTGTTGCGCGGCTCAATCACATCGTCGATGTAGCCATATCTGGCAGCCTGATAAGGATTAGCGAAGAGCTCGTTGTACTCGTCCTCCTTCTCTGCGATGAAAGCGCGTACGTCCTCGCCCGCATCCTTCTTGGCCTTGGCTTCCTTGGCATAGAGGACGGCAGCTGCACCACTGGCACCCATCACGGCAATCTCTGCGTTGGGCCAAGCGTAGTTGATGTCGGTGCGGAGCTGCTTGCAGCCCATCACGATGTGGCTACCACCATAGCTCTTACGCAGGGTGACGGTCACCTTGGGTACTGTGGCCTCGCCGAATGCGTAGAGCAGCTGGGCACCATGCAGGATGACGGCATTGTACTCCTGACCAGTTCCAGGAAGGAATCCCGGCACGTCAACGAGCGTCACGATGGGAATGTTGAAGGCGTCGCAGAAGCGCACGAAGCGGGCTCCCTTGCGGCTGGCGTTCACGTCGAGCACGCCGGCGTAGCAGCTGGGCTGGTTGGCCACGATGCCCACGCTCTGACCATTGAAACGGGCGAAGCCGACGATGATGTTACGGGCAAATTTCGGCTGTACCTCGAAGAACTCACCGTTATCGGTAATGGCAGAGATCACCTTGTACATGTCGTAAGCCTTGTTCGGGTCGTCGGGCAGAATCTCGTTGAGCGAGTCCTCCATGCGGTTGATGGGGTCGTTGCACTCACGGCGCGGAGCCTCTTCCATGTTGTTGCTGGGAATATAGCTGAAGAGCGTCTTAATCATTTCCAGAGCTTCCTCCTCGGTCTTGGCGGTGAAGTGAGTCACACCGCTCTTGGTTGAGTGCACGCTGGCACCTCCGAGGCTCTCTTGGTCAACATCCTCACCCGTCACAGACTTCACCACTTTCGGTCCTGTGAGGAACATATAGCTGGTGTTCTCCATCATCAGGGTGAAGTCGGTCAGCGCGGGCGAATATACAGCACCGCCAGCGCAGGGGCCAAAGATGCCGCTGATCTGTGGGATGACACCCGATGCCAGAATGTTGCGCTCAAAAATCTCTGCATATCCCGCAAGCGCGTTGATGCCTTCCTGGATACGAGCACCGCCTGAGTCGTTGATGCCAATGACGGGCGCACCCATCTTCATACCCAAGTCCATCACCTTGCAGATTTTCTGTGACATGGTCTCCGAAAGCGAACCTGCGTTCACCGTGAAGTCCTGTGCGAACACATACACCAGACGACCGTCGATGGTTCCGCTACCGGCCACCACGCCGTCTCCGAGGAATTGTTTCTTCTCCATTCCGAAGTTGGTGCAGCGGTGAAGCTTGAACATGTCAACCTCTTCGAAGCTGCCCTCGTCGAGCAGCATGTCGATGCGCTCGCGGGCTGTGTATTTACCACGTGCGTGTTGCTTTTCGATGGCTTTCTCACCGCCACCCAGACGTGCCTGTTCGCGCTTGGCGATCAGAGCCTTGATTTTTTCTAACTGATTACTCATTTTACTATTTCACTATTTTACTATTTTACAATTTAGCTATTGACGTTGAGGAACTTTCTCGTTGTGGCAATCGAACTTACGATGATTTTCAAAAGCTCAATACACTCTTCGTATAGAGGCATGACCCTCTTTGGGGGAAGCATCTTCGTTTCGATAATAATTTCAAGCCAGTGGCTGGTTTCGTCAAGTTCCTCTTCCACCATTTTTAATTTATTCAAGATGTCTTTGTTAGATTTTCCGATGCAGGCAGCTCTGTAATTGGCTGCGGGTGATGTACCTGAGCGAACAATCTGTTTGGCTATTGCACACCCTGAAATCGTGTTGGGCATACTGTCAACCATTTTTATTATTCGAATCGAAAAACACTTGAATCGTTCTTTCAACTCCTGCTCAGTCATCGCTAACCTGATCAATTGTCAAATGGTGAAATTGTCAAATAGTCCAATTCCTATGGGTGTTCGCAAAGCTCCGTCAGAATGCCGCAAGTGTCCTTCGGGTGCAGGAAGGCGATGTTCAGGCCCTCGGCACCTTTGCGCGGAGCCTTGTCAATGAGGCGGATGCCTTTGCCGTCGCACTCTGCCAGTGCGTTGGCCACACCGTCCTCTATGCAGAATGCCACGTGGTGCACTCCCTTGTTGCCTTTGTCGAGCCATTTCTGTATGGTGCTCTCGGGAGATGTGGGCTCCAGGAGCTCCAGTTTCACCTCGCCGCACTTCATGAATGCGGTTTTCACTTTCTGGTCGGCCACTTCCTCAATGGCGTAGCACTCCAGGCCCAAAACGTTCTTGAAATAGGGAAGTGCTTCCTCAATACTCTGAACGGCAATTCCCAGATGTTCGATGTGTGAAATCTTCATAATAATAAAAATTTATTGGTTGTGTTTATAAACGCTGCAAAGGTACAAAGAATATCCCGAATGCCGAAATTAAATTTATTAATTATTGTTACTATCACCCCGCTTTCAGCCAATAATCCCGCACTCTGCTACATTCTCTCCGCGAGTTGAAAAAACAGCTGTCAGTTTTATCTTCACATTTTCTAGAAAATTTCACAATAAAGCATCGCTTTGTGAACGCAAAGTGCCACTTTACGATTCTAAAGTGCCACTTTGCAATTACAAAGGGTATGTTTACTACAAAGTTCTTTAGAAAATGTGGAGTTAATGCTGAAGATTGTTCTCGAGATGGTGGATATGGGATTCTCAGCGCAGGGTTTCATTCTTCAGAAACTCGTCGAACTTGTCGCGATAGCCGTTGAAGACGTTGATATCCACGTTGCCGGTGATGCCTTTCACGCGCCCGTCGGGACAGAGCTGCCAGAAGGCGAGACGCACGTCGGGTTTGTAATCACCATAGCGGGCAATCCACACGCGGTAGTTGCGCTTGATGTCGGGTGCTTCGGGCAGATAGCGGTTCACAAAGTTCTGATTGACGTAGAGAATGGGCTTAACGCCAGCGCGTTGCTCCACAATCTTGAGCCATGTGCGCAGGCGTGTGAACAATTCTTGCACACCTCCCAGTTCTTCCACTTGTTTACGCGTGGGTTCCACGTCGAGCACGGGCGGCAGGTCGCCTTTATTTAAATAGGTGTTGTTGAGGAAATAGTAAGCCTGCGAGGTGGCTGTGGTGCGTACGGAGAAGAAATGATAGGTTCCCACGGGTATGCCGTGGCGACGGGCAGCGCGGTAGTCGGCTGCGTAGTGCTGGTTCTTGACGCTCGAGCCCTCAGTGCATTTGATGAAGACGAACGACACGGGATAGTCAACCGTTCCGCTGATGTTTTTCTTGCTCATGTTGCCAAGGTGGGTAATGCGCATCTTGTTCCAGTGAATGGCGTACTTTTTCTTGCCGTGGATATGCTGGTATTTGGAGATGTCTATTCCGTAGATGCGGTAGCTGTGATAGTTCACGCGCTCGCCCAGATACTTGTCGGCTTTCCACTCTCCGGCGCGCAATGACTGGAACGGGGCAATGGAAAAGCCGAAGCCTTCGCGCATGTCGTCTTTCCAATTTCCCTCGTAGTAGGTGCCGTCGTTGCCTTCATAGCGGCCGTGTCCGTTGGCCTTTCGCAGGCTGTCCATCTGACCGGTATAAGTGCCGTTTTTGTCCTTCCTTACGTTAGGTGGTAGTGGTGGTGGTGTGGCAGGTAAGTATCTGACATTGTGCTCGATGCTGAATTTAGCTCCATTGTTGATTCGCTGAATGTTTGTGTAAAGATTCTCAAGCGAGTCAACGGCTTTCGTAACGTGTGGCTTGTAGGCAGCCACCATGTCGAATCCCTCGTCCTGAACGTCGTGCACGTTAAGGTAGTAGTCAATATCCTCTGCCATTTCACGCGCACCCTCAAGCTCGTGTGCGATGCGGTCGGAGTCGCGCTCCACAAGGTCGAGCGCAAGGCTGCGCAGCGGCGTGTCAGCCAGCCTGTTAGAGTCGGCCCACAGGGTGTAGTAGTGCTGTTGGGCAAACTGCGCGTTTGCCATGCGCCGCGCCAAGGTTGCGCCGCGGTCAATGCGCCATGCCATGAGTGCCACCGAAAGGCAGAAAAGCATCCACGCAGAGATTCTGAAAACCTTATTGTTTGTTAAACTCATGATTTTGACGCGCAAAAATAGTGATTATTTCAGAAAAATATCTATCTTTGTCACGAAAATTTGCATTATCAACCCATTTATTCACAAAATCAAGAAAGAAAAGACTATGAAAAAGAATCTGATTCTGTCAACACTAGTAGCCTTGATGGCTTGCTGGCTGAGCGTTGGTACGGCTAATGCCATCGGTTTTGGTAAGAAAGTTCATATTTGCAGCGACGGCTCATCGTTGTATCACACCAGCAAAAAGTGCAAGGAACTTAAATCATGCGGACTGCCTGCTTCTGTAAACGAGAAGGATGCCATCAAGGATGGTAAGTCGCTCTGCCCTGAGTGCCAGGAGCGCGATGCTAAGGAGGCTGCTGAGAAAGCCCAGAAGAAGGCCGAGAAGAAGGCTAAGGCTAAGGCAAAGAAGGCCGAGAAGAAGGCTAAGGAGCAGAAGAAAGCTGCAAAGGAAATAAAGAAAGCTCAGAAAGAGGCAGAGAAAGTGCAGGAAGAACTGATGATGCAGCCGTAACACATGGCTCAGGAACAGACTTCCATACGCGAGCGGCAGCGCACTGACCTGCGTGAGCCCAGGCTTTACAAAGTGTATATTCATAACGACGACTTCACACCCATGGAGTTCGTCGTTATGATTCTTATGACCGTTTTTCACAAGCCCAATGCCGAAGCCACATCGTTGATGCTGAAAGTACACCACAGCGACAAGGCCGTCGTGGGCGTTTACACCTACGACATGGCTGTGACCAAGGCCACCCGCGCAAAGCAAATGGCCGAGCAGGAGGGCTATCCGCTGCGTATCACCTATGAACCCGATTGAGGCAGAGGTCATGTGCCGTGCTCAACGCTACTCTCAACTTTATTGATATTGTTTTCTCATATTATTACTATCGCGCTCACCTAAACATCAATGGAAATAAAAAACTCTCCCCGCATTGAACAGATTTACAGACGCATGGTCGGCCTGTATCAAGACTATCGGCATGAGTACATCATGCCCGAACACTTGTTGCTTGCCATGACGGAAGACCCGGATTTCAACAATGCGCTCAACCTTTTCGGCGTGAACATCAAAGAACTGGCCGAACCATTGAGGACGTTTCTTGAAAAGCAGGAAAAACTGCCCGCAGAGCTTAAGCAGGAAATGCTGTTATCGGTACAGATGCAGCAGGTGATAGCTATAGCCAACGGTCATGTGGAATTCTCGTCGGCAGAGAGTGTGGATATCACGCATGTCACCGATGGCATTCTGAAGTTGCAAGACTCGTATGCCACATCGGTGCTCATGGACCTCATCGGCAACCACAAAGCGTCGTTCTTGGGCTGTCTCATCAGTTTGTGTGAGACACGTGAAGCAATAGAGAATGACGAAAACGTGGGACGGGGCGATGATTATGATGAGGTGCAGAATGAAAATGAGGGAGGTGAATACGACGACTTTTTGGATACTGGCGCAGAAACCACCACGAAAAAAGGCGACTGGCGGAAACTGGTGGTCTGCATGAACGACTTGTTGGAGGGGCGCAATCCGCTGATAGGGCGCGAGGCAGAACTGGAGCGCACCATTCAGGTGCTGAGCCGCAAGGAGAAGAACAACCCACTGCACGTGGGCGAGCCGGGAGTTGGAAAAACTGCACTTGTCTATGGTCTGGTGCAACTGATTGCCAATGGCGATGTGCCTGAGCGGCTTAAGGGGTGCCGTGTCTATCAGCTCGACTTGAGTAGCGTTGTTTCAGGCACCCAATACCGTGGTGATTTCGAGAAGCGCCTCCAGCAGATTATGCAGGGTGCGAGCGACGAAGGCAATGTGATTATCTATATCGATGAAATCCACAATCTGGTGGGAACTGGCGCGGTGGGCGACAGCTCTTTAGATGCCTCAAACATACTGAAACCGTATCTGGAACGTGGAGACATAAAGTTTATTGGTTCAACCACTTACGATGAATACAATCGTTTCTTCTCGCGAAGCAAAGGATTGGTGCGCCGCTTTCAACAAATCGACATTGCCGAACCAAGCATAGACGAGACAATCACTATCCTACAGGGACTGAAACCCAATTACGAGGCTTTTCATGGCGTGAAATACGACGACGAAGCCGTTGTATTTGCCGTCCGCGCAAGTGCCAAGTACATTAATGACAAGTTCCTGCCCGACAAAGCCATCGACCTTATTGACGAGGCTGGCGCATGGCGCAAAAACCATCCGACAACGGAAGCCGAGGTTCAGACAGTAGATAAGGCTCTCATCGCTGATGTGCTTGCGAGGGTGTGCAAGGTGGAGGCTATGGCAGATGCAGACGACGACAACCTGAGGCTCATGACTTTGGGCGAACGCATTGGTGCTCAGATTTATGGGCAGGACCAGGCGGTGCGTCAGGTGGTGGAGGCTGTGCAGATGGCCAAGGCAGGATTGCTTGACGACAACAAACCATTGGCAAGCCTGCTGTTTGTGGGGCCGACAGGTGTCGGAAAGACAGAGGTTGCCAAGGTGTTGGCGCATGAATTGGGCATTGAGTTGGTGCGTTTTGACATGAGCGAATATACCGAGAAACATACTGTGGCAAAACTCATCGGCTCGCCTGCGGGTTACGTGGGTTACGAAGACGGAGGTCTGCTCACCGATGCCATCAGAAAGACCCCCAACTGTGTGTTGCTGCTCGACGAGATAGAGAAAGCACACTCCGACATCTACAACATTCTGCTCCAGGTGATGGACTATGCGCGGCTTACTGACAATAAGGGCCGCAAGGCCGACTTCCGCAATGTTGTGCTCATCATGACTTCGAACGCAGGCGCACAATTTGCCTCGCAGGCATCGGTTGGCTTCAACAGCCGTGTGAGCAGGGGAGAGGCAATGCTGGTTCAGGCCAAGAAAACGTTCAAGCCAGAGTTTATGAACAGACTCAGCGGAACGGTGGTGTTCAACGACATGGACCAGACCATGGCCACTCTCATTCTGAAGAAGAAACTGGCAGAGCTGCAAACCAAACTGACAGCGAAGAACGTCAGCATGACCCTAACCGACAAGGCTTTCGAAGAACTTCTCAGCATGGGATTTACACGGGAATATGGCGCTCGCGAAATGGACCGAGTCATTAGCACGTGTCTCAAGCCTTTGCTCATGCGCGAGATTCTTTTTGGCACCTTAAAAAACGGTGGCAACGTTACTGTGGACTTCGATGGCAGCTTCCAGATTCTAAATACCGAAAACGGGCAATGAACGATGGTTTTCAAGTTAGACGACAGCATTAGTTTTCCTGACCCGAGGCTGGCAGATTCAGATGGATTGCTGGCCATAGGCGGAGACCTGTCCATTGACCGTTTGTTGCTGGCATATTGTCATGGTATTTTCCCGTGGACTTCTTTTCAAGACTTCGTTGAAATCCACTGGTATTGTCCCCATGAGCGGTTTGTCATTTTCCCTGACGAGATACATGTGTCTCATAGCATGCGCACACTCATGCGCAAGCAGATTTACAACGTTACATTCAACAACGATTTTGAAGGAGTCATCAATGCTTGCAGTCGTCTGCGCATTGATGAGCGCGGTGCTTGGCTGGGGCCCGCCATGATAGAGGCCTACACGCGCTTGCATGAACAAGGTTTTGCCGCGAGCATGGAGGTGTGGCGGCAGGATTCGCTTGTCGGCGGTCTTTACGGGGTTTGCATTGGGCGATGCTTCTTTGGTGAAAGCATGTTTTCGCTTGAGCCTAACACCAGCAAGCTTGCGCTCATCTGTTTTGCACGGTTTTTTAGTGAAAACGGTGGTCTGCTCATAGATTGTCAGCTCCCGACAGAACATCTTAAAAGTATGGGCGGGCGCCTCATCTCCTACGATGAATATATGCGGATTGTTAACCTTGGTATGGAGATGGAAGATGAAGATACATAATAAAACTATAGCAAGTCTTGAGAGCATATTGCGCTCGCAGGCTTGCTATAGCTTTTTATTTTCTCTGCTCAGATGTGCTTCTGAAAGGTTTACGTGTTGAAATACTCTTCAAGTTCTTTTTCTGCGCTGCGTTCCTGATTTTCCAGGTCACGAATAATCACACCGTGCTCGAGCAGGGCGATGCGCGGTGAGATGTCGATGGTGTGAGCCAGGTTGTGGCTGCTGATAAGAATGGTAGCGCGGGTCTCACGGTTGTAGTCGGTGAGCAGGTGCTTGAGCACATTCTGGCTGGTGGGGTCGAGGAAATTGAAAGGCTCGTCGAGAATCACCAGCTGTGGTTTGTTGAGCAAGGCGGCAATGATACCCACTTTCTGTTTGTTACCGGCAGAGAGGTCGCGAATGAGCTTCTTTTGTCCTAACACCTCGTCGTTCATGAAATGCTCGAAGATTTTGAGGCGTTCATCTACTTCATTTTTTGAAACGCCGCTAACCTTTCCGATAAAGTAGAAATACTCCTCGGGAGTGAGGAAGTCAATCAGAAAGCCCTCGTCGATATAGGCACCGGTGTGCTGTTTCCATTCTTCGCTCTCAGCGGGGTTGATGAGAGGACTGTCATTGGTGTTACTCACAGGGCCGTCAGGATTCTCGTCGGCAGATATGGGGAAAGAGATTCCCACTTGGCCTTCGTCGGCTTTCAACAGGTCGAGAATCAACCTGAACAAAGTTGTCTTACCTGCGCCGTTGTTTCCCACAAGTCCCAAGATTTCGCCAGTGTTTATGGTGAAACTGTCAATGTTTACGGCTACATGCTCGCCGAACGATTTTTTTAGATTTGTGATGGTTATCATTATAATTTACAATTTAACTATTTTACAATTTACAATTGATTTGACTATTTTTCTATTTTATTATTTGACTGTTTTTGAAATTGTCCAATAGTCCAATAGTCAAATTGTACATTACACTATTCCGCGTCCATGACAGTTCTTGAACTTTTTGCCGCTGCCACAGGGACAGGGGTCGTTACGCCCTGGCAGTTTGTCTTTCACAATCGGTGTGCGGTTCACCTGACGGGCAGTCTCACGTGTGTCCTGACGAGCTGCAGCCTGCTGGTTCTGGTCCACGAGTTCTTCCTTCTGCTCATTGTAACGCTGGCTGTGCTGTTCGGGTGCAGCCTCGCGCACTTCCTGGTTGGGAGCCATGTCGGGAATTGCACCACGCATCAGTATGCTGACGATGCGGTTGTTCATGTTGTCAATCATGTCGTCCCAAATCTTCACACTTTCTAATTTGAAGATGAGCAACGGGTCTTTCTGTTCGTAAGATGCGTTGCGTACGCTCTTTTCAAGTTCGTCGAGCTCGCGCAGATTCTCTTTCCAACTGTCGTCAATAATGTGCAGGAGAATTGATTTTTCGAAATCTTTCACAACGCTCTTGCATTCGGTGTCGTAAGCCTCCTTCAGGTTGCAGGCAATGTTATAAACCTTCTTTCCGTCTGTGATGGGCACCATGATGCGCTCGTAAATAGAACCTTGTTCCTCATAGACACGCTTAATGATAGGCCAAGCCACGTTCTGAATGCGGTCTGTCTTGCGGTTGAATCCATCGAGTGCCAGCGCAAACGAGCGTTCCATGAGTTTCTCAGGATTCTCCTCGATGAATTCTTTCTCAGTGAACGGACATTCCATAGCGAATACTTTGATGAATTGCTCCTTGCAGCCGATGTAGTCGTTCTTTTCAATGATGCTGCTTACACGGTCCCAGATGGTGTTCGAAATATCCATTCCGATACGCTCACCGATGAGGGCGTGGTGACGTTTTTCGTAAATGACCGTGCGCTGCTTGTTCTTCACATCGTCGTATTCGAGCAAGCGCTTACGGATTCCGAAGTTGTTTTCCTCAACCTTCTTCTGAGCACGCTCAATACTGCGGGAAATCATGGGGTGCTCAATACGCTCACCGTCCTTGAATCCCAGTTTATCCATCACTCCTGCGATTCTCTCGCTGGCAAACAGACGCATCAGCTTGTCCTCAAGCGAGACATAGAACACAGAACTTCCCGGGTCTCCCTGACGACCGGCACGTCCGCGCAACTGACGGTCCACGCGACGGCTCTCATGGCGCTCCGTACCGATGATGGCAAGTCCGCCAGCTTCCTTCACTTCGGGCGAAAGTTTGATGTCGGTACCACGACCGGCCATGTTGGTAGCAATGGTGACCGCACCTAACAATCGTTCCTCGTTGCGTATGGTGTTAACATCGATGTCGGCGTATTTCTTGTCGGTTTCCTGCAATTCCTGATTGTGACGCAGGGCAGAAGGCTTGTCGCAGAAAGCGCGGTCGTCTGCAGAAATCCACACATTGCCCTGCATGGACTGACCAGCCAATGCCACGATGTCGGCTTCTTTCTGGTGGAGCTTGGCGTTCAGCACCTGGTGGGGGATGTTCCTCAGTTTCAGCATTCGGCTGAGCAACTCTGAAATCTCCACAGACGTGGTACCTACCAGACAAGGCCTGCCATTGACACGCATGTTGATGATTTCCTCTATGACGGCATTGTATTTCTCGCGGGCAGTCTTATACACGCGGTCGTCCTGGTCATCACGAATCACCGGGCGGTTGGTGGGAATCTCCACAACGTCCAGTTTGTAGATGTCCCAGAACTCACCAGCCTCTGTGATAGCCGTACCTGTCATACCAGCCAGCTTGTGGTACATGCGGAAATAGTTCTGCAGGGTGATGGTTGCGAATGTCTGTGTGGCAGCCTCCACCTTCACGTGCTCCTTGGCCTCTACGGCCTGGTGCAGACCATCACTCCAGCGGCGGCCTTCCATGATACGACCCGTCTGCTCGTCAACGATTTTCACCTCGCCGTCGATGACAACATACTCATCGTCCTTGTTGAACATGCAGTAGGCCTTGAGCAGCTGCTGAAGGGTGTGCACACGCTCGCTCTGCACAGCGTAGTGGCTCAGCATCTCGTCTTTCTTGTTCAGACGCTCCTCGTCGCTCAGTCCAGTCTCGTTCTCAAGCTCAGAAAGCTGGGCCGTGATGTCGGGAAGCACAAACAGTTCCTTGTCGTTCACCTGACGGGCCATCCAGTCGGTGCCCTTGTCGGTCATGTCGCAGGCATTCTGTTTCTCATCCACAACGAAATAGAGCGGTTCTACAGCCTTTGGCATTTCACGGTTGTTGTTTGCCATGTAGAACTCCTCGGTGCGCAGCATACCGGCCTTGATGCCCTCCTCAGAAAGATACTTGATAAGCGGCTTGTTCTTCGGCAGCGCCTTGAACGAACGGTAGAGGCTCAGGAATCCTTCTTCCTGCATCTTCTCACCGTCTTTCTTGTTTCCGGCCTCAATCAGTTTCTGTCCCTCGCCAATCTTCTGCTTGGCATCAGCCAGGAACTGCGTGGCCAACTGACGCTGAACACCCACCAGACGTTCCACTAACGGCTGGTATTCCTCAAACATCTGGTCGTCGCCCTTGGGAATTGGGCCCGAAATGATAAGCGGAGTACGCGCATCGTCAATCAATACCGAGTCAACCTCATCGACGATGGCATAGTTATGCCGTCTTTGCACCAGGTCGGCTGGCGAGATAGCCATGTTGTCGCGCAGGTAGTCGAAGCCAAACTCGTTGTTGGTTCCGAATGTGATGTCTGCCTGATAAGCCTTGCGGCGCTCTGGAGAGTTGGGACGGTGCTTGTCGATACAATCTACCGACAATCCGTTGAACATATAGAGCGGACCCATCCACTCGGAGTCACGTTTAGCCAGATAGTCGTTCACCGTAACCACGTGAACACCATTGCCAGTCAGCGCATTCAGGAACACGGGCAGCGTGGCCACAAGTGTTTTACCTTCACCCGTTGCCATTTCCGCAATCTTTCCCTGATGCAGCACCTCGCCACCGAAGAGCTGCACATCGTAGTGAATCATTTCCCACTTCAGGTCGTTGCCTCCGGCAGTCCAGTGGTTGTGATAGATGGCCTTGTCGCCGTCAATGGTGATGAAATCCTTCGTCGGATCGCCAGCCAGTTCGCGGTCGAAATCTGTGGCGGTGACAATTGTCTCCTCGTTCTCGGCAAAGCGGCGTGCCGTCTCTTTTACGATGCTGAAGGCCACGGGCATCACTTCATCCAAAGCCTGCTCGTAGATGTCAAGTGCCTCCTTGTCAAGTTTGTCTATCTGGTTGAAGATAGCCTCACGCTCATCGATGGGCGTGTCCTCAATGGTTGCTTTCAGTTGGGCTATCTGTTCTTTCTTCTCGTTGGCGGAGTTTTGCACAAAAGCCTGAATCTCCTTGGTCTTGGCGCGCAGCTCGTCGTTGCTGAGTGCCTGAATGGCCGGATAGGCAGCCTTCACTTTTTCAACCAGGGGCTGAATGAGTTTCATGTCTCTTGACGACTTGTCGCCGAACAACGATTTTAGAAATTTGTTGAAGTTCACCATATACTTATTAAATTTTACTATTTTACTATTTTACTATTTTTATAATTTTCTTTCCTCTCTCCATTCCCTCCCTCTGGAAGGGTTGGGTGGGTTCCAAGGTGTTTGTTTAAAAAACGGTGCAAAGGTACAAAAATATTTCCGTTTGCGGTCGCCTGATACACAGAAAATATCACATTTGCAGCAAAAATTGGTTAGTTTTTGCTGCAAATCCCTTTGGCGGCTTCTGAAATTTCATTTCAGGGCCGACGTTGCACAGGCATTTGGTGCCCTTATGCGGATGGCTTTGGCAATGGTTGGCGCAATTCGGTCAACCGTGACGGGAGTCTCCACACGTGCGGCTTTGGTGTCGCCGCCATAGATGACGATGGGGAAGGGAATGAGGCTGGCACGCTGCTGAAATGTGTCCTGGGTGTCCTCGTTCTGAATGGTCCAACCCGGTGCCACCTCAATCAGAATGTCGCCCGAGCAATTGGTGTTGTAGCCGTTGCGTATGCGTTCAATGCCGCTGTTGCCCGAGGTGGTGAGCCGCTCGCTGGTGAACACGTCGCGGACGCCGGCACTCTCGATGAGAAATTCTTTGCTCCGGTCCAACACGTCGTTGAAACTGATGCGGCGCTGCTCCAACAGTTTGTGGTCGAAATATATCTGATTGCGGAAGTAGCCTTCCACATATCTGCCCTGTCCGAAAATGGCTCCGAGGTAGATGTTCAGCAGGTTGGCCGTGCGGTTGATGTAGAAGGTGCCCGTGGGAACGCGGTACTGGTCGTAAAGGCTGAAGTCCTCGGTGAAATAACCCGTGCTCGTGACCACGAACAGCACGTTTTGCTTGCCAACGCTGCTCTCTATGCCGCTGATGAGCTTGGCCAGGTCTTTGTCGAGCTTGTAATAAGTTTCCTGCAGTTCCGACTGACTTTTTGTCTGTGTGGCCGAGGCTCCTGCATAGTAGGTGAGGGAGAGCAAATCGGTGACGTTGTCGGCTCCCATGGCATTGCCGCTGACGCATTGCAGCGCGATGTCGGTAATGGCAGCATTCACAAAGTTGCTCACCTTAAAGTTTTTGTACTTATTGCTGCCCGAAAATGTTTTGTCTGTGAGTTTTATGCCTTTAGATGGCAACTGTATTTTATTCAGCGTATTGACAGCCGAGAACCACTTGGGCACCTGTTTGAAAAAATAGGTTGAGCCACACCAGTTGCCGTTCGAGTCATCAATCCAGACGGCACCGTCGGCAGCGTGTCCTGCTGACAGAATGGCAGCATCTTTGAACGGCGCGATAGCATAGACGATGGCTGAGCCGCCCGAGGCCATTTTCAGTTCGTCGCCCAGCGTAGATGTGAGAATATTCTTCGGCGATGTGTAGTCAACGGTATAAACGCCCGGATATTTCTTGTCTTCCACGCAGCCCGTTTTCTGCAGCGTTGATTTGTCGAGCCATTGTGTGCCCACAATGCCGTGGTAGTAGGGCGAGGCACCCGTGTTGAGCGTGGCAATGGCCGAAGCTCGGTCGATGGGAGCGAAAGGGTAGGAGGCATCGCTGAACACGGTGCCCTGCGAGAGCAGTTTCTTGAACCCGTCGTTGCCGAACAATGGTGCGAAAAGCTCGATGAAATCGGTGCGTAGCTGGTCGATGGTGATATTGACAACAAGCTTGGGCGCAGGCTGCAGCGTCTGAGCCTGTGCAGACACCGCGGTCACGGCCGCCAGTATCGTCATCGTGATGTTCTTATGTCTCATTCTTAATATTTTTGTATAGGATTGAAGCCCTTAAACCCTTGTTTGCGTCAGCAACCCCATGCTTTGTTTTCTTTATTCAACGTATTGTTTTTGTAATCCTAAACTATATGTTCAAATTCTTTAGAGAATTTTGTCGTAAACCTACACTTTGTTTTCGTAAACCTATGCTTTACGTTTGTAAAGTGATGCTTTATGATTCCAAAGCGATGAGTTGTTCACAAATTCTCTAGAAAATTTGATGATAAACTATTTGTTGTTGTTCTTGGGTGTTGAAACCCTGTTCGCCATGCAGTTGGTTATGCAACGTAACAACAAAGATAGTGCCACGATAATCATGCCCTCTGCATAGCATTGCCAGAACGAGCCGAGCAGGAACAGCACAATGAGCGCGCCCCACAGCATCCACCACCAGTCTTTCTGCCCGCGGCGGGCCCGACGGACAGCTCTCCAGGCGAAGAACAATGGCAGCGGGTTGAGCATCAGCAGGTTTAGGTTGAGCCGCACCGTGGGATGCTGCGAGAAAAGCATGATAAACAGCACGCAACCGGCCAGTCCACTGAGCAACATGAGCACCAGGTCGTACCACCAGCAGGTGCCGTCGGCCACAAACCGTTCGTATAGGGTGACGGCGATGGTGAGTATGAGCAGCAGAATGGCACATGTAGTGGGCGAGAGGGGGAAGTCGCTCTCCACAAACTGCTGTCCGGGTTCCACCACTGTGGTTTTGTCTGTCACAAGCGGGGCCTCGTAGGTGGCATTGTCTGAGAGTAGCATCTCGTCGAAGTCGTTCATGAGGTTGGCAGGCAGGAACTGCTGTTCTTCGTCGGTGGTTTGGCGGTCTGCCTGGAGTCCTAAGAGCATGTCAATGCCGAAACGGTTCCAGGGATGGTGCGCGTTGCACTGGTGAATCATCTGGCGGAAAGTCAGTTCCTCGTGATGGCTTTTGGGAATGATGTGTGTGGAGTCGTCCTGCAGGTTCTGGAGAATCATGTCGCGTGCACGAGTGGTGCAGTTGTCGTAGAAAAAGTTGTAACGATAGACTCTGTTTTCTGGCAAATAGTTCTTTTCCAATGCTTCAACGATACGCCGTTTCTGGCTGTTGGTCAGTCGGATAACCTGTTGGGTGACTTTGCTTCCATAACTCTTGTATTCGGCACAGAAATAGGGGAAAGGCGTGACGCCCATCTCGTAGTCTGTGAGTCCGAAGATGAAGCGCAAGGCAAAATAGGGCTTGCTGAAGTTGAACATGCCGTAATTGACGGCCACATCGATTCCTTTGGCCGGAATTTCCAGACGTATGGCCGTGTGGCCATAAAGACTATAGATTTCCTCGTGGGGAGAACAAGTGAGCAGACTGATGCGCACGCTGTCCATCTCGTCTGCCTGGGTGTAGGTTTGCGTGCCAAAAAGCAGCGTAAAACCTATAATTACTGTCCTAAGAATGCTTGTAAAACGTTTCACGATGCAAAAATAACTTATATTATTCATATTCCGTGCCTTTATTTCGAATTTTTACATTAAATTTGCACCCCGAAAGAAAAGAAGAATTATCGGTTATCCGAAAACAAGTAAATTTCAGATAAAAATAATGAACAAACGAATAGGTTGTGTGTTGCTCGCCGCAGCTCTCTTTCAGGGCGCTATGGCTCAGAGCGGCACAAATTCTCCTTACAGCCAATACGGGTTCGGTGTCCTGGCCGACCAGACCACTGGTTTCAACCGCGGCATGAACGGTGTGGGTGTTGGTTTTCGTGAACACAATCAGGTGAACCCGCTCAACCCCGCCTCATACTCGTCTATCGACTCGCTGACGTTTATACTTGACGCTGGCGTGTCGGCCCAGATAACCAATTTTGAGGAGAATGGCGTGAAAAAGAACGCGCGAAACTCTGATTTTGAGTACGTGGCAGCCAGTTTCAGGCTCATGCGTGGCGTAGGTGTCAGTTTCGGACTGCTTCCCTTCAGTAACGTTGGTTACAACTATTCGGCCACTAATTACCTTACTGCCGACAAGTCCACCTATTATATAAATAATTATGCTGGCGATGGCGGATTCCATCAGGTTTATTTCGGTACAGGCATACAGTTGTTCAAGGGACTTTCGGTGGGTGCCAACATTGGTTATCTTTGGGGCAGTTACACCCGAACCATTACCAACGCATACAGCGACCCGTACGTCAATTCGCTGGTAAAGGTGTATTCGGCCAGCGTGAAAAACTACAAACTGGATGCTGGCCTGCAATATTCATTCAATCTTGGCAAGAAAGACAAGCTTACCTTGGGTGCCACGTATGGTTTTGGCCACAAGTTGCACGCCAACCCCGAGTGTAAGCTGATTTCGGTCAACGCACAGGCGGGTGTTTCAGACACAACTATGTTTGTGGTTGACAACGGACTAGAGTTGCCGGCAACTATCAGCGCGGGCTTCTCGGTGAATCACAACAACAGCCTGCGCTTCGGTGCCGACTACAGTCTGCAGAAGTGGGCCAGCATTGGCTTCCCCGACTATACGGTGGAAAACGGTCAGCAGCAATATGCCTTGAACAGCAACTATTTCAAGGACCGCCACAAATTCACCGTCGGCGCCGACATCTGTAAAGACGAATCGGGCCGCCGCTATATTGACCGTGTGCATTTGCGCGCCGGATTCTCCTATGCCACGCCCTATCTGATTATCAACGGGCAGGATGGTCCCAAGGAACTGAGCGCCACGCTGGGTTTTGGCATACCTATCATTAATGTCTATAACAACCGTTCGATGCTTAACATATCGGCACAGTGGAGTCAACGGTCCGCAGCATCGCTCATCAAGGAGAACACTTTCCGCATTAATATCGGCATTACCTTCAACGAGAAATGGTTCGAGAAGTGGAAAGTAAGATAAACCACGATTCTGAAGTGTTGGAAACAGACATACATATCAGCCGACGGCCAAGGATGGATTTCATATCCGTCCTTTTGGCGTTTTTGTTCACCGTTGTTGGTTGTGAGGAGGAGAAAGAACACATAGCTCCGGCCATTTACGACCGCGACTCTGTTTCTGTGATGACCACCTACGGCGTGAACACGCTGATTTCAGACTCTGGCGTCATCAAATACCGCATCGTGACCGAGAAGTGGGAAGTGAACCAAATCCGCAGGCCAACACGCTGGATTTTTGAAAAGGGATTGTTTCTTGAACAGTTCGACCCCAGTTTCCATGTGCAGTCGTATATCCAGGCAGATACGGCCTACTACTACGATGAGCGCAATCTGTGGGAACTGCGCGGACGTGTACGCATCCGCACCAAGGACGGCCTGCGTTTTTCAAGCGAAGAATTGTTCTGGGACCAGCTGATGCACCAGCTATACTCGCATAAATTCTCGCACATCATCACTCCCGAACGCGAAATGCAGGGTACATACTTCGAGAGCAACGAGTATATGACCAAATACAAGGTGACCAACTCCAAAGGCTCGTTTGTGAAGAGCGACATTGAGAGCGAGGGCGACACCATTGTCCACGCACCCGACTCCGTAAAGGCCTTCAAGCGCAAGCCCGCACGCTCGAAACCCAAAACACATTGAACCATAGAAGCCTCTACATAGAATGACAGCAATAAACTTGCCACTTATCATAGGTATCCTTGTCTCGATGGTTCTCTCCGGCTTTTTCTCAGGCATGGAGATTGCCTTCGTGTCGAGCAACCGTATGCTGGCAGAAATGGACAAGGAGAAGAGCGGACTCTCACAGCGTGCTATGGCCGTGTTTTTCCGCCATCCCAACACGTTTGTGAGCACCATGCTGGTGGGCAACAACATCATGCTGGTGGTCTATGGCATATTGATTGCCGTGCTGTTCGACAATACCATTTTCCGTGGCATGTCAGCAGGCATTACCGTGCCTGCCGACACCATCCTTTCAACGCTCATCGTGCTGTTTACAGGTGAGTTCTTGCCCAAGACGCTTTTCAAAAGCAATCCCAACCGGCTGCTCAGGTTTTTTGCCATTCCGGCATGGATGTTCTATGTGTTGCTGTGGCCCATTTCGCGGTTCGCCACCTTCCTCTCGCGCATCCAGCTGCGCCTGTTTGGCATGAAGATGCCCAAGGATGAGGGCGACGAGGAATTCTCAAAGGTTGACCTCGACTATCTGGTGCAGTCGAGCATCGACAGCGCGAAGAACGAGGAGGAGATTGACGACGAGGTAAAGATTTTCCAGAACGCGCTCGACTTTGCCGATATTAAGGTGCGCGATTGCATGATTCCACGCACAGAGATTTGGGCTGTTCCAGACACCAGCACGGTGCGCGAACTGCAGAACATGTTCGTTGAGAGCGGCCATTCCAAGGTGGTTGTATATCACGAGGACATTGACCATATCGTGGGCTACATTCACTCTTCAGAAATGTTCAAAAACGCAGAGGCCATTGACGTGAAGGACGGTGCAGCTGTAAGTGGACGTGCCGCCATCAAAGACACGCCATCGCTCATGATTCGCGAGATGCCGTTCGTGCCCGAGACCATGACGGCCCGCAAGCTGATGCGCATTTTCATGCAGCAGAAAAAAAGTCTCAGCGTGGTGGTTGATGAGTTTGGTGGTACCAGTGGCATCGTCTCGCTCGAGGACATCGTGGAGGAAATATTCGGTGAGATTGAGGACGAGCACGATAACTCCAACCTTGTGGCCAAACAATTAGGCGAACACGAGTACATCCTGTCGGCGCGTCTTGAGATAGACAACGTTAACGAGAAGTTCAACCTCGAACTGCCTGAGAGCGACGAGTACATGACCGTGGGCGGACTCATTCTGCACGAATATCAAAGTTTCCCAAAACTCAACGAAATTGTCAAAATTGGGCGCTTTGAATTCAAAATTATCAAAAACACCATGACAAAAATAGAGCTTGTTAGGCTAAAAGTCAATCCATGAGGCATTTTTCTTCAATAAAATTCCGTTATTTCATATTTTTGTAGTAATTTTGTGCCCTGTTGGCAACAAGTGGCCTTTTACGACCAGGCGGGCACAACAAGAAAAACGAAAAAACAATAAAAAGAAACAACAAAAATAACAATTAAAAAACAAATGGCAGCATTAGGAAAAATCAGAAGCAAAGGCGCTGCACTGGTGGTCATCATCGGTCTGGGCCTATTCGCATTCATCGCCGAGGAAGCTGTTCGCTCGTGCGAATCCACTCGCAACGACGCACGTCAGCAGATTGGCGAAGTGTTAGGTGAGAAAGTCAACGTTCAGGACTTCCAGAAACTCGTTGACGAATACACGGATGTTATCAAGATGACGCAAAACCGCGACAACCTCACCGATCAGGAACTCAATCAGGTGAAGGACATGGTATGGAACACCTACGTCCAGAACAAACTTCTTGCCAACGAGGCAGAGAAAATCGGACTCACCGTAACCGATGAGGAAATGCAGAACATCCTCAAGGAAGGCAAGAACCCCATGCTCATGCAGACACCTTTCGTTGACCAGGCCACGGGCCGCTTCAACGCCGAACTGCTCAAGAAGTTCCTCGCTGACTATAAGTCGGTGCAGAAGACCAACCCGCAGGCAGCTGAGCAGTACACCAAGATGTATAACTACTGGAACTTCGTTGAGAAAAATCTGCGCCAGCAGACCCTCGCACAGAAGTATCAGACCCTGTTGCAGAAGTGCATCCTATCTAATCCCGTTTCAGCCCAGGTCGCTTATTATGCTGAGAATGAGGAAAGCAGCATCGAGCTGGCATCATTCCCCTACAGCTCTGTCAAGGACACCGACGTTAAGATTGACGACAAGGACCTCAAGGCTAAGTACGACGAGCTCAAGGAGCGCTTCAAGAACTACGAGGAGAGCCGTGACATCAAGTACGTGATGCTTCAGGTGCAGCCCACGGCCAACGACCGTGCAGCCCTGTTGAAGACCGTCAAAGAACAGGCAGCTCAACTGCAGGCAGCCGCAGATCCCGCTGAGATTGTACGCAAGAGCAACTCGCTCGTCAGCTACATGGGTCTCCCGGTATCTAAGAACGCCTTCCCACAGGACATTGCCGCCAAGCTCGATTCCATGGCTGTGGGTACAACAACGGCCGTTACTGAGAACAAGCAGGACAACACTTACAATGTCATCAAGCTCATCTCAAAAACTCAACTGCCCGACTCTGTGCAGTACCGCACTATCCAGGTGGGTGGCGCTACACCCGACGAGGCTGTAAAGCGTGCTGACAGCATTTATACAGCCCTCAAGGCTGGAGCAGACTTCGAGGCACTTGCCAAGAAATACGGTCAGACAGCAGAGGCAAACTGGCTCACCACACGCGACTACGAGCGTGCTCCGTCTATCGACAAGGATTCGAAGACTTATCTTGAGGCCCTCAACACCATGGGCGCCAACGAGATTCGCAATATGCAGCTTACCAACGGCAACCTCATCATCCAGGTGCTCGACCGCAAGGCAATGGTTAACAAGTACGTGGCCGCTGTCATCAAGAAGACCATCGACTTCTCGAAAGATACCTACAGCGCAGCCTACAACAAGTTTAGCCAGTTTGTTAGCGAGAACCAGACCCTCGATGCTATGGAGAAGAATGCTGCCAAGTATGGCTACAAAGTTGAAGAGCGCGCTGATCTGCGCAACTCTGAGCACTACATTGCCAACGTTCCCAGCACACGCGACGCCCTGAAGTGGGTGTTCGAGTCAAAGGAAGGCAACGTCTCTCCTCTCTACGAGTGTGGCGAGAACGACCGTCTGCTGGTTGTCGGCCTCTCTAAGGTTAACCCCATCGGCTACCGTACCCTTAGCGATAAGCGCGTCAGCGACTACGTCAAGGAGGAAGTGATGAAGGATAAGAAGGCCGAAGCCATCATTGCTAAGCTCAAGGGTGTCAATAGCATCGATGCTGCTAAGGCCAAAGGTGCCAAGGTTTCTACAGTTGACCAGGTAACCTATGCAGCTCCTGTGTTTATTACAGAGACGGGTGCTACCGAGCCCATCCTCAGCGGAGCCGTTTCTGCAACCTCAGCCGGCAAATTCTGCAAGACTCCCGTCAAGGGCAACGCAGGTGTGTATATGTTCAAGGTCAACACTCGCCAGAACCGTCCTGTGAAATACGACGCCAAGACCTACGAGTTCAACGAGCAACAGAAGCTCATGCGCTATGTAGGTGGTTACATGCAGGATCTCTTCCTGAAGGCCAACGTGGTTGACAACCGCTACCTGTTCTTCTAAAATCCACTTACAGACATACCCAACAAAAAGGCAGACGGGAAGATGTGAGACACATCCCCGCCTGCCTTTTTGTTTTGATTAACCTTTATTAAAGACAACCCGAATTCCCGGAATGAGAGTAAATGGAAGTGTTCAGCTGATGCCGCTACTGCGTATTGCGATGGCCATGATACTCGGCATGGTCGTGTGCCATGAGCTGGGTGGATTGATGTGGTATGAGGTGACGGAAGGAGGGGTGCTGACGGGAAGGTTGTTGGTAAAGGGGTGTTTGTGCTTGCTGTTGGTTAGTTTGGGAGTGGCGTGGCTATGCCGTAGTAGGGCGGTGGTGCAGAGCGTTGCGCTGCTAATGGGTGCTTTTTTCATGGGAGGCTGTCTGATGGCGATGGCGGAGTCGCGGATGGATGCGGAGGTACCCGTGGAGGAGCAGCTTTATAAGGCGGTGCTTGTGAGCGAGCCAATGGAGCGGGGCAAGGTGGTGCGGTGCGACTTGATGTTAACCACGGGGAGCTTGGCGGGGCGAAAGGTGAAAGCCAGCATCCTGAAGGATACTGTGGCTCGCAACTACCTGCGCTTGCATGTGGGCGATGGTATTATTGCTTCCTCTATCATGGAGCAGCCAGAAGAAAAGGGGAGTGTTGCAAATTCATACACCCATTTCAACTACGGGGCTTATTTACGCAGCAACGGATTTGTGGCCACGACGTTCATCTTCTGGAGTAGTTGGCAGAAGGCGGTTGTAGATTTAAGCAGCCTTTCGTTATTGCAGCGCACCCGTCTTGCGGCCTTGCGCGTACGTCAGCGGATACTCGATAGGGTTGGCACCATGGGAATGGAGGAACAGGACTATGCCGTTGTGGCCGCTATGACGCTGGGAGAGAAAAGCAAGCTGAGCCGCGATACGCGCGAGGAATATGCCCGTAGTGGCGCATCGCATGTGCTGGCGTTGTCAGGACTGCACTTGGGAATTATCTATATGATGCTTTCGTTGCTGATAGGCTACCGTCGCCACAGGCTATTGGGCGAGTGTGTGCTGTTGCTAAGCATCTGGGCCTACGTGTTCATCGTGGGTTTGCCCGCCAGTGCTGTTCGTGCCGCCATCATGCTCACCCTCTACGGCCTTGTTGGCTTGGGCAACCGCGACAAGATGTCGCTCAACACGCTGTCGTTTGCTGCCATCCTGATGCTGGTCGTCAATCCCATGTTGCTCTACGACGTGGGGTTCCAGCTGTCGTTTCTTTCGGTGGCGGGCATAGTGGTGTGCTACCGTCCGTTCTACGAGCTGCTGCCGTTGTCGTGGAGGCATTATTATATAATAAGGTACGTGTGGGGAATGCTTGTCGTGTCGTTGTGTGCGCAGCTGGCTACCGCTCCATTGGTGGCTTATTATTTCGGGCGTTTTGCTTGTTACGGTCTGCTCACTAATTTCGTGGTCATTCCGTTAGCAACGGTGATACTTTGGCTTGCGGCTTTGTTGTTGGTGTGTTTTCCGTTAGGTTTTTTGAGAATGCTGGTGGCAAAAGCTTTGGTATGGGTGGCTGGACTGTTGAATGGTACAATGGCCTGGATTGCCAGCCTGCCCGGAGCTTCTGTCGAGGGGATAAGTATCAGCCGTCTGCAAGTGATGCTTCTCTACGTAGCTGTGGGCTGTTTCTTGGCGGCAGCGATTGTCTGTTCCAATTCTTTTTCGAGGAAGCGCGGTGTGTAGCCGAGTTTGGATGCGGCCACCTGCTCGGGTGTTCCTGTGGCGAGGATGTTGCCTCCGTTGCGTCCACCCTCGGGTCCCATATCGATGATGTGGTCGGCCAGCTTGATGACGTCCATGTTGTGCTCGATGACGATGACGGTGTTGCCTCGGTCAACAAGCCGCTGGAGCACGTCCATAAGGATGCGTATGTCCTCAAAGTGCAGGCCTGTGGTTGGCTCGTCGAGGATATAGACTGTTTTGCCTGTGTCGCGTTTGCTGAGTTCTGTGGCGAGTTTCACTCGCTGACTCTCACCGCCTGAGAGAGTGGTGCTGGGTTGTCCGAGTTTGATATAACCCAGTCCTACGTCCTGAATGGTTTTGATTTTGTGGAGGATGGCAGGCACGTTCTCGAAGAACTCCACGGCCTGATTGATGGTCATGTCGAGTACGTCGGCAATGCTCTTGCCTTTGTACCGCACCTCGAGGGTCTCACGGTTGTATCGTTTTCCGTGGCACACCTCGCATGGCACCATGACGTCGGGGAGGAAGTTCATCTCGATGGTCTTGTAGCCGTTGCCTCCACATGCCTCGCACCGTCCACCCTTTACATTGAAAGAGAATCGGCCGGGTTTGTAGCCGCGAATCTTTGCTTCGGGCAGTCCGACAAAGAGTGCGCGTATGTCGCTGAACACGCCTGTATAGGTGGCGGGGTTAGAGCGCGGGGTGCGCCCGAGTGGTGCCTGGTCCACGTTGACCACTTTGTCGATGTTTTCGATGCCCTCAACGCTATCGTAAGGCATGGGCTTTTTGAGCGAACGGTAGAAGTGCTGGCTGAGAATGGGCTGCAGGGTCTCGTTGACGAGGGTTGACTTTCCGGAGCCGCTGACACCTGTGACAACAATGAGTTGTCCGAGGGGGAAAGATACGTCGATATGCTTGAGGTTGTTGCCGCTTGCGCCGCGTATGACGAGGGTCTTGCCGTTGCCTTTGCGCCGTTGGGAGGGCAGGGGAATGAGACGCTCGCCACGTAGATACTCTGCGGTAATGGTAGGCGCGTGCATCATGCTTTCAGGTGTGCCCTGGAATACCACCTCACCACCGCGTCTTCCGGCTTTGGGACCTATATCCACCACATAGTCGGCGCTGAGCATCATGTCCTTGTCGTGCTCCACCACGATGACGGTGTTGCCCAGGTCGCGCAGGTCTTGGAGAGAGTGTATGAGTCGCTGGTTATCGCGCTGATGGAGTCCGATGCTGGGCTCGTCGAGAATGTAGAGCACATTGACGAGCTGGGAACCGATTTGTGTGGCAAGTCGTATGCGCTGGCTCTCGCCGCCTGATAGGGAAGCTGACTGACGGTTGAGGGAGAGGTAGTCGAGACCCACTTCGAGGAGAAAACCGATGCGCGTGCGAATCTCCTTGAGAATCTCTGCAGCTATCTGCTGTTGGCGCGGCTCCATGTGCTGCTCAGCCTCGATGAGCCATTGCTGTAGTTCGGAAATGTCGAGGCTGGCCACCTCAGAGATGTTCTTGTCCCAGATGCGGTAGGAGAGAGCCTCGCGGTTGAGCCGCTGACCGCGGCACTCAGGACAGGCGCATGTGGCGAGGAACTGGTCGGCCCACTTCTGCCCGCTGGCCGAGTCATCGTTGTCCATGACGTTGCGCAGATACTTGATAATACCGTCGAACGTGACGAAGTAGTCGCTGGTGGTGTGGACCACCTCTTTGGGAATGCGCACATTCTGGAGGCAACCATAGAGTATTTCGTTGAGAGCCTCTTCGGGCAGTTCGGCGACGGGTGTCTTGAGGTCGAAGTCATATTTGTGGAGAATGGCGTCAATCTGCCAAAAAATCATCTGGTTCTTGTACTTGCCGAGGGGTGTGATGGCGCCTTCGTGGATGGAGAGGCTGCGGTCGGGGATTACTTTGGCGAGGTCTATCTCGTTGACGTAACCAAGACCTTTGCAATGGGGACACGCGCCTTCAGGGGAGTTGAACGAGAAATTGTTGGGTGCGGGGTCGTGATAGGATAGTCCCGTGGTGGGACACATGAGCCGTTTGGAGAAGTTCTTGGCGCCGCCCGTCTCCTTATCGAGAATCATGAGCACGCCGTCGCCCTGACGCATGGCCGTCTCAACGCTCTTGCGCAGACGCTCCTCAGACTGCTCGTCGCGCACCACGAGTTTGTCGATGACCACCTCGATGTTGTGGTTTCTGAAGCGGTCAACCTTCATGCCGCGCGTAATTTCCTGTATTTCACCATCCACCCGAGCATAGAGAAAGCCCTTGCGTCGCATGCTCTCGAACAGTTCGCGATAATGACCCTTTCGTGCGCGAACCATAGGCGCGAGGATATAGATGGGTTTGCCGCGGTAGTCGTGGAGAATCATGCTGAGCAGCTGCTCCTCGGTGTACTTGACCATGCGCTCGCCGGTGTGGTAGCTGTAGGCGATGCCGGCCCGCGCATAGAGCAGGCGGAGAAAGTCGTAAACCTCTGTGGTTGTGCCCACAGTTGAGCGAGGGTTTTTGTTGGTGGTTTTCTGTTCGATGCTGATGACGGGGCTCAGTCCTGTAATCTTGTCCACGTCGGGGCGTTCCATACCTCCGAGAAAGTTGCGTGCGTAGGCAGAGAAAGTCTCAATGTAGCGCCGCTGGCCCTCGGCAAAGATGGTGTCGAAAGCCAACGACGACTTGCCGGAGCCCGACAAGCCGGTGATGACGGTGAGGCTGTTTCGCGGAATCTCTACATCGATGTTCTTGAGATTGTGCACCCTTGCGCCCCACACATTGATTTTCTCGTCTTCTCTTTGCATGAACAGGGATTTGTTCGAATGGTGGTTGGTCTTTATGTCGTTTTGGGTTGTTGTGTGTTTACTCGTTTCGCGTGGTGGTGTCGGTCTCAATATATCCGCGCAGCAGGTTGACGGCCTTTCGTATGTTGAACTTGCGTCCGTCTGCACCTTTGGCCTTGACGAGCACGTAATAGACGCCATCCTTCACGTCGCGCCCGTTGAATTTACCGTCCCATCCCTTATCATCGGGGTTGTCCCACTCATAGAGTTTCTGTCCCCAGCGGTTAAAGATGTAGGCGTGAAATTCCACGAGGCTCTGGTGTTTCAGGGGATGGTAGAAGTCGTTGCGCGAGTCGTCGTTGGGCGAGAATGCGTTGGGCATTTCGAGCATGCTCTCGTTGATGGTGCATACGAGCGGTGAGGCCGTGGACCAGTAGTCCTTGGTGTAGGAAACGGTGTCGCGTCCGTTGACAAAGGTAGCATAGCACACGATGTAGTGGCCTCCAGCTTTGGTAAAAGTGTATTCTGTATCTTGCTCATAGCGAACAAGATAAGGTTCTTCTTCCATAGAGTTGAGATAGAATCTCCACTCATAGCTTGCGGTATAGGCACCCACATTCTCGGGGTTGGCGCAGAAGCGTCCTGTGAGGGGTGCCGAGCCCGACATGTTGGGGTTTTCCTGTTCGCCCTCTGGGGTGTTGTATGTTGCGGTTGGGTTGATGGTTGGCTTGAGGTCCTCGTCGTCTGCCCAGGTGGTGATGGCCACGAGCAGCATAACGGCGAATGTCAGCAGCCTTTTGGTTGTCTTCATTGTGCTAAAATATTAATAGGTGTATGTTGGTTGTTGGGTTGTTTTGATGAAAACTGAGCGTTTCATTTCGTGCCGCCCCGACATGTTGAAGGGGTTTACGTGTGCAAAGTTACAAAAGAATTTCCTAAGTACTTCGTCACTCGGCAGAAAAAAAACACTTAAAAGCACATGTTATCAATATTTTTTTTTACCTTTGCACCATTCATGACGTATTTTTCAACCAACAATGCTAAAAAAATGACCATTCGGATGAAGAAAATCAGATATGCACTCCAGATGAAAAGTATGCGTTTTGCGCTTATCTCCGTGCTCTTGGCGTTTGCCACGCAAACAATGGCCCAGGAGGGTGTGACGTGGAAAGAGATGCACAAGGTGAAGAAGAAGGAAACCATCTTCGGCATCGCCAACGAATACGGACTGACCGTTGAGGAGCTCATCAAGGCCAACCCCGAGATGAACACGCCTGGATACAGCCTGAAGAAAGGCGACTTCATCTTCATTCCCTTCTCCGCGGCAGAACTGCAGCAGCGTGCTGGAAACGTCCAGCAGGCAACACAGCAGGGCACGCAGACCATCAGCGTGGGTCAGCTGGCCAATGCCACTGCCAAGCAGAACGATGTGGACATTCGCAACCGTGCCATCCGCGTGGGTGTGATGCTGCCGTTGCACGATGTGGACGGCGACGGGCGCCGCATGGTGGAGTACTACCGCGGCATGTTGCTGGCTTGCGACAGCCTGAAGAAGAACGGCATCTCGGTGGACATTCACGCCTGGAACGTAAACATCGACGCCGATATCCGCCAGACGCTGCTCGACCCCGCAGCAGCCAAGTGCGACATCATCTTCGGCCCGCTCTACACCAAGCAGATGAAACCCCTCAGCGAGTTTGTGCGCACCTACGGCATTAAGCTCGTCATTCCGTTCTCCATCTCGGGCAACGACGTACAGGAGAACCCCAACATCTACCAGGTCTATCAGACGCCCAACGACATTAACGACGCCACCATCAACCAATTCTTGGAGCGTTTCCCCGCACACCATCCCGTGTTCATCGACTGTAACGACTCCACCAGCCAGAAAGGCATCTTCACAATGGGACTGCGCCGCATCATGGACGCACGAGGCATCAGTTACAACGTGACCAACCTCAACTCATCCGACGAGGCCTTCAGCAAGGCGTTCAGCCGCACAGAGCCCAACATCGTCATCCTGAACACCGGACGCTCGCCTGAGCTCAACAGCACCCTGCGCCGACTCGACCGACTCACCTCGCAGGTGGGCGGACTGAGCATCTCCATGTTCGGATATACCGACTGGCTGATGTACACCAAGGTCTATCTGGAGTATTTCCACAAGTACGACACGTATATCCCCGCCACGTTCTACCACGACCCCAATTCGGCCAAGTCTATCAGCATAGAGAATCAATACAGACGCTGGTTTAAGACAGACATGATGTATGCGCTGCCGCGCTTCGGACTGACAGGTTTCGACCAAGCCTACTTCTTCCTTTCGGGACTTCACGAAAGGGGCAAGGCGTTCAACGCCACTAAGGCCGAGTCGCGCCACCTGCCCATACAGACGCAGTTCAACTTCAAGCGTGCGGCCAAGGGCGGAGGCATGCAGAACCGTCAGCTCACCTTCGTGCACTATGCACCCAACCACAGCATTGTGCTCAACAACTATTAACCCACCGCAATGCGTAAACACACCCTGATTCTTCTCTTCGTATTCCTTGCTGCCATTGCCCATGCACAGCAGGTAGCCGACCACCGCAACGACTTTGCCGTAGGCTTCAGCGGCGGTTACTCGCTCACCGACATGCGCTTCCTGCCCAAGGTGTCGCAGACTATGCATGGTGGCTTCGTGCTCGGTGTCACAGGGCGCTACACCTGCGAGAAATACTATAGCTCCATCTGTGCGCTGCAGGCCGAGGTGAACATCAACCAGATGGGCTGGAAAGAGAATATCATCGACTACAACGAAGACCCCGTCATCAACCAGGTAACTGGACTGCCCGAAGAATACCAGCGCACCATCACCTACGTGCAGGTGCCCCTGCTCGCACGTCTGGGGTGGGGCCGCGAGAAGAAAGGGTTCCAGTTCTTCTTCCAGGCAGGACCCCAGTTCGGCTACTGCTTGAGCGAGAAAACCAAGATGAACTTCAAACTGGCCGAGCGCAACTTTGAGGACCGCGTGAACCAAACCATCGCACAGGACACCATGCCCGTGGAAAACAAGTTCGACTTCGGCATCACGGCAGGCATAGGACTCGAGTACTCGCATCCCAAGGTTGGCCATTTCCTACTTGACGTGCGCTACTACTACGGCCTCGGCAACATCTACGGCGACTCCAAGCGCGACAACTTTGGCACGTCAAACTTCCGCAACATCGTGGTGAAACTCGCCTACCTCTTCGATATCGTCAGAACGAAAGAGAAAAAGAAAGCCCCCCTCTAACTCCCCCGAGGGGGAAAGGGTATCCCCAAGATGGGGGAGTAAAGCAGGGTAGGAGTTGAGTCATTTACAATTTGACAATTTACAATCTCAAATCTAATATAAACCTAAATACAACACTATGTTCAAAAATCATCCTAAAGGGCTTCTTCTGGCAGCCCTCAGCAACATGGGCGAACGCTTCGGCTACTACATCATGAACGCCGTGCTGGCCCTCTTCCTGTGTTCAAAATTCGGACTGTCCGACGGACAGAGCGGTTTCATCGCCGCCATGTTTCTCACCGCCATCTATGTGCTCAGCCTCGTAGGCGGCATCATCGCCGACCGCACACAGAACTACAAAGGCACCATCGCGTGGGGCCTCGTGGTTATGGCCGCCGGCTACGTGCTGCTCGCCATCCCCGTGCTGGCTACACCCACCAACATCTCCTGGCTGCTGCCCTTCACCATCTTCGCGCTCGCGCTCATCGCATGCGGCAACGGACTGTTCAAGGGCAACCTGCAGGCCATCGTGGGACAGATGTACGACAACTTCGAGGCCGACGCAGCCAAAGAGGGGCCCGACCGACTGAAGTGGGCACAAGGACAGCGCGATGCGGGCTTCCAGATATTCTATGTGTTCATCAACATCGGCGCCCTGCTCGCACCCTTCATCGCACCCTTGCTCCGCAGCTGGTGGCTCAACTCCCACGGACTGGCCTACAACGCCGACCTGCCCAAACTCTGCCATCAGTTCATCTCGGGCAACATCAGCGGCACAGAACTGCAGAACCTCAACGAGCTCGTGACCAAAGTGGGCGGCTCAACCGACAACCTGCAGGCATTCTGCACCCAGTATCTCGACATCTTCAACACCGGCATCCACTACTCGTTCATCGCCTCCGTGGCCACCATGCTCATCTCCCTGGCCATCTTCCTGCTCTCCAAGCACCTGTTCCCCACACCGGGAAAGAAATCAAGCATAGTGGCAGAAGACTACACCGAGGAGGAGCGCCGCTCTATGGCCAAGGAAATCAAGCAGCGCATGTACGCACTCTTCGCCGTGCTCGGCATCGCCGTCTTCTTCTGGTTCTCATTCCACCAGAACGGACAGTCGCTCTCGTTCTTCGCCCGCGACTTCGTGCAGACCGACACCATCGCACCCGAGATCTGGCAGGCCGTCAATCCCTTCTTCGTCATCGTGCTCACGCCCATCGTCATGTGGCTCTTCAGCATGCTCACCAAGCGCGGCAACCCCATCTCAACACCCCGTAAGATAGCCTACGGAATGGGCATCGCAGGCATCGCCTACCTGTTCCTCGCCATCTACTCCTACACCCAGAGCTATCCCTCTGCCGAGCAGTTCACAGCCCTGGCCGACTCAGCCAAGACAGGCCTCAAAGCAGCCCCCTGGGTGCTCATCGTCACCTACTTCTTCCTCACCGCCGCCGAGCTGTTCATCTCGCCCCTTGGCCTCTCGTTTGTCTCCAAGGTAGCCCCCAAGCACCTCCAGGGACTCTGTCAGGGCCTGTGGCTCGGAGCAACCGCCGTGGGCAATGGCCTCCTTTGGATTGGCCCGCTCATCTACAACGAGTATCCCATCTGGGTGTGCTGGACCGTGTTCCTCATCGTCTGCCTCATCTCTATGGGCGTCATGTTCGGTATGGTCAAATGGCTCGAGAAAGTGGCGTAAACGCCCATTTCTATACTCGTGGCGCAAGCCACAACATCAATTAACTCAATAACCTCTATCAAAAAGGCTGTGCTTGCCATCAACATGCAAGCACGGCCTTTATTCGTTCAGGACACGCGGAGAGTAGTAGAGGAGCAGACAACCACTTATGCTTCCACTTATTCATGACGCTGAAAGCGTCGCCTATCAGTAACCGAGGGTACGAGCGAAGCGAGCACCCCCGGAGACCGACGTGAGAGGAAATAAAAGCACTCTAAAGGAGTGCCCCAATACATAGAGATGGGCAAGCGCTGAGATGGGCGACCCCGTTAGGGTCGGGATACAGTCTGTCGGTCTTCCTATCCGCAGGTCCTTCGGACACTACGGTTACTGATAGGAGATGCTTTCAGCATCTTTCTGCCACCCTGATTTGCTTTCCGATTATCGCATTTGCCCTCACCATGCTATGAGTTATTCTCTACAGAATTTGCATGGCCAAAACACCATCATCCTTTACATATAAATTCTCTAGAAAATTTCAACATAAACCCACACTTTGCTGTCGTAAAGCATAGGTATATGATTGCAAAGCGTATCTTTACAATCATTACACGCAGGTTTGGAGTTCAAATGTTAAAATCGAAAATCTGTGCACAAATTGTGCACAAAAAAGCAGACAGGAGGAAAAACGGCAAGAATATGGGAGATAAACAAACGTTTCTAATGAAATTTGAATAAAACTATCTTCTATATTTGCTTTTTATATGGAAATTGATTAACTTTGCCCTCAGTTCGGGGAGAAATCCGAACAAACAAAGCATTCACTATTATTTCGCGTATAGCCAAGAAAAGCGTAGGAAACTAAGATTGGTATAACAAGCACAGAAATAATATGTGACAGGTGAACCGTAGGCGGTGAATTCCTGTTCTGTCAAATAGTGATGCAACACGCAACGAGCGTGGTGTATCTTATGACAGACAGGGGTTCCAAAAGTATTCCTACGCTTTCACCTCTTGCTATGCGCATTAAGAGCATCACGCTTTTTATGCGTCTTGGCGTGATTGATAGTTGGGTGCGAATAAGGGGTCAGCGGATTTTTCTGGTTGGTGAAGCCGGCTGATCAAGAGTAAAGGGTGGCCAGCCTGTACATGAAGAACCTGATGTACCCCA
>JAFZSI010000042.1 GCA_017619445.1 Prevotella sp.
AGGAGAGAGGAGAGAGAAAGTTCAAAGTTCAAAGAGCCTGCTCCGGTCTATATCAGCGGAGGCATTTATGGACTCACGGCTCCTGCTTTGGCTACGCTCCGCGGATGTATGGAGCGCGGAGAGTCGCGTATGCGCAATTTCCAGCGCGCACTTATCCGCGACGGCCTGCGGTTGGTGGCTTGGCCATTCAGCAAAGTGCTCGACATAGATCATGCTTCCGACGTGGAGAAGGCAGAAAGGTTTTTGGAGGAGAGAGGAGAGAGTTGAGAGTTGAAAATAGTTTGTGTATATCGGGATGAACGGTATTCGCCCAATTACGTGGAAAAAGACAGGGCGATACTCGACGCGGTGGGCGAAAAGCTCCGCGAGAAAGGCTGTCAGGTGACGTTTGTTCGCGAGGCAGAGCTGAGCGGCATTGATGCCGATGCCTGTCTTTCGATGGCCCGTTCTGCCCGAGCATTGCAAATAGAGCGCGAGAGTGGCGTGTGGTGCGTCAATGCCCCCGAAGGTGTGGCGTTGTGTTGCCGCCGTATCAGTCTCGACCAGCTGATGAGGGCCGAGAAAGTGGCTATGCCGCCGTTGCAGGGCAGTAATGGCTGCTGGCTGAAGCGCGGCGACAGTTCTACTGAGACTCGCGGCGATGTGGTGTTTTGTGCCACGGAGGCCGATGAGCAGAAGGCGTTGGCGGCATTCCGCGAGCGTGGCATCAGCGAAGTGGTGAGAAGTGCTCATGTTGAGGGCGACGTGGTGAAGTTCTACGGTGTAGGTGACGGGCAACTGTTCCGTTGCTACTATCCCTCAGACGATGGCATCAGCAAGTTTGGCGACGAGTGCCGCAACGGTTCCTCACACCATTACGCCTTCGATGAACGGCAACTGAAAGAAGAGGTGTGCCGATTGGCTCGTGCTGTTGGTGTGCAGGTGTATGGCGGCGACTGTGTGGTGCGTGCTGACGGCAGCTTTGCCATCATTGATTTCAACGACTGGCCCAGCTTTTCGCGCTGCCGTGAAGAAGCGGCAACAGCCATAGCAAGTTTGATTATTCACCTATCACCCATCAGCTCAAAAGTAAATAGTAAATCTGTAAATAGTAAATACAAGAATGTCAACATTCAAGGAGATGCTTCAGGCATCGTTTAAAAGCAATGATACAGAAGAATGGCTCGACGTGCATTTCACACGTCCTATAGGACTTGTGTTTGCCCTGTTTTGGAACAAACTGGGCGTACATCCCAATGCCATCACCATTCTTTCCATCTTTTTGGGCGTAGCAGCCGCCGTCATGTTTGTTTCCACCGATTTATGGCCCAATGTGTTAGGTGTCGTGTTGCTGATGCTGGCCAATTTCTGCGATTCCACGGACGGGCAGATGGCTCGTCTCACCGGTAAGAAAACGCTCATCGGACGTATGCTCGACGGTTTTTCCGGCGATGTGTGGTTTTTCTGCATCTACTTTGCTTTTTGCCTGCGCTTGATGCCGCAACTGATTCCTGGCACCGACATGCGCTGGGGTTTCTGGATATGGCTCTTGGCTATCATCGCCGGGGTGCTTTGCCATTCACCGCAAAGCTCGCTCTCCGATTACTATCGCAACATCCACCTTTTTTTCCTCAAAGGCAAGGAAGGAAGCGAGCTGGACAACTATGCCCAGCAGCGGCAGACCTACGAGGAGATGAAGCAGAAAGGCGACCTGATGGGGCAGCTGTTCTTCTATAATTATGCCAACTACTGTAAGAGTCAGGAGCGGCGCACTCCCGAATTCCAGAAATTCTTTGCGGCTTGGCAGCAGATGGATGCCCAAGAAACGAACGCAGCACTTGACGGGCAACAGCCTGACGGCATGACGCAGAAAGAAAGCGTTCGACAGGAGTTTTTGGAAGGCAGCAGACCGCTGATGAAATACACCAACATCCTGACGTTCAATGTGCGCGCCATTTGCATCTACATCACCGCGCTGCTCAATTGCCCGTGGGTGTACTTGCTGTTTGAAATCATCTTACTTACCGTGCTCTACGTTTACATGCACAATGCGCACGAGAAACTCAGCAAGCGTCTGTGCTTGAAAATAACGCAACAGCCGTCTTAAAAGCCTCAGCAACAACAAATGAACTCAATGCCAACAAAAGGATACATTTTCGACTACGGCGGGACACTCGATACTGCCGGCTGCCACTGGGGAAAGAAACTGTGGCATGCCTACGAACGGCAGAATGTGCCTGTCTCTGAGCAGCAGTTCCGCGAAGCTTATGTGCATGCAGAGCGCACACTGGGCAGCAATCCCATCATTAAGCCCTTTCACACCTTCCACCATCTGCTGGACGTCAAGCTGCGCATAGAGTTGGAGTTCCTTATGGAGCACGGTGCATGGGACCCGACGGAGGAAGAATACCTGCAAGTGCACCGCTCGCTGTTAGACAGCTTGTATGCAGAGGTGCAGCAGACCGTTGCCCATAGCCGCGAGGTGCTCTGCCAGTTGCACGAGCATCATCCTATGGTGCTTGTCAGCAATTTCTACGGCAACATCAGCGTGGTGCTCAAGGAGTTCTCCCTCGACAGTCTGTTCTCAACCATTGTAGAGTCTGCCGTTGTGGGCATCCGCAAACCCGACCATCGCATCTTCACCCTCGGTGTCCAGGCTTTAGGATTGCCGGCTTCGGAGGTGACCGTGGTGGGCGACAGTTTCTATAAAGACATTCTGCCCGCAAGGAAAGCAGGCTGCCGCACGGTATGGTTCAAAGGAGAAGGATGGACCAACGAGACCTACGACGAGACTGTGCCCGACCAAGTGATTACCGACTTGGCGCAACTGCTCTGACAATACACGAACCACCTCGTCTTTGGGAAAGAAAGGGGAGGACACCATAACAACGAAATAGAAAGAATTAGAATATGATTAGACAACGTTTGATAACACTTAAACCGTTAAAAGCTGCATTGCTGCTCACGCTCTTGCTGATGGCACAGACCGTTGCAGCACAGATTAGCGGTACCATTACCGATGCTGCCACGGGCGACACCATTCCATACGCCAGCGCCATCTATCGTGGCCACCATGTGGCTGTGTCGAGCAATGCCGAAGGCCATTACAGTATTGAGCGTCACGAAGGCTGGACCCTCACGTTCTCTGCGGTGGGCTATCAGCAAGTCACCGTGAAGGTGGCCAGCAATACGCCGCATACACTCAACGTGAAGTTGAAGCCCGACACAAAAACCCTTGACAACGTGGTGGTTAAGTCGAAACGCAAACGCTACAGCCGCAAGGACAACCCTGCCGTGGAGTTGATGCGCCGTGTGATTGCTGCGAAGAAAAAGACGCGGCTCGAGAATCACGACTATTATCAGTACAATAAGTACCAGAAAATCACGTTGGCGTTTAATGACCTTACCCCCAAAGACTTAGAGTCGTCGCTGTTCAAGAAACACCAGTGGCTGCTCAATCAGGTGGAGGTGTTTTCTAACACCAACAAGCTGATTCTTCCCATTTCTGTAGATGAGACCGTGACGCAGAAAATATACCGCAAGAGTCCGCACTCAGAGAAAGACATCATCAAAGGCCAGAACTCTACGGGCATTAACCATCTGATAGAGACGGGCGACATTCTCAACACCGCCCTGAAGGATATTTTTACCGATGTGGACATCTACGATGACCAGGTGCGTCTGTTGCAGTATCCCTTTACCAGCCCCATCGGTAAGGATGCCATCGCCTTCTACCGCTTCTACATAGAGGACACGGTTTATGTTGACAAGGATTTGTGCTACCATCTTCAGTTCCTTCCCAACAACCAGCAGGACTTCGGGTTCCGTGGTGAGATTTATGTGCTGTGCGACTCCACCTTGCATGTGAAGCGCTGCAACCTGACCATTCCCAAGCGAAGCGACGTGAATTTTGTTGAGAACCTGCAGATTATGCAGGAATACACTCAGCTTCCCAACGGCGAGTGGGCATTGTCGGTGGACGACATGTTTGTTGAGATGGCTTTGGCCAAGTTCCTTAGCAAAGCGCTTGTCGTCAGGACAACACGACTAAGCGACTATGCGTTCGACGAACTGCCCAAACAGCTGTTTAAGGGCAAAGCGAAGGAGCGGCGCGATGCCGACGCTATGATGCGCGACGAGGCTTTCTGGAGCCAGTACCGTGGTGTGGAACTCACCAAGAGCGAGAGTTCGATGGATGCCTTTATCCACAACATTGAGCAGATAAAGGGTTTCAAGTGGTTCATTTTCGGCATCAAGGCCCTGGTGGAGAATTTCGTGGAAACCAGTCCGCAGGGCAAGAAAAACTATGTTGACATTGGTCCTGTGAACACCATGATTACCAAGAACTTCGTGGATGGTCTGCGTACCCGTATCAGCGCACAAACCAATGCCAACCTCAATCCCCATCTGTTCTTGTCGGGCTACGCTGCCCACGGATGGAAAAGCAAGAAAAACTATTACAAAGCCGAGTTTACCTACTCGTTCAACAAGAAGGAGTATCTGCCGCGCGAGTTCCCCAAGCGTACACTCACCTTCACCAGCACGTACGACGTGTGCTCACCGTCAGACAAGTTTGTGCACACCGACAAGGATAATGTGTTCACGGCCTTCAAATGGAGTCCCGTGGAGAAGATGATGTTCTACAACCGCCAGCAGATAGCCTTCGAGCGTGAGGAAGACTGGGGATTTAAAACCACCCTTAGCATTAAGACAGAGCAAAACGAGGCCACCGGCGACTTGTACTTCGCCAATAGTGCAGCCGTCAACAAGCGGCTCAGTCAGCTTACTGCCAATGCCGCCACGCTTCCTGTGAACGAAGACCCGCAGGCTGCTGCAGAGCCACATACTCCTGACATCAACGATGCTTACGCCGACATGTTCCCCGACTTGCTGCACCACGGCAAGATTCGCACCACCGAATTGCACGGCGAGCTGCGCTTTGCCCCTGGTGAGACCTTCATCAACACCAAGCAGCGCCGCATCAAGATGAATCTCGACGCACCTGTGTTCACCATCGGCCACACCATCGGCATCAAAGGATTCCTTGGCGGTGACTATTCCTACCACGTCAGCGAGGCCAGCATCTACAAGCGCTTCTGGATGAAGAGCTGGGGAAAGATTGACTGCTACCTGAAGGGCGGCATACAATGGTCCAAGGTGCCCTATCCGTTGCTCATCATGCCCGCAGCCAACTTGTCGTACATTGTTGAGGACGAGACGTTCAACCTGGTGAACAACATGGAGTTCCTGAACGACCGATATGCCTCACTCGACATTTCGTGGGACATGAACGGCAAGATTTTCAACCGAATACCCCTACTCAAGAAACTGAAGTGGCGTGAGTATCTTGGTGTGAAGTGCCTCTGGGGACAACTCACCGACAAGAACAATCCCACCTTGGCGCAGAACGAGGGCGACCCGCTACTCATGCCCATGCCCGAAGGGAGCTACGTGATGGACAAGAACGAGCCCTACGTGGAACTCATAGCAGGTATTCACAACATTCTGAAAATCATGCACGTGGAGTATGTGCGCCGTCTTAACTACCTCAATCTGCCCACAGCCAGCAAGCACGGCATCAGATTTATGGTAAGAATGACGTTCTGATTTTGTAGTATTTCTTTTTCAATTATCAATTGTAAATTGTCAACTATCAATATCTTTTTGGCAGACAGGCAGGACATAACCCGCGCAGGGTTGATGTACATTTGCCAGCAGATAGGAGCTACGTTCAAGTACACTGAGGACAAAGCATCGCTCATAGAACAGCTCAAGCAGCACCCGCAAGCCGTGGTGCTGCTCGACTATACGCTTTTCGACATCAACGATGCCGATGAGTTGCTCATCCTTTGCCAGCGTTTCCGTCAGGTGCATTGGGTGC
The DNA here is from genome assembly GCA_017619445.1 of Prevotella sp. GTDB lineage: Bacteria > Bacteroidota > Bacteroidia > Bacteroidales > Bacteroidaceae > Prevotella. The sequence continues at coordinate 5,861 of JAFZSI010000042.1, forward strand.
TGTTCTCTGAAGAGCTCAGTCCCGATTTCGTGAGGCGCGTCACAGCCTCCAGCACCCAAATCAGCATACTGCTCAAAGAGTCGCCCCTGCACGAAATCCGCCAGGCGCTTGACTATGCTTTGAGTGCACAACGCTACATCTGTCAGCGCATGATGGAGATACTTCTGACTCCCGAAACGCCCGCTGTGCCCGCAGATGTAAAGCTCACCAGCACAGAGCGCGAGATACTTAAGGACATTGCAATGGGCATGACCTCACGCGAGATAGCGGAAAAGCGCTTCTCCAGTTTCCACACCGTCAACACCCACCGCAAGAACATCTTCCGCAAAATCAGCGTCAACAATGTCCACGAAGCCACACGATACGCACTACGCGCCGGCCTCGTGGATGCGGCAGAGTATTATATTTAGGAAAAAAAGGAGTAAAGGAGTAGGGGAGTAAAAGAGTAAAGTGGTTGAGGAGTGGGAAAACAAGAAGCCAGCCTGTTTCACAACAGCCTGGCTTTGATTCCTAACTAACTTATTATCAACTATTCATTACTCTATTCTTCGATTCTAGGCCAATCTCTGGCCACACTAAACATAATTAATTAACCTTATTCTTAAAAACACTGACGTTTAACAACGTCGCTAATGAAAAAAATCTTTATCTTACAATGAGCCTTTTTATTGATTTAACTTTGCAAAGATAATGTGTTTTTATGCAGTTTGTGTCTTTTTTTGCAAATTTTTTACGTAAACGTTTGCGGAAACCTATTTTTTTTGTAGTTTTGCACAAAATGTTGGGGGAGAGAAGGAGTCAAGGAGAGAAAGAGTAGAGGATTTTTTCGCAGAGCTCAAGGAACTCCAATTTGACAATTTGCAATAAAATCTCAAACCTAAAACCGAAAATATACATCCGTAAAAGGAGCTCATTGGGCTTCATGAGAGAATAAACTGATGAATAAACGACGTGTATCGCTGAAAGATTTGGCTGAGCAGTTGGGTGTGAGCATCGCAACTGTTTCGCGTGCTTTGCGCAACAGCCATGAGGTTGGCGACGAGATGAAGCAGAAGGTGCAGGCGCTGGCCAAGCAGCTGAACTATCGTCCCAACCCCTTCGCGCAGAGTCTCCGTCGCGAGTCTCCGCGTATGATTGGCGTGGTGGTGCCTAACCTCGTTACCCATTACTATGCAGCCGTTCTTTCTGGCATTGAGGACTATGCCACGAGCCGCGGCTACACCGTCATCAGTTCCAACAGCCATGAGAGCCACGAGGACGAGGAGCGTGCCGTGGACAACTTCGTGAGCATGCATGTGGAGGGCATTGTGGCCTGTCTGGCACAAGACACCACCGACTACAGCCACTTCATTGAAATCAACGAGATGGGCATTCCCTTGGTGTTCTTTGCCCGCACGTGCCTGCCCGAACTGTTCTCCTCGGTGGTGGCCAACGGCGACGAGGCTGCTCAGCAGGCCACCAACCATCTGATAGCAACAGGCAGCCGCCGCATTGCCTTCCTGGGCGGTCCCAACCACCTCGACATGGTGCGCCGCCGCAAGCATGGCTACCTGGAGGCGTTGCGTGAGCACAAGATGCCCATCGACCGCAGTTTGGTGGTGTGCGGTAAGATTGATTACGACGTTGCCTATCAAGCCACAAGAAAACTGCTGCAGGGCGATAATCCACCCGATGCTATCCTGGCTTTCAACGACATCATCACCTTTGCCGCTTTTGAGGCCATCAAGAGTCTCGGGCTCCGCATTCCACAAGATGTGGCCATTGTGGGGTTCACCGACAGCGACACGGCAGCCTTCGTAACGCCCAAACTGACGGCCATCATGGACCAGGCGCACAAAACGGGACTGAAGGCCTGTGAGTTGCTGCTGAAAAACATTGCTGGCGACAAACATATTTATAAAGAGGTGGTGCCCATGATTCTGAAAATCAGGGAGAGTTCGAGTAAGGAATAAAGGAGAGAAGGAGTAAAAGTAGTAAAGAAATAATTGTAGTTAATGAGGGAAGGCGTTTACAATTCACGGTTCATTGTTCAACTATCAAGGTTGAACGATATTTATGGACCCGGGCTGTTCTATGTAGGTCTTTCTTTAGTGCTGCTCAACGTCAATTACGTGTGGCTCCGCGATTCTGTGCCCGATGCTCTTTCCCAGTTCCGTTTCTTTTTGTCACAGATAGGCAAGGCCCTGCTCTATCTCCGCCTGGCATTCATGTTCGTGCGCCATCCACGGTTTGTGTTTTGCTTTGCTTTGCTGCGCCTGTTTCTTGTCTTCACCCTTGCCGCAGGTGGCGACTATTTCATCAACATCCTTATCCTTGTGTTGGCCGCTTCGCGCGACACAGACATCCGTGTCAACCTGCGCATCTATTTCGGCGCATTCATTTTCTTTCTCCTAAGCTCTTTCTTGTGCTATTCTTTTGGCTGGGCCGATGACATTACTCGACAGCGTTGGAGCATGACGGGTCACTCCTATGGTATGGTCAACCCAGCCATTCTTTCAGTAGTGTTGCTCATGCTCTCCATATACATCGTGCTGTCTGTCAGAGTCAAGGAAAGACCTGTGGTTGCGCTCTCCGTCTTCTGCGTTTTCATGAGCATCTTTGTTTTTTTTCTTACCCTGCGACTTACCGAGACCATTGTCCTGTTAATGATTCCAGTGTTCTACGTGGCTTTTCTCAATCGTCCGTCTCTGTCGCGTTGGTTGCCGTTTGTTCCTGTAGCCTTTTTGCTCCTCTCCGTGTTGATTGCTGCCCATTGTCCACCAGGTGAGGACACCACTACTTTTGAGAGCCGTTTCAGCACAGCCCGCATGGTGTTCGAACGCGATGGCCTCACCCTTTTCGGGCAGGACTGCGGTATTGTCAGTTTAAGAACAGCCTGGAAGTACAATATTCCACCATTTACAATTGACAACGGCTATCTGCGTTTGTTTTTGCGCAATGGCCTGTTATTAGGCTCCTTTGTAATGGCTTTGTGGAGTTTCCTGTTCCATCGAATCAGTAAGATGTGCAATCCTCTGCTTGCCTCCATTGCCGTTGCCATGGCCATCGAAGGAATGATGGAGTCGTGGGTGTTTGGGGTATATTACAATTTCGTGCTGCTCTTTCTTTTCCACCGCTTCACGAGTTTCTCTGCCAGATGCGGACGTCTGGCTGTCAGAACGGCGTTGGTGGCCACGGCAGCCGCTCTGTTATGGCTCTACGCTCCGTGGGGCGCACATCCAGCCTATTCCAGTACAGGCGGATGTGTGGGCGACATTGTGCCGCCCCGTGGCTTTGAGCGCGTTGATGGAACCGATGCGGCCTACACCCAGTTTGTCCGCCGTCTGCCATTGTCCTCACCCGATTCTGTGCTCAGACATTTTGACGGCACGCCCAACGACTCGCTGCAGCCCTATTGCTACCGCACCATACAACTTCCGCTGTTGAGCAAAAACGAGCAATGCGCCGATGTGTGCATGCGTTTGCGGGCAGAATATCTGCTCAGCAGCCGCCAGTTCTTCCGCATCCGCTTTGCCGATACCCAAAAGCGAGTGTTACGCTATGTGTATGGCTACAACCGCGGTGCCATGTACGAATATCTGAAGGATGTGTTCAAGACGGCCAATACTGAGTCGATGAATCATTCCATGCCCGTGCGTGCACTCAAGGACATTCAGCCGGGCGATGTGTTTCTCTATGATGCCAAGTCGCGCCCCTCATCGCGCTACGGCCATGCCATGTTTGTGGCAGACGTGGCGGTGAATGAAACTACGGGGCAGCGCGCTTTCCTGCTCATGGAGGGAAGCACACCCGCAAGCACCATCCATTTGGTCAAAAACCTTGCCCGTCCAGACCTCTCGCCGTGGTTTTTGCTCGACACAGCCTCTGTCAATAACAAGCCTGCAGCCCCAGCAGCCCTGTCCGCTCCTGCCACCCTTGACTTCGGCGTAGCCCGATACTATTCAGACGAACTGCACCGCTTTGAATAGGGCACCGTTCCCTGCCTTTAATGCATACATCCGTTTTTTCTGACATCCTTCATCACTACGCTCCCTGCGGAGCGTACAGAACCTTACTTTGGTTTGCTATATATATGCTTTACGGGTGCAAAGCATAGGTTTGATGTCGAATTTTCTAGAAAATTTCATCGAAAAGCATTGTAATGACTTTTTTCTCTTTTTACGTATTTTGCAGAAAAGGGCAAACATTTGCAAAAAAAAGTCAAATACTCTACAAAAAGATGTATTATCTTTGCAGCGGAATTTTTCGCTGAAACTCAACAACTCGTACTGAGAAGTATAATTTCCCTTCTGCATACATTAATTATATATAGAGGAGGGAAGGAGAGAAGGAGAGAAGGAGTAAAGGAGAGAGGAGAGGGGAGTAGGAGTGCGGGCTTCCCTGCCCGCAGCCAGACAAGGTCCTTCATTCGCGGGCTGGGAAGCCCGCGCTCCTAAAGAGGAGTGAGAGGAAAATTGGAACAAACTATCAAAATATTAACCTAAAAGATTTAAAAGAAGTGATCTATGAGTAATTCTCTTCAAAAGGCATGTGAAAGTACATGGATGTGCCGCCAAGTTGCCCTCAGGCAGCTGCGCATGGTACTGATGGTGCTTTTCTTGCTCCCTCTTGCTGCCGTTGCGCAGGAAGTGAAGGTTACGGGTACGGTTACGGATGCCGCCACCGGTGAAGAAGTCATCGGTGCCACTGTGAAAGTGCAGGGTGCATCAGGCGGTACCATTACCGATTTTGCAGGAAAGTATCAGATTACGGCCCGAGTAGGCAGCAATCTGGAATTCTCTTATGTGGGCTACAAGACACAGACTGTCAGGGTTGGCCGTGGCGGCGTGGTGGATGTGCAGCTCAGCGAAGACGCCCAGGTGATGGACGAGGTGGTGGTGGTAGGCTACGGTGTGATGAAGCGCAGCGACCTCACCGGCTCAGTGGCCAGCATCGACGAGAAAGCCATCAAGCAGGGCGTGAACACCAGCATTGAGCAGGCCATGCAGGGGCGCATTGCGGGTGTGCAGGTGATGCAGAACTCGGGTGCTCCGGGCGGTGGCATCTCTGTGCAGATTCGTGGAATCAACTCGCTCAACGGCAACGAGCCGCTTTATGTTGTCGATGGTATTGCGATGAGCGGACAGACCAGCGACAACACCAGCGTTATGAGCACCATCAACCCTTCCGACATTACCAGCATCGAGGTGCTCAAGGATGCCTCGGCCACGGCAATCTACGGTTCGCGGGCATCTAACGGTGTGGTGCTCATCACCACCAAGCGCGGACAGGAAGGCAAGTCGAAACTGTCGTACGAGGGCTACGTGGGCTGGCAGCACCTGCCCAAGATGCTCGAGGTGATGAACCTCAAGGAGTTTGCCCAGTTCTACAATGTGCGCGCCGAAATCTACGGCTACGGCAAACGCGAGGAGCTGCTCGACCAGAGCCTGCTCACCGACGGCACCGATTGGCAGGACGAGCTGTTCAACACAGCCTTCATGCACAACCATCAAGTGAACGTCAATGGCGGAACCAAGGACATGCACTATTCGTTGTCGGGCGGCTACTTGGACCAGGACGGTGTGGGCATTGGCTCGTCGTTCAAACGTACATCCTTCCGTGCCAACTTCGACACCAACGTCACCTCGTGGCTGCAGATAGGTGTCAATGCCGCTTACTCAAGCACCAAGCAGGTAATCACCTTTGATGAGAACAATGTCATTCAGACCGCACTCGTGCAGTACCCCGACATGGCTGCCCGCACACCCGACGGCTCATGGGACTTCGGCACCAATCTGGAGCACAACTACAACTCAAACCCCCTGTTTGAGGCCGAGGTGCGCGACAACAACCGCAAGGGACAGCAGTTTGACTACAATGCCTACGCCAACATCATGCCGCTGAAAGGGCTGACGCTCCGCATTGAGTACGGAGGCAACCGCTCATGGGGACAGAGTCTGTTCTTCCAGCCCGACTACGCTACGGCGCAGCAGAAAATTGAGTCGCAGATGACGCGCGGCAACTCGCGAAACAAATACGAGTCGTTCAAGCAATACCTAACCTACGACTTCGACATAGCCAAGGGATTCCACTTCCAGATAATGGGCGGTCACGAATCCCAGGAAGGCGAATGGTATCAGGCTTCAATGGGTCGCAAAGGGTTCATAACCGATGCCATCAAGAGCATTGCCGTGGGCGACGCCTCCACCTCCACCAACAGCGAGCAAGGTGCTGACTGGGCCATTGAGTCCTATTATGGCCGACTGAACTACAATATGCTCGACCGCTATCTTCTCACTGCCACCATCCGTGCCGACGGCTCCTCGAGCTTCGGTCCAAACAACCGTTGGGGTTACTTCCCCTCGGCAGCACTTGCCTGGCGACTGAGCAACGAGCCCTTTATGGCAAAAGCCCACAGCTGGCTCAGCAATGCCAAGTTGCGACTCGGATGGGGACTTGTCGGCAACCAGGGTGTGGGAAGCTATGCCTACGGCGTGGCCATGAAGAGTGCCGTCACCGCATGGGGTACAGGCTACTTCTCGGGCAACTACGCCAATCCCGACCTGAAGTGGGAGAGCACCAAGGCATGGAACGCCGGTATTGACCTCTCGTTCTTCAACAACCGTGTGGAGCTCATCGTTGACGCATACCTCAAGAAAACCGACAACCTGCTCATGGATGCCGTGTTGCCATACTACATCGAGAACAACTCGGGGTGGATGGGTATTTCTGCACCAAAGGTGAACACAGGTGCCATTGAGAACAAGGGTATTGAGTTTACCCTTAACACCGTCAACATTGCCAGCAAGAACCTGCAGTGGCGCACCGGCATCACATTCTCAGTGAACCGCAACAAACTGACCAAGCTCAACAGCGACGAGGGTTCCATACCCGGAAACCTCAGCTCGCAAACCTATACGCTTTCTGAAATCGGCGGTCCCGTAGGACGTTTCTACGGCTACAATGTCATTGGCATGTTTACCAAAGAGAGCGATTTCTATCAGAAAAACCAGTTGGGAGAGTTCCTGCTCGACCAGAACGGACAGCGCATACCCGTAGCCCGTCCAGCAGAGTCGCTCGACTCCGACATGTATCCCATTGCACCACGCGGCATCTGGGTGGGCGACTATATGTATGAGGATGTCAACGGCGACGGTAAGATTACCACTGCTGACCGCAAGTACATTGGTGACCCCAACCCCGACTTTACCTTTGGCATCAACAACGTCATTACATGGAAAGACTTCGAGCTGTCGTTCTTCTTCAACGGCTCCGTCGGCAACGACATCTTCAATGCCGTCAAGCAGAACCACAGCGATCCCACAGCCTGGGGCAACAAACTGAAGATGGTGAGCGACTACGCTCAGGTGGCCATGTACGACCCGGAAGGCTCGCTCAATGACATCACCAACGTCTATGTGGTGAACCCCGCAACGGCTCTCACACAGCGCATCAGCGTCAGCGGTGAGAGTCAGAACGACAACAACCGCGTCAGTTCGCGATTCATTGAAGACGGTTCTTTCCTGCGGCTGAAAACCCTCTCGCTCGCATGGAACCTGCCCAAGAAATGGCTCGCACCGCTGAAACTCGACTGGGTGCAGGTTTATGGTAACGTGCAAAATGTGTTTACCATTACCGGATACGACGGCTACGACCCCGAAATCGGTGCCAACGGACAGAGCGTCATTCTGCAGGGAATCGACTACTATCGTTACCCCTCGCCACGAATCTATAACTTTGGATTGAAAGTTTCTTTCTAATGCTTTGCACCCCGTGAAAGATAATGATAAAGTAGAAAAGCAAGAGCGCCCCGCGGGCGCAGTGAAAAAAGAATATAAATCATGAATAGCTTGAAAAAAACATATCTAATGGCGGTTTCGGCAGCAGCGCTGCTGATGCTGACACTCGGCAGCTGTGGTGACGATTTCCTTGACCGCACCCCGTTGCATGGCTACACCGCTCCTACCTATTATACCAGCGATGACGCCATTCTGAAGGGCATTGAGCCGCTTTACAACTATGCATGGCATGGTTATAACGAGCGTGCCATTGTGGGCATGGGTTCGTTCCGTGCAAACGATGCGTGGAGCCCCTATCTGCAGGGCGAGTTTGCACGATTCACCATCACGGGACTGAGCACCGAGGTGGTGAATGCCTGGTCGTCACTTTACATGGTGGTTACCATGTCCAACCAGCTCATCAACGACCTTGACACGTATGCCACTGAAGCCAACACCAATGTTTCGCAATCGGTCGTAAACCAGGCCAAGGGCGAGGCCATGCTCATGCGCGGCGCAGCCTATTTCTATCTGTTGCGCGGATGGGGAGAAGTAATCTTGTTTGAAGACAACAACGATGCCACTGCCGTTCCCGTGCGGCCGCTTTGCACGGAGAGCAGCGTGCTGAAATTCATTGTTCGCGACTTGGAGCGCGCCGCTGAACTGTTGCCAGAACGAGGCAGCAACTATCATCCCTCGCGCTACGTGGCAAAGGCAATGCTTGCCAAGGTTCTGCTGGCTCAAAGCGGGTGGGAGACCAACAACATTCGCGACCATGCCCGCGACGGTGCCACCCTCAACCGTGTGGTTGCCTTGTGCGACGAGGTTATCAACTGCGGCCAGTATCGGTTGTTGGACAACTACGAGGACCTTTTCCGTCCGCAGTTCAACGACAATGAGGAAACGTTGCTTGCCATGCGCTGGGCCGACCCGCTGCTCAACGAGTATGCCTCGAACAATAACCTCATTTCAGACCTTGCCTGGAGTGATGTCACCGACGTAAACTGCTGGGGCGGTTCGCTGCACGCTTCGGTCGATATGCTCGACTATTACAACGAAGAGCCTGCAGACTCTTTCCGTCTGCGTGGCACCTTCTTCACTCCTGGACGCTATTACAGCTACATCTGGAGCGAGAAAGGCGGTTATACTTACAATGTGAATTGGGCACAGGCCAAGAAGGGCGTAGTGGGCACAAAGGCCGACTGCGACGGGCACCTGGCTCAGCAAGCCTCGCCCCTGAACACCTACATCATGCGCCTTGCTGATGTCTATCTCATCAAGGCCGAGGCTCTGTTGGGCAACAGCGAATCAACCAGCGATGGCCGCGCACTTGAGGCTTTTAATGCCACCCGTCTGCGGGCTAAGCTACAGCCTAAGACCTCGTTCACCTTTGAGGACCTTATACGCGAGCGCCGCATTGAGTTCTGCTTGGAGTATTGCAACTGGTACGACATGGTTACCTGGTATCGTTGGAAGCCTGACTATATGCTGAACTTCTTCAACAACAAGCAGCACCGTGCCTTCATGCTCAATTCGGGCGACGTGGTGCGCAATCCGGATAACACATTCTCCTACCGCTGCATTTTCCCGGGAAGCAACAACTGGTACTTCAACGACGACCAGGGCCACTGTTTGTGGAACGACCGTTCTACGGTGAGCAATGATGACAACACCACCGTTCAGACCCGTGAACAGGGCTACACCTTTGATCTTGACGCTCTGGCACGAGCCAAGGGTGCCGACTATCAGCCCATCGTGCTCTCCGAGGCCAACATCTTCATGCCCTATCCCGAGGCCGATGTCATTCAGAACCGCTATTTCAATGAGCCGCCTGTGGAATATGACTTTGGGAATTGATAGTACGATAAGTAGTAAAGTAGTAATAGTAGTAAAGTAGTTTTATAATGAAAAAGAATATAATTCGCAGAATGGGCTGGACGCTGCTCTTTGCAGCTGTGCTGTGCAGTCAGATGACGCTTCTCACCTCTTGTAAGGACAGCGACTCCGATGGCGGCGGCACGCCCCTCATTACCGGTGTGCGTTCGTGTGACCCCGCAAAGGCCGACAGTCTGTTCACAAAGGCTGGCCCTGGTCAGGTGATTGCAATCATCGGCCAGAACCTGAACAGTGCGCTCAAGGTGTATATCAACGACCAGGAGGCCTATTTCAACCCAACCATGAACACCGACCACAGTATTGTGGTCAATATTCCTACCGAGGCAAAGGGTTTTGTGCTCACTGCCTTCGACAGCTCGCTGAAGGATGAGATACGCGTCGAGACTACCCATGGTACAGCCACCTATAAATTTAAGATAACGGCTCCCTATCCGTCCATCTCGCGCATTCAGGCCAAATATCCGCGCAATGCGGGCGATGAAATCAATGTCTTCGGCAAGAATCTTGTTGATATTGAGAAAGCATATTTCACCGACATTCTCGCAGAAGAGCTCGACGGCATCGAACTGAAGGAGATTGGTGGCACCCATGTGGATATACCAGCCATTGAGACCGTGCTTAAAGACCACCACCTCAACTCGCTGACCAACGCATACGAGACTACGTCGCAGCTCAAGTTCCAGATGCCCAACGTGCCCTATGATACGGGAACTCTGGTGCTTGAGTGTGCATCGGGTATCACATACATTCCATATTACCGTGTGCCCGGCAAGCCAGTCATCTTCATGGTGTCGTCAGACATGCCGCAGATTGGCGAAACGCTTGTCATCACCGGACGTGAGTTCGTGCAGGTGGAAAGCGTGAAGTATGGCGACGTGACACTCACTCCCGAACAGTTCACCGTCAGTGCTTCGGAGGACTCCATCTATGTTGACTTCGCCCAGAAGCCAACCGTCGGCAGCGGCAACCAACTCACCGTCACTACACCGGGCGGAACGGTCACGTCCGACCGTTTCTACGACCACACCACCATTCTCACCACCTTCGATGGTGATGCCACCGACAATGGCTGGGGCCCCAACTGCTCCTTTGTTAACAGCGGCACAGCCGACGGCCAGTATGCCTGGATCAATGTGGAGAGCGAAGGCCAGCAGTGGTGGGGACAGATGGTGTATTTCCGCAAAGATTGGAATGGCAACTCGTTTGCACTTTCCGACAATATCCCCGATACGGCCACAGCCGACGAAGTTTATTTCGCCGTCAACGTCTTCAGTGAGTCCGACTACAACAACGGCTCGTTCTGGGGTTACATCCGCTACATGTTCCAGCCTATTGGCGATGCCGAGAACCAGTACGACATACAGGTTGCCTGGGAAAGCTACGAGGATCAGATAGCACAGTTCGAAGGCACCGTGCTCGGCGATGTCAACGGACAGGCTCCCACCGGCCGCTGGTACCGCCATGTGCTACCGCTGAGCAAGTTCAATTGCTATAAGGGCAAGACATACGCTGAAATCAAGAATGTAGGCCTCAACCAGTTCCGTCTGCAGTCTATCAACCAGAGCACTACGCGCGGCAAAGTAGATGTGAAGTTCGACAATGCACGCGTTATATACATCCCGAAGGATTGATAATTGATAATTCAAAAAACGAATAATATGAAACTGAACAATATAATTGGAGCCTTACTGCTGATAGCGGCAATACTGGGCTTCTACGCTTGCACCGATGTTGAGAACGCCCCAAGCTACACCGGGCGCTCTGCCGGGCCTGCCACAAAACTCAATGTCATGCGCGACAGCACCGCCATCGACGGCCTCACTTTCAGCATGGGAGCCACCAACACCATCATCGGTATTGAGTGCGATGGCGACTGGACTGCAGAACTGACTGACACAACCTGGGTGAAAATCTCTAACCACGCCGGTTACGGATATTTCGACCGCTGGTCGTTCATGAAAGTGGAAGTGCTGAAGAACGAGGGTCTTGAGCGTGCCAGCACGCTTACCATCCGCTCCGGCTCACTCACCCGTCAGATTGCCATTACCCAGCGTGGCACGGGCACCGACCCTGGTGACACTTTCCCAAGCTCGTTTGCCACACTCGAGCAGTTTGCACTGGGCTATAACCTTGGCAACACGCTCGACTCATGGCCCGTGGGCGACTGGTGGGATCCTGCCACCAAGAGTCCTACAGACTGGGAACAGGGATGGGGCCAGCCCATAACCACGCCCGAAATCATCAACGCCATTGCCGAGCGGGGCTTCAACATCATTCGTGTCACCGTCACATGGGGCCCGCACATGGATGCTGCAGGCAATGTGGATGCTGCATGGATGGCCCGTGTCAAAGAAGTGGTGGATATGGTAATCAACGCTGGCTGCTACTGCATCATCAACGCCCAGCACGACACAGGAGCCTCCGAAACCGCCTGGCTTATTGCCAACATGGATGTCTATCCCACTGCTACGACCCGTTTCAAGCATCTTTGGACGCAAATAGCCAACACCTTCCGCGACTATGGCGACCATCTGCTCTTCGAGGCTTTCAACGAGATTCTCTACACCAATAGCAATGCCGGTTGGACCGCACCCTCGGCAGGCAACGACTGCTACGAGGCCATTCGACGCTACCACCAGGACTTCGTTGATGCCGTGCGTGCCACGGGCGGCAACAACCAGTACCGCAACCTTGTCATCAATCCATACGCCGGCGGCAACTCGCAGGTAGTGCTCGACGAAATGGCCGTGCCCACCGATATCCATGCCAACCACATCCTGATGTCAGTGCACAGCTATGACCCCTACAACTTCTGCAACGACAACGGCGAGTGGAGCATCTCCACCTTCAACCAGGAGTGTACCGATGAGATTGACGCAGTCTTCGCCCGCGTCAACAAACGGGCTGGCGACCTTGGCATACCCGCGTTCTTCGGTGAGTTCGGAGCCATTGACGGCAAGAAAGACCCAGGCGAGCGCATCAAGTACGCCAGGTATATGCGCCAGAAGTTCCAGCAGTATAGCACCACCGGCCTCTGGTGGATGGGGCTCATCGACCGCAACACATTAAAGTGGGAGGAAAACGAGATTGTGGAGGCGCTCATGGGCAACTGATTGAACGGCGCGAAAACCAAGATTGTGCACAATCTGTTCACGTAAACAAAACTGTGAACAAATTGTGCACAGTTTTTTGCCGAGCCAGATTTTTGCGCTCTTTGCAAACGCTAAGCGTCAAACAACGCTCATGGCCTTGAATCCGCGGCTGCGCCTGGTGGACACAAAGCATAGAACCACGAATACAAAGCATAGAACCACGAATACAAAGCATAGAACCACGAATACAAAGCATAGGTTTACGGAAGCCAAGTGTAGGTTTGAGGATAAATTCTTTAGAGAATTTGCATATAGAGCGATGCTATGCTTATGGGCATGGCGAAGTTGGCACTGTATAATTGACAATTGATAATTGATAATTGACAATTGATAATTGCTTGCTGTTTCAGGCATGAGCCTTGGCGTAGAGGTTGTACATGGTATGTTTTTATTGGCTGCGAGCGTTTTTTTATGGTATTTTTCGCCTTAGTTTGCTTTTTTATTTGTAATTTTGTAGCAATTTGATAATTAACTTCGTTGATTTTTGTCACGACTCAGCCAATCATGCAAAGCATGTTGGCATTCGCTGCTCCAAAAATTGAAAAGAAAAATCTTAAATCAAAAATCAAAATAATTTTAACGGAATATGAAAGTGAGAATTGTTTTTTTGTCAATGCTGTTGTTTTGCACTTTGGGTGCTGGTGCGGCAGGTTTTGAAAAGAATGGCAACCGTGTGACGGTGCCAGTTGGTTCTGTGCAGCCCAACGGTGCACGGCTTGTGTGTCTGGAAGTGATTAACGACAACATCATCCGCGTGCGGGCAACGAGCGAGGCCTCGCTGCCTGAGAAGCGGGCGAGCCTGATGATTGTGCCGCAGCAGGCTCCAGCTGCCGGCAGCTGGTCGGTGAGCGAGGAGGGCAGCAAGGTTGTGGTGAAAGCCAGGAACGTGAAGGCCGTGGTCGATAAGCAGACGGGTGCCGTGGAGTTTTTCGACGCTGCAGGCCGACAGTTGCTTAAAGAGGCCGAGGGCGGCAAGCAGTTCTGGCCGTTCACAGTACCTGAGCGCGAGTATGGCATCAAGGGCGGTGCGCCCCTGACGGAGGATATGAAGCACGGGCTGACGTGGCAGATGCGTTTCGACTCTCCTGCCGACGAGGCGTTCTATGGCTTGGGACAGCACCAGAGCGAGGAACTGAACATGAAGGGCAAGAACGAGGACCTGTTTCAGTATAACACCAAGGTGTCGGTGCCCTTTGTGCTGTCGAACAAGAACTACGGCCTGTTGTGGGACTCTTATTCGTACTGCCGATTTGGCAATCCCAACGACTACCTGCAACTGAACCGCGCCTTCAAGCTCTATGACCGCACGGGCAAGGAAGGCCATCTGACGGGCACCTACGTTGACCGCACGGGCAAGAAGATTGTGCGCGACGAGGACTCCATCTATTACGAATATGGCACACCTGCCAAGTCCGAGATTGCCCTGAAGACCGACAACGGCGGTATCAAGAACCTGCCGAAAGGCTTTAGTCTGTTTGGAGCGACGGTTACTTACGAGGGATTCATTGAGCCTGAGTGCTGTGGTAAATGTGCCGACAAGAAGCAACTCTATCAGTTCATTCTCTATTACGCCGGATACATCAAGGTATATATCGACGGCCGTGAGGTTGTGCCCGAACGCTGGCACACAGCCTGGAACCCCAACGCCTATAAGTTCAGCACAGAGCTGACGAAGGGGCGCAAGGCGCAGCTGCGCATAGAGTGGCAGCCCGACGGGGGTGAGAGCTATTGCGGTCTGCGTGTGGCAGAGCCCCGCGACGAGAAGGCACGTGGCGAGCTGAGTATCTGGAGCGAGATGGCGCGCGACATGGACTACTACTTCATTGCCGGGCAGAACCTTGACGAGGTGATTGGTGGCTACCGCACCCTGACAGGCCGCGCCTCGCTCTATCCCAAGTGGGTGCTGGGCTTCTGGCAGAGTCGCGAGCGCTACAAGACGAGCGGCGAGGTGGAGGAGACGCTGGGCGAGTTCCGCCGCCGTCATATCCCCATCGACAACATTGTGCAGGACTGGAACTACTGGAAGGAGGATCAGTGGGGCAGCCATGAGTTCGAGGCTGCACGCTATCCCAATCCGCAGGCCATGCTCGACTCGGTGCACCAGATGCATGGACGCTTCATGATCAGCGTGTGGCCGAAGTTCTATGTCAACACGGAGAACTACAAAGAGCTGAACGACAAGGGATGGATGTACAACCAGTCGCCCACAGACGACATTCACGACTGGGTGGGGCCGGGCTACAAGAACGGTTTCTACGATGCCTACGATGCCGAGGCGCGCAAGGTGTTCTGGCGGCAGATGGACGAGAAACTCTATTCGAAATACAACAAGAACGGAGTGCCTGGCGTGGATGCCTGGTGGATGGACGCATCAGAGCCCAACGTGCGCGACTGCACGCCCATGTGGTATAGAAAAGCCCTGAGCGGTCCTACGGCTCTCGGCACATCTACAGAATATTTCAACGCCTACTCTACGGTGAATGCCGATGCCATCTACAACGGCCAGCGCTCGGTATGGAAAGGCAAGACCAACGAGCCGCGCGTGTTCCTGCTCACCCGAAGCGGATTTGCCGGCGAGCAGCGGTTCTCAACGGCTACTTGGAGCGGTGACATTGGCACTCGCTGGGAAGACATGCGCGCACAGATGACCGCCGGACTGAACTACTCCATGTCGGGGCTTCCTTTCTGGGGTATGGACCAGGGCGGATTCTGCGTGGAGAACCGCTACGTGGCCGCTCAGCAGCTGTTCGACCAGACAGGACAGGAGAACGAGGACCTCAAGGAGTGGCGCGAGCTGCAGACGCGCTGGAACCAGTTCGGCTGCTTCATTCCGTTGTTCCGTGCTCACGGACAGTGGCCCCTGCGCGAGATATGGAATATTGCGCCCGACGAGCATCCCGCCTACAAGTCGTTCGTCTATTACGACCGTCTGCGCTACCGCCTCATGCCCTATCTCTACTCGATGGCCGGATGGGCACACTTCAAGCACTACACGCTGATGCGCGCCCTGGTGATGGACTTCAACGGCGACAAGAACGTGGAGGATATCGGCAACCAGTGGATGTTCGGACCTGCGCTGATGGCTTGTCCTGTGGGTTACTACAAGGCGCGCAACCGCAGCGTATATTTCCCTGAGCAATGTGGATGGTACGACCTCTACACGGGTGAGCACATCACGGGTGGACAGAACCTTGTGGTGGATGCGCCCTACGAGCGCATTCCCGTCTTTGTGCGCGAGGGCAGCATCATTCCCTTCGGTCCCGAAATGGAATGGAGCGACGAGAAGCCTGCCGAGCTAATCAACCTCTACGTCTATGCAGGCAAGAACGCACAGTTTGAGCTTTACGAGGACGAAGGCACCAACTACAACTACGAGAAGGGCAAGTATGCCACCATCGACATCCGTTACGACGACGCCACACGCACCGTCAGCTTCGGCCAGCGCAAGGGTTCGTTCAACGGCATGTTGAAGCAGCGCCGATTCAATGTGGTGCTCATCACGCCCGATGAGGCCCGCCCGTTGAACCTCGACAATCCTTCAGGCACCATGGTTCGCTACAACGGCAAAGCACAAAGCGTGAAACTGTAAGTTTTTTCTTTTATCGGGGGTAAGGAGGTACGAAGGTACGGGGGTACGAGAATAGCTTTTCTATTAGAAATTTCTTTTAGTCAAGCATATCTCGTACCCCCGTACCTTCGTACCATCGTACCCTCCAATCCTACTTAAACCCGTTTCCGGTCCATTTCAGCTGAAAGTCATCGAAGAAGAAATCCTCATCCTCGGTGCCTACCCATTCCGCGGAGTACACCTCAATGTCCTTGCCCTCTTGCGGCAGTCGGAAGTTGGGTGTGCCGCGGTGTGTCTTCACGATGCTTTTCACCGTGTTATACACCTTCATGTCAGGAGTCATTGTGCGCGTGTTGGGGTCGTAGTCATAGAAAAGCAGGGCATATTTGTTTACCGTACCCTCGCCCTCGAAGCCCATTTGCATCAGCACACCCACTAATGAGTGGCCGTTGGGGCGGCGCCAGTAGCAAATCTCAGTCATGTGGTCAAACTGTCCGCCCCTGTCGCATTTGATGTAGCCGTTGCTCGGTGCGTCGTCCACGTAGTAATGCTTCTCCTCCCAGGTGTATTTCCCCGGCTTCTTCAGATAATCCACCATGCCAGCATTGGGACTGTAGCCTGTATATTGGCTGCAGAACGCTTTGGCAAAGTCGTGGATGCGCGCCTTCTGATTGGCTGCCGTCACCTTGATGGGTTTGCTTGCCCATTTACTGACAATGGTTTTAATGAACATCGTGTCACGTCCAAACACTTCACTCCAGTCTGTTTCCTGCGCCCCGATGGGTGTGCAACAAAGCAGAAACAGCCAACCGATGATGAATCTTATCCTTTTCATTGTGTTAAGTTTTTATTAATGGTTGCTGCAAAGATACGATTAAGCAAGTAAAAATACAAGAGATTCTTAAGTTTTTTGAGCGTGAGTACCTAATTAATTAACGAAGAATAAATCTGCCATTCTTGGCAATTAACGGCCCCAAAGTCTAAATGTCTATCTGTCTAATAGTCTAATAGTCTTAATGTCGGAGAAAAAAGAGGGGGAAACCGTAACAACTTTCAAATCTTTTTCTTATCTTTGCCGTGCGGTTCGGGCATCACGATTTCCGTACCGCAAAAACTTCGTTGGAAAAAGAAGCGTTATGCTCGACTGGTCGAACTGAAACCTGAGAAAATTCAAAACACAGACGTAAGACAGCATGATGGTTCTCACGCTTAGGCGTGGGCTGCTTTCATTGCATCTGTTTGTGTGGGTTTCTCAGAACCTCAAGTGAAAGAAGCGATGTATATCAGTTCCACGCTTCTCTCGTATATTAAAGCAGCATCTTTCGGGACTGAGGTGCTTAGGAGAAACAACCATGAAAAGATTACTATCATCAGTATTATTATGCCTGTGTTCAATTATGGCATGGACAGCAGATTTCACCGTTGACGAGATTGCGTACAACATTACTTCAACGGACCCGTTAATTGTGGAAATCACATCGAATAGGAACCAAAGGTATAGCGGTGACCTTGTCATACCAGATAAGGTAGAATATGAGGGGAAGGAATATTCTGTCACCAGCATTGGCGACAATGCGTTCTATGGCTGTGAGAACTTGACCTCCATCACCATTCCCAACTCTGTTACCAGCATTGGACGCTCTGCGTTCTATGGTTGCGAAGGCTTGACATCCATCGCCATTCCCAACTCCGTCACCAGCATCGGTCCTTGGGCTTTCTATGATTGCTACCGCCTAACCTCCGTCACCATAGGCAACAGCGTAATCAGCATCGGAGATTGTGCTTTCTATGTCTGCACGAGCCTGACCTCCATCACCATCCCCAACTCTGTGACCAGCATTGGAAGTGGTGTTTTCCAGGTCTGCAAGAATTTGACCTCCATTGATGTGGAAGCTGGGAACATTTCGTATGTTTCTGAAGACGGAGTGCTTTTTAACAAAGACAAGACTTCAATCCTTTGCTTCCCTGCAGGAAAGACATCATCAGCTTATAGTATTCCCGAGAGCGTGACGAGCATCGGAGATTATGCGTTCGATAGGTGTAAGAGCCTAACCATTGTGACCATCCCCAACTCAGTGACCAGCATCGGATACTCTGCTTTCGATTGTTGTGAGAACTTGACCTCCATCACCATTCCAAATAGCGTGACAAGCATTGGAGAGTATGCTTTCTATGGTTGCAACGGTCTGAAATCCGTGACCATCCCCAACTCTGTAACCAGCATCGGAAACTCTGCTTTCTCTGGCTGTGATAACTTGACCTCCATCACCATTCCCAACAGCGTGACGAGCATCGGAGACTATGCGTTCTCTGATTGTATTTAGAGACCTCAAAACAACTATAAATAACGAAAAACACATAGAGATAAATCCTTGTATATCAATCACTTTTAGATTTTAACACTTCGGGCTTGCTTTTTGGTGGTTCTCAAAAATCCGCTTACCTTTGCGACGCATTTCTACCGCGGAGAATTTTGAGGGCTTTTATTTTGCCATCTCGTGGACATGGATGACAAAGGTTGACAAGAGTGTACAACAGTTGACTGATGAACGAGAGGAAAAAGAGCAAGGAAGTTACCTCATTTGAAGAACGCGACATCGTGGAAAGAGTTGACAAAGGTAGTCAAT
>JAFZSI010000043.1 GCA_017619445.1 Prevotella sp.
TGCGACCGCTCAGGGAGTTAACTGACAAATCCGTGGGTAAGCGAAAGCCAACCAAGCTTGCTTGGAATTGGCTGAGCGGGAACGGATTATGTAATAGTTCAGCATATGTCCGCTAACTTCCGTTAACTTCCAATGAATTCGTAGACGTGTTGTTGAGCGATAGCGAAAAATTCATATAACTCCCGCTAACTCCAAGAATAATTCAGGCTTAGAAAGAAAACAACCCCACCCCTTTGGGGAGGCAGGGAGGGTTGTTCACTTCACTTCAATATCCCCGTAGCCCATCCGCTCACCGCCATGAAGACGCTCGGCCTCGAAACGCAGCACACGGGCCTTGGCAGGTGCAAAGCGTATGGTCTGCCAAATGGGATTGTTCACAATATTTGAGAACTCTCCCGAGGCCAGCTTGGTCCAGTTGCTCCAGTCCGCAGAAGCCCACAGCGTGTAGTGGGTAACGATGCCGTCGCTGCCGTCCTGTGGCGGCAGGTAGCGGAACGAGTTGAGGGTCTGCTCCGTATCCCAGTCAATGAACATCTGTTTGGGACTGCCGAAGAAGATATGCAGTCCCGACGACAGTTTCTCCCCGCTATTAGGAATATCCGCGGTGAGCTCGGGAGCCAGATAGACACCCACATTCTTGATGATGGGCGTGGCCTTTGCGTCGGTGACGGTGAAGCGCAGTTGTGTGGCCTTGACTGTGGGGAAACAGATGATGCGCCGGTGGCCGATGGTGGTCAGTCCGTCGCCTTTCTCCACCAAGTTGTCTTTCAGCGGTTGCCATTGTCCGTCAACCAGAGCCTCAAGGCTGAACTTCTTCACTCGCTGCCCAAAGACAATATCCTCCTCGGCAAGAAAACGGTTGAAAGTTGTGGGTTTTCCGAAGTCGAGCGTAGTGACAATGCCGTTGTTTTCGCTCATGGAATTACGGGTGACGGTTGCCTGCTCAGCCAGATTCTCCTTGAACACCCGCCGCAGCATCTCGGCAAAGGCAACACCCCGCAGGCTGTCCGTGGGATGAATGCGGCCGTTGGGGGCAATGGGGAAGTTCAGCAGCAGCGTGGAGTTGCGGCCCACCGACTTGTAATAAGTGTCCATCAGTTTCGAAAGACTTTTTACGTGTTCGTTCTCGGCTTCGTGATAAAACCAGCCGGGACGTATGCTGGTGTTCGTCTCTCCCGGACACCACACATCGCCGTCCTCCACACCATAGTGCAGCATTTCGTAGGGCACGTCGCCCTTGCCGTAGAGCAGGCTCCAGTTTGTCTCGCCCACGTTTCCCGCCTCGGTACCCACCCAGCGCAGGTCGCCCCTGTCGCCACCGTCGTTCCAGATGACGCACTGCGGCTGCAGCTCACGAATCATGCGGTAGGTCTCAGGCCACTGGTAGTAGGTGGTGCGGTCAATCTTCCGCGTCTCGTTTGCCCCGCCATACCAGCCGTCGCCACCGTTAGCGCCGTCGAACCACACTTCAAAAATGTCGCCGTAGTTGGTGAGCAGCTCGCGCAACTGGTTGCGGAAGTAGGTGATGTATTCTGGGCGGCCATAGTCGGGATGGTTGCGGTCCCACGGTGACAGATAGACGGCAAATTTCAATCCCTCCTCGCGGCAGGCCTCTGCCAGTTCGCGCACCACGTCGCCCTGCCCGTTTTTCCACGGCGAGTTTTTCACGGAATATTCCGTGTAGGCCGAGGGCCAAAGGCAGAAGCCACAGTGGTGCTTGGCAGTGAAGATGATGCCCTTCATGCCAGCCTGTTTGCATGTGCGCACCCACTGGCGGCAGTCCAGGAGCTGTGGGTTGAAGAGCTTCGGGTCCTCATTGCCGTAGCCCCACTCCTGGTCGGTATAGGTGTTGAGCGAGTAGTGGATGAAGGCATACATGTCCATGTCCTGCCATCGCAGCTGGTTTTCCGAGGGCAGCGGCTCGCAGGAGTCGGCCTTTTCTACAGACAGGATGAACGAGCAGTGGTGGGGCTGGTTGCCGTCAACGGTGTATTGCGGCAGCGTGCGCTTGCCCCAGGTGTCGGCACCGCCCACGCCGTGAATGTCGCTGTCAATGTTCAGGTTCACGAAGCGCCCCCGTTGTATCTCGTCGGGATGCTTGGCAGTTTCCAAGTCTTCCTCGCCATAGTCCCAAGCACGTATGCAGAGCGGTTGCAGGCCTTCGATGCGCAGTTTCTGCCCCCTGCCCGCAATCTCAAACCAACGTATGTCGCACCGGTTGCCATTGTCCTGCGGATGAATATACTCAGTCTCATACTCGCTCAGCGGCATGTCGTAGATGCCGAGCAAGGCCGAGTGCTTGCGGTCGGGATAGTTTTCCCACGGGCCGCGGCCGTAGTATCTGATTTGCGTATAGTCGGCAGGCAGCCTCATGCGCATACCGAACTTGGGGAGTTGGGTGATAGGTGTTGGGTGTTGGTTATTGGTTATTGGATATTGGTTATTGGGCAAGGGGGGCTGGTACTCCATGTCCACCCTGATGCGGCTGTCTGAGGTGATGGAGTAGGTGAGCGTCAGAACCCCTCCCGACCTCCCCAAAGGAGAGGAGATGCCCACGGGCAGTTCAGTTTCTACAATCACTTTTATGGCCTCTTTGCTGGTTTCCGTGCGGATGCTCTTCACGGTTAGTTTGTCTGCAGCATCCTTCCATATTGCCACACGCTCAGCGAAGTGGGCAGCGTGTTGGTTGTCGTTCTCCGGTTTCCAGAAATAAGGCGCGAGCGGACTGTGCAGCAGCTGTTCGCCGTCAACGACGACACTTGTCAGTGCACCCGTCTTTTCGATGGTGATGGTGCCCCTTTCAGTTACCACGGTGATGCCGTTGTCGGTCTGTCGTACCGTGGCGGGCTTGCCGTTAAAGGCACTCCAGACGTATTGTTGAGCGATAGCGAAAAAATCCAAGGGTTTCAGCACAAACTGCTCGCGCGCTATGGTGAACCCCTCGTCGGCCCAGGGTTTCTCCTCCCCTTTGGGGAGGTTGGGAGGGGTTCGGGCATAGACATTCAGCACCAGTTCGGGCTCGTTGAAAGGATAATAGGGGTATGGAATTTCAAAACAACCGTCTTTGGGAGTCTCTATGGCTCTTGAAACCAGCTCACCGTTGTGATAAACCTCGCTGATGTACTCATATTCATCAATGTCGGTGAAGAAGTCGCGGTTGACGATGCGGATACTGTCGCCCTCCCTCACAAACTGCAGGGGCTGGTAAGCATACTGCACCTCATAGTAGTGCGGATGAGGCTTGCGGTCGGGATTCACGAGGCCGTTGATGCAGAACGGCCCGTCGTTGGGCTGGTCGCCAAAATCGCCGCCATAGAAAAAGATGCCCCCCGGCCCCCCTCTTGCTCCCCCGAGGGGGGAGAACTTTGCCCCCGAGGGAGCTTCATTACTTTGTTGGGCATTCGTGTCCCCCTTGGGGGACGAAAGGGGGGCCACGCCCTGGTCCACCCAGTCCCAGATGGCCGCGCCGCAGATGCTGCTGTCGGCGTAAATCACATCCCAATACTCTTTCAAATTGCCGCATGAGTTGCCCATCGCATGGGCATACTCGCGCATCATAAACGGTTTGTCCTTCACTTCCTGTGCATTCTTGCGCAAGTCGTCGGGGTAGAGATAGCTGTCGTCCCAGATGGCCGAATAGCGTCGGTCGCTGTCGTAGAACGGCGGGCGCGTGTCGTCGAGTTCCTTCACCTTATTATACATGGCCTCGATGTTCGGACCCACGCCACCCTCGTTGCCGAGGCTCCACAGAATGACGCAGGGATGGTTTCTGTCGCGCTTCACCAGCGACTCGGCCCTGTCCACATGAGCCTGCTGCCATGCCAGGTCCTCGCCCATCTCATGGTTGGCATAGCCATAGCCGTGGGTCTCGTGGTTTGCCTCGTCCATCACGTAGATGCCCCACCGGTCGCACAACTCATACAGGTATTCGCGGTCGGGGTAGTGGCTGGTGCGCAGGAAGTTGATGTTGGCCTGCTTCATCAGCCTGATGTCCTGTTCGTAAGTGCCGTCGTCCACATAGCGGCCCGTGCGCGGATGGTGGTCGTGGCGGTTCACACCGCGCAGTTTCACGTTCTTGCCGTTGATTTTGAACACCTCGCCCACAACTTCCACGCGTTTCACGCCCAGATGGTAGTCGAAATGCTCCACCACGTTGCCCTGTTTGTCTTGCAGCTCCACGCTGAAAGGATAGAGGTTGGGCTTTTCTGCCGACCACAGCCGCGGATGGTTTAGTTCATAGTTCAATGAAACGATGGTTGTGTCGCCTGCGGCCAAAGACTTTACCTTGCCTGCCACCTCCTTACCCTCAATCATCAATGCCGCCTTCAGTCCCTTTGCCAATTTCTTGCCCGTGTTGCAAACGGAAATCTCGGCCTTTACTGCAGCCTTCGTGTAGTCGCTGTTTGGTTTGGCCGTTACCCTGTAGTCGCTGATGTGCGTCAAGGGTCTTACCCACAACTGCACGGGACGGAAAATGCCCGACAGTCGCCACATGTCCTGATCTTCCAAGTACGAGCCGTCGCACCAGCGATAAACTTCCACGGCTATGCGGTTGCGCCCGGCACGCATGAATCTCGTCACGTCGAACTCTGCAGGCGACATGGAGTTCTGACTGTAGCCCACGCGCTGCCCGTTCACCCAGAGATACATGGCCGAGTGCACGCCGCCGAAATGCAGGATGAGGTTCTGTTGCAGCATCTCCTTCGTCACATCCACAAACGTTACATACGAGCCCACGGGGTTGCGCCGCTCAAAAGCCGTCCAGTCGCGTGGCGGTTCGGTGGTTACGCTCGGGCGGTTCCTCACAAACGGGTAGTTGATGTTCGTGTAGATGGGCGTGCCGTAGCCCTGCAGCTGCCAGTTGCCCGGCACGGTGATGCTGTCCCAGCGGCTCACGTCGTAATGGTTGCGGTAGAAGTCCGCGGGCCGGCTCTCCGGGTTCGGGCTCCAGTGAAACAGCCACCGCCCGTTGAGCGATATGATTTCCTTGCACTCGTTTTGCTTGGACGGCAGTTGAAGCGTGGCATGGTAGGGCAGTTTGTTGATGCCCAGCATGGCAGGGTTCTCCCAGTCGCGCGGCTCCTGAGCCTGCACGTTTACACACAGCATGGCTGCAAGAATGATGATTGTTTGTCTTAACATTTCGTTTCCGTTGGTTTTCTAAATAGATTGCGATACAAAGTTACGATTTAGTGAGTGAAAAACAAAAGAAAAATCCCTTTTTCTTTTTTGTTTTTCCGAACGCAAGTAACTTCAACGTAGTTAAAGTTACGATTTAGAGAGCTAAAAACAAAATTTATTTTCATAAACCCACACTTTACGGTCACAAAGCATTGCTTTATGATAAAATTCTCTAGAAAATTTACTCCTAAAGATTATAGTTGATTTTCAGTTTTTTTTGTATCTTTGCGGAAACAAATGGTTTCTGACATGAAAAGGAGTTTTATTTCATTTGCATTGTTGGCATTGGTGGTGGCGGCAGGGGCGCAGGGGGCGTATAAGGTGCCCGTTTCTGAGCAGCACGAACGGATGCTGAGGGGGAGGTATGAGCCTACGTGGGAGTCGTTGGCGGCGCATAGGACGCCGGAGTGGTTCCGCGATGCGAAGTTCGGCATCTGGGCGCACTGGGGCCCGCAATGCGTGGAGGGCAGCGGCGACTGGATGGCGCGCTCGCTGTATATTGAGGGCAGCAACGAATACAGGTATCATGTGAAGCACTACGGCCATCCCTCGGAGGTGGGCTTCAAGGACATTCTGCCGCTGTTCAAGGCTGAGCGGTGGGATGCAGACAAGCTGGTGGCGCGTTACAAGCGTTGCGGTGCGAAGTATTTCTTCGTGCTGGGCAACCATCACGACAATTACGACTTGTGGGACTCGAAGTATCAGCCGTGGAACGCCATGAACATTGGCCCCAAGCGTGACATCCTGGACGAATGGGCGAAGGCGGCGAGGAAACACGGGTTGCCGCTGGGCATCTCGTTTCATGCGGACCATGCCTGGACGTGGTATGAGACTGCGCAGCGCTACGACATGGACGGCCCGAAGGCAGGGGTGTATTATGATGGCAAGCTGACGAAGGAGGACGGCAAGGGCAAATGGTGGGAGGGGCTTGACCCGCAGATGCTTTACAGGCAGAACCACCCGATGAGCGACCGCTCGTGGGCCAACAACAGCATCCACCGCCACTGGGGATGGGAGGAAGGCGCGAGTTTGCCGTCGGAGGACTTTGTGACGAATTTCTATGACCGCACGTTGGATGCCATCAACCGCTATGAGCCCGACCTGGTTTATTTCGACGTGAAGCGGCTGCCGTTCTATCCGGTGAGCGACTGCGGACTGAAAATCACGGCCCACTTCTACAACAAGAATCCGCGCGGGGTGGTGTTTGGCAAAGAGCTGAACGAGATGCAGCGCAAGGCGGTGACGTGGGACGTGGAGCGTGGTGCGCCCAATGGGGCTATCGACGAGCCGTGGCAGACGTGCAACTGCATTGGCGGATGGCACTACACGACGAGCATCTACGAGAACGACGGCTATAAGTCGGCTGCCGTGGTGGTGAAGCAGCTGGTGGATATTGTGTCGAAGAACGGCAACCTGCTGCTGAGCATCCCGCTCCGTGCCGACGGCACCTACGATGAGAAGGAGGCCAAGGTGCTGGACGACCTGGAGGCTTGGATGACGGTGAACGGCGAGAGTATTTTCGGCACTCGTCCGTGGACTACGTTTGGCGAGGGGCCTGTGGCGGAGAGCAATGCCGACTTCAACGGCTTCGGTTTCAACGACGGGCAGTTCTCGAAAATGGACTGGCGCGACATTCGCTTTAACCAGACGAAGAAGTATCTGTATGTAACGGCCATGGGCTGGCCGCCTGATAATAAACTCATCATTAAATCGCTTGGCAAGGCCAAAGCAGGTTTGCGCAAGCCCATCACATCGGCCTGGCTTCTGGGCTATGGCAAGGTGAAGGCCGTGCAGAGCGACGCGGGGCTGGAGGTGTGGCTACCGGAGCCTACGAACGGAATTGCTCCGGTGATTAGGATAAAGAAATAAAAGCCCCCCATAAACAGAAAAGACAGTGAAGAAGATATGGTTCATATTGTTCGTTGTGATGCTTGTTGTCTGTTCGTGCAGTAACGGCAGTAACGGGGATTGCAAATCCAACCCCTCCCGACCTCCTCAAAGGGGAGGGGGCGGAACAGATTTGAAATTAACGTCAACAGACGGCAGCAGGTTTACAACGGATGTGCTGCTGAAGACCACGCCCGTGAAGACGCAGGGCCATAGCGGGCTGTGCTGGGCGTATGCCATGCTGGCTGTCATTGAGACGGAACATCTGATGCAGGGCGACTCGGTGAATCTTTCGCCGGACTTCATTGCGCGCCACATGTTGGCAGACATGGCGGACGAATGCTATCTTACGGACGGGAAAAGCCGCCCTTCGCTGCGGGGCATGGCCACCATGCTCTTAGGGCGCATGAGGCGCTATGGCATGTTGGCCTATGACACGTATCATGCGCCGGAGGGATGCAACTACGAGGTGCTGACGAGAAAGGTGGGCAGCGTTGCCGATGGTGCGCGCGTCATGCGCAAAGGCTTGGCAGAATGCCGCTCTGCCACGGCGCGGCTGCTCGACGACGCCATTCGTCCTGTGCCCAGCTATCAGTTTATGTTTGGCGCGGAATACACTACGGGAGAGTTTGCCCGCAGTGTGTGCCGCGACAACGAGTATGTGGCCCTGACCAGCTTCACGCATCATCCGTTTGGCGAGCGGTTTGCCTTGGAGGTGCCCGACAACTGCGACGGTGACCGTTTCCTGAACGTTCCTGTCAGTCAGTTGCTGAGCATCATGGTGCGCGCCATTCGCAGCGGCCACCCGGTGTGTTGGGAGGGCGACACCAGTGAGCCAGGCTTCAGCTTTGCCAAGGGCGTGGCGGAGGTTGACCAACACCCATCACCCATCACCCACCACCCAAAGTTACAAGCCGAGCGTCAGCGCATGTTTGAACGTTTTCAAACCACTGACGACCATTGCATGGCCATAGTGGGAATAGCCCACGATGCAGCGGGCAAGCAGTATTTTGTTTGCAAGAATTCTTGGGGTACAGACAATCCGTTCGGGGGCATGATATACATGTCGTTTGACTATGCTGTGTTGAAGACGATTGCCATTGTTGTACCATCGTCTGTTTTTCACCACGGTAATCCGTGAATTTGTAAGAATAAAGGATTTTTTAAGGTTTTCGGCAAGAGTTTATTCTCTCTTTTTTCCTATCTTTGCAGTCAATCAAGGAGTAGGATTGTGGGTTAGAAGGTTGTGCGGGCTGTTGAGTCTGTAGCAGTGTGATTATATAGGGAGGGCCATACAAAACTATTTAGCATATATGGAGAATAAGCGTTTTTCCCCAGCCCCGGAAGTGTCCTCGAAATACCAGCCTTCCGAAAGAGAGATAGACATTCTTAAGGCGATGGCAGAAGGATACACATCGAAGGAGATAGCACAAAAAATGTTCATCTCAGAAAATACGGTTGAGGCTCATCGCAAGAGCCTTTTCAACAAGCTCGGTGCCCGCAATGTTGCCAACCTGATTTACAAGGCAATTGAGATGGGATATATTCAGATAAACAAATAGGAGTTAATTGCTTAGAAGTGTGATGAATTTGCCATACCTGAATACCAGATTCATCATCAGGAGGTGCCCGAGAGGCATCTCCATTTTTTTTTGACATAGTAACGGGGGATTTTGACATAGTAACATACTAACATAAGACATAGTAACATACTAACAAATTAACAATTCTCCTATTCTCCTATACTCCTATACTCCTTTACTCCAAATAATTGACATAGTAACATACTAACATATAAAAAGCCCTTGGCTGCGCTGGCAGTCAAGGGCTTTGTTTTGTGCGGGGATGGAAAAGTACGTTTAAGCGAGCGAAAAACAAAAGGAATACTCTTTTCTTTTGTTTTGCCGAGCAAAAGTACTTTCGACGAAGTCAATAATTATTCCTCGGGCATCATGGTTACTTCTATCTTGTTGCCGTCCTTGAGGAATTCCTGCATGAACTGACAGATGGTTTCGGGGGTCTGAGCCTCTACGACGCTCTTGTAGTCGGTGAAGAAGTCGAGGCCGTACTTGCGGTAGCGGGTGATGGCACCAGCCCAGTAACCGTTGGTCTTGCTCTGGTCGTCAATGTTCTTCACCATGTATTCCTTCACTTTCTTGAGCATGTCGGCATCGCAGCTCTTGGCGAGTGCGGGCACCTCTTCGCTCATAATCTGGAGGGCGATGTCGCCCTTCTCAGGCTTCATGGGGCAGTAGGCCTGGAGCATGATGATCTTGAAGTCGTCCTGACGCTGTGCACCACCGCTGGCACCGCATGAGTAGGCTGCGCTGGCATCCTCGCGAATCTTCTTCAGGTAAATCATGTTGAGCACTTGTCCGGCGATGTCGGCCTTGACGGCGTTCTCGAGGGTGTAGGGCATGCTCTTGTTGGTCCACACCATGATGGATGTGGCCTTGGGTGTTTCCATCTTGCGCTTGAAGCTGTTCACCACTTTTCCATCTACGATGTCGGTGACGCGCTTGCCTTTCACCACTTTCTTCTGAGCGGGCAGCGATGCGATGTATTGCTCGATGAGCGGACGGATGGTTGCCTCGTCGTAGTTGCCGATGATGGTGAAGGTGAAGGCGGCGGCGTTGGCCGTGCGCTCCTTGGCCATCTGCAGGATGCGGTCATAGTTGATTTGCGGCAGAATGGTTGTGTCAAGGGGTTTCGTGCGGGGGTTGTGTCCGTAGAGTGTGCAGGTGATAGAGTCGCTCAGTGCCTGGTCGGGCGAGAGAGCCTTGTTCTTGAGCTGCAGCTGGAGCGTGTTCATGAAGTTGTCGTAGGACTCCTGGTCTTTCTTGATGTTTGTGAAGTAGAGGTGAACCAGCTGGAAGAGAGTCTCCAGGTCTTTGGGTGTTGACGAGCCGCTGATGTTGGTGTAGGTCTCACCGAGCGAGAGGCTTGCGCTGGCAATTTTACCTGCGAGAGCCTTCTCGAGTTCTGTGTGCGAGAAGTTGCCCAGACCGCTGGCCTCGATTACATCGTCGAACACCTGTGCGTTGGTGAAGTCTTTCTCACCGTAGAGCGAGCTGCCGCCGAATCCCTCACCCGAGAGAATCACCTGGTCTTTCTTGTAGTCGGTCTGCTTGAGAATCACCTGTGCGCCGTTAGAGAGTGTGAGGGTCTTGTAGCCGAACTTGTCGCTGGCCACTTCCTTCTTGATGCTTCCCTTCTTGGGCATGACGGTCATGAGAGGCTCGTCCTTCACATTGTCAACATAAGCCTCCAGTTTCTCGGCGCGCACGTCGTCGATGGCTTTTTTCAGCGAAGCCTCGGTGGGATAGACGTTGCCTTCCTTTTCGTTGAGCATGGTGAGCACCACCATGTTCGAATCGTTCTCGGGCACCAGTTCCTTCATATACATGTTGATGTATTCGAGCGGCAGAGCGGGGATGATTTGTTTCATCATGGCATACTCGTCGTCGAGCGAGGGGATGGGGTCCTGCTTCAGATAGTTCTCCACATATTCGTCCACGAACTGGCTGCTATAGCGCTTGTCTTTGTTGCTGTAGATTTTGTCTAACTGGCTTTCGATGTTAGATTTTGCGCGCTGGAACTCAGTGGCGGTGAATCCGAACTCAGCGGCACGGCGAGCCTCGCGCATCACAGCTCCGAGCGAAGCCTCAATCTGTCCGTCCTTCGGGTCGGCGTCAAGGCTCAGTGCGTCCATTGTCTTGGAGAACAGGTAGGTGCCGTCGCTGGCGTAGGCGCTCACGAAGGGGCAGTCGGCTTTCTGGGCGTACTCGCTGAGGCGTGCATTGAGCATGCTCATGCTGACGCGCTTCATATAGTTCTGCATGAGGAAGGCCATGGTGTTCTTCAGCGAGTCGGGGAACACCTCGTGCTTAATCATCAGGCTCACACCGTTGCGCTGCTGCTCCTTGTCTTTCTCGATGATATAGATGGGCTCGGCGTTGTCGGGCACCAGCTCGTCAACTACGGGAGCGGGGTTCTCGGGCATCTTGATGCCACCGAAGAGCTCTTTGATTTTCTTTTCGATGTAGGCCACATCAACGTTACCCACAACGATGACAGCCTGGTTGTCGGGACGATACCACTTCTCGTAGTAGTCGCGCAAAGTCTGTGGCTTGAAGTTGTCAACCACCTCCATCAGACCGATAGGCATACGCAGTCCGTACTTGGAACCGGGATAGAGCTTGGGCAGGCAACGCTCCAGCATTCTCATCTGCGGGCTGGTGCGCAAGCGCCACTCCTCGTGAATCACACCGCGCTCCTTGTCAATCTCGGCTGGGTCGAGTGTCAGTCCGTCGGCCCAGTCGTGCAGGATGAGCAGACAAGAGTCGAGAGCACTCTGCCGTTCGGTGGGCACGTTGGAGATGTTATACACCGTGCGGTCGATGCTGGTGTAGGCATTCAGGTCAACACCAAACTTCACGCCGATGCTCTCACACCAGCGCAGCACCTCGTTGCCTTTGAAGTTGTCTGTGCCGTTGAAGCACATGTGCTCGAGGAAGTGAGCCAGTCCGCGCTGGTCATCATTCTCCTGGATTGAGCCTACGCGCTGAGCGATGTAGAACTCGGCCCTGTTCTCAGGCCAGTTGTTGTGTCGGATGTAGTAGGTAAGTCCGTTGTCGAGCTTGCCAATGGTCACGTCCTTGTCAACCGGCAGGGTCGGCATCATCTGTGCCATGGCCACGTTGGCCACGAACAACAGCATTGCTCCTAAGAGCGATTTTTTGAATTTCATAAAATGATAGCTTTGATTAAAAAGTTAGTGTTATTGTTTGTAATATTATTTTGTTCTTTCAATATTAGTCGCCAAAAGTACGCAAAAACTACAAGAAAACAGCCGTTTTAAATCTCATTAACACAAAATCAATCGATAAATTTACAAATTTTATCTCCTAATTCTTAACTCTCAACTCCCCCGATGTTGCGCGGATGGTGTAATAGTATTTCATCGCGCAGCCGTGTGGTGTCTATGTGCGTATAGATTTCCGTTGTGCCTATGCTCTCGTGGCCGAGCATGGCCTGAATGGCGCGCAGGTCGGCTCCGCCCTCGAGCAGGGCTGTGGCGAAAGAGTGGCGCAGCGTGTGGGGCGAAATGGTTTTCGTGATGCCGGCGTCGGTGGCCGTCTGTTTAATCATGATGAGAATCATGGTGCGCGTCAGGTGTGCGCCTCGGCGGTTGAGAAACACGTAGTCTTCCTCGCCAGGCTTGATGTTCATGTGGCGGCGCACCTGAAACCAGTTCTTCAGCTCGTCGATGGCGCGTGGCGAGATGGGTACCAGTCGCTCTTTGCGCCCTTTGCCCATGATGCGCAGGAAGCGTTCCTCAATGTAAAGGTTCGACAGCCGCAGGTTGCACAGCTCGCTCACGCGCAGGCCGCACGAGAACAGCACCTCAATGATGGCGCGGTTGCGGTGGCCTTCCCATTTCGACACGTCGATGGCTGCCTCTAACTGGTCCACCTCGGCCGTGCTGAGCACCTCGGGCAGGTGTTCGCCAATCTGTGGCGACTCTAAAAGCTCTGTAGGGTCATCGTCGCGGTAGCCGTCCATCAGCATGAAGCGGTAGAAGGCGCGAATGCCACTCAGTATGCGGCATTGCGAGCGCGGCCCGATGCCGATGTCGTGCAGCGACGCGGCAAACTGCTGCAGGTGCTCCAGCGTCACGCTTTCAGGACTCACACCCTCCTGCTCCAGCCAGTTGAGCAGCTTCTCCAGGTCGTGCATGTAGGCGTCGAGCGTGTTCTGGGTGACGTTTTTCTGCAATTTCAGGTACCGCCGATATGATTTTACGAGCTTTGTCTTGGCTGTTTCCATGAAAAACACTAATTTTGCCAACAAAAGTACGATTAAGCGAGTGAAAAACAAAAGAAAAATCCCTTTTTCTTTTGTTTTGCCGAGCGAAAGTACTTTCGACGAAGTCAAAAGTACGATTAAGTAAGCGAAAAACAAAAGGAAAACTCCTTTTTCTTTTGTTTTGCCGAGCGAAAGTACCTTCGATGAAGTCAAAAGTACGATAAATCTGCCAACAAGACACGCATATAAAGCCTGAAAAAATGAAAATACAAATCATCAACGGTCCCAACCTCAACCTGCTTGGCCAGCGCGAGCCAGGCATCTACGGCAACGAGTCGTTCGAAAAATACCTGCGCGAGCTGCGCAGCCAGTATGCCGACGTACAGATAGACTATTTCCAGAGCAATGTGGAAGGAATGCTCATCGACAAGATGCAGCAGGCAGGATTCTTTGGCGACTGCGACGGCATCGTGCTCAACGCCGGAGCCTACACCCACACCAGTGTGGCCCTGCAAGACTGCATCCGCTCGCTCCGCTGTCCCGTCATCGAGGTGCACATCTCAAATGTTCACAAGCGCGAGCCCTTCCGCCACAAGAGCATGATTTCTTGCGCTTGCATGGGTGTCATCTGCGGTTTCGGACTCGACAGTTACCGCCTGGCCATCGAAGCGCTGAGAGCTAAGAAATAATTTTTGAACGCACAGGGAAGTTGTTTTTCCACACAGAGTAAACAGAGGGAACAGAGAAGAAACTCCTTTTACTCTGTTCCCTCTGTGTGAGATTCTTTCTTCCGTGCGAGAAACCCCATTACCAACACTCCACATTGAATCTCGACGACTATATCCTCGCACACAGCGACCCGGAGCCCGAATACCTTTACCGGCTCTGGCGCGCCACCCACCTGCACACCATCCACGGGCGCATGGTGAGCGGCCACCTGCAAGGCCGCCTGCTGAAAATGCTCGTGCAGATGATACGGCCCGCGAACGTGCTCGAGGTGGGCACCTTCAGCGGCTACTCAGCCATCTCCATGGCCGAGGGACTGACTGATGACGGCCATCTCTATACCTTCGAAATCAACGATGAAATGGAGGATTTTACCCGTCCTTGGATTGACGGCTCGTCTGTGGCTGACCGCATCACCTTCATCATTGGCGACGCCATCACCGAGGCACCCCGTCTCGGCGTAACCTTTGACATGGCTTTCATCGACGGTGACAAGCGCACCTATCTTGAAACCTACGAGATGGTGCTCGGCATTCTGCGCCCAGGTGGTTACATCCTGGCCGACAACACATTGTGGGACGGCCACGTAATTGACCACCACTACGACCGCGACCACCAGACCGCTGCCATTGAGCAGTTCAATGACTTCGTGGCTGCCGACCCGCGCGTCACCCGCGTCATCCTGCCCCTGCGCGACGGCCTGACGCTGATCAGAAAAAACGGATAATCAACTTCTGTTTATCCACGGCATGACCACTTCATGCCACCTCACCACCACGGTTTGCTTCTTTAACGCCCGTTAACATGGCAGTTACGGGCCTGTTTTTTGCCCTTCGCTACATATAGTTTATCTTTGCAAACGGATTTTGTAGAAAATCCAAGCGTAAAGCAATGAGTTGTGAACGTAAAGTGCCGCTTTATGAGAACAACTCAACGGTTTATGAGAACAACGCACTACACCACGGAGATGGTTCAATGTCACACGGATATCACAGATGACACGGATGGATACTTTCTTTAGACCACGGATTTCACGGATTACACGGATTCAGTATGAGGGGATGATTATCCTTGGATTACACGGATTCTTGGTGGCAGGGTGGGAGGAATCGCGGCTTTAGCCGCAGAAATCTATAATAATCTGTGGAATAAGAAGAACAAAAGAAAAATCTGAGGAATCTGAGAAATCAGTGGTCGAAAAGACCCACCCATCCGTGTTATCCGTGCAATCTGTGTGAGAAAACAGAACAGACAATTAAAAGAA